>CALKVW010000166.1 GCA_938004785.1 uncultured Polyangiaceae bacterium
TGAGCACGGCGGCGACGGGCACCGCGAGCAAGACGCCGAGCACCCCGAAGATCTCGCCGCCGACGAAGAGCGCGAGCAGCACCCAGACCTCACGCAGCCCCACGCTCTCGCCGACGATGCGCGGCGTGATGACGAAGCCCTCGAGGGTCTGCACCACCACGTAGGCCACGGTCACGCCGATGATCTGGCCCCAGCCGCCGCCGCCGATGAGGGCCATGAAGAGGCCAGCCACGAGCGCGAAGGCGCTGCCGACGTAGGGCACGACGTTGAGCACGCCCGCGGCGATGCCGATGGGGATCGCCAGGCGGATGCCGAGCACGGCGTAGGCGCCGCCGTAGAGCACGGCGAGGATCGCCATGACCGTGAGCTGGCCGCGCAGGAACTGGCTGATGACCGCGTCGATCTCGGCGGCCGTCTCTTCGACCTCGTCGCGGAATCGCAGCGGCAAGAGCTCGCGCACGCCGCTCGTGAGACGATCGAAGTCGTTGAGGAAGTAGACGGCGAGGATCGGCACGATGATCGCCGCGACGACCGCGCCGAGCGCGGAGAAGGTCCCGCCGACGACCTGCGTGAGGAAGTCCCCGATGCGCGCGAGCGGGAGCTTGTCGAGCTTGTCGGCGTGCTGGGGGAGCTGTGCGACCCACTCCTCGGCGGTGTGGGGGAGGTGGATGCCGACGCGCTCCAGGTGCGGCTCGGCCTGGGCGATCCACTTCTGGAGGTGACTCGGCAGCTCCTTCGCGACCGACACGAGATCGCGCACGATGCCCGGGACGACCAAGAGCGCGAAGAGCGCGATCGCGCCGAAGAAGCCGCCGAGCACGATAGCGATGCCCGCCGCGCGCGGCACACGCCAGCGCTCGAGGCGGTCGACGATGGGGTCGAGCACGTAGGCGATGAGCAGGGCGAGGAAGATCGGCGTGAACACGCCTCGGAGCTGGTAGAGCACGAGCCCGAGCAGGCCGACGATCCCCAGCCACTTCAGCGTCTTGCCGAGCACCAGCTCGCGTCGTTCGGTCTTCATGGGCCGCGGCGCGAGGGTACATGAGAGTCCGGCCCGGGCGCTCGGAAGTGCTCCAGGCATCGGGCGGGCGCCTTGCCCTCGGCCCGAGGCGTGCGCAAGCTGCCGCGCGAGGCGTCGCGTGCGGCGTGCACCCGAGGATCCATGGGCAAGAAGCTCGAGCTCGCCATCGCGGCGCTGAACGGTCTCGTCGGCGATCACCTGGCGCGCTCCGGCAACGGGCTCGCGACCGAGATGGTGCTCGTGCACCGCGGCGAGCCGCTCGAGCTCGACCGGGCCGGGCTCGCCGACGCGATCGGCACGGAGGCGAGCCGCCTCGTGGTGCTCGTACACGGCCTCATGGGCACCGAGAGCGTCTGGGAGCTGCCCGATGGCTCGGATTACGGCAGCTCGCTGGCCGGGGAGCTCGGCTACGCGCCGCTCTACCTGCGCTACAACTCCGGGCTCAGCATCGCCGACAACGGGGCCGAGCTCGCGCGGCTGCTCGAGGCCGTGGTCGAGCTCGCCCCGCGCCCGATCGCCGAGCTCGTGCTGCTCGGTCACAGCATGGGGGGGCTCGTGATCCGCGCCGCCTGTCACGACGCGAGCGTGGAGCAGCGCCGATGGCTGCCCCTCGTCGAGCGCGCGATCTACGTGGGCACGCCGCACCTCGGGGCGCCGCTCGAGCGCGCCGGGCGCGTCTTCAGCAAGCTCGTCGCCAGCGTGCCCGACCCGGTGACGCGTCTCGTCGCGCAGGTGGCAGATCTGCGCAGCGACGGCATCCGCGATCTGGGCGACGCGGATCTCCGGCACGAGGACCGCGCCCGACGTGCGCCGGTGCTCGGGCTGCGCGATCCGTCGCACCCGGTGCCGCTGCTCGACGGCATGCGCCACCTGCTCGTCGCGGGCTCGGTCTCGGCCGACCCGCGCGTCGCGGCCCTGTTCGGCGACGCGCTCGTGCCGCTCGAGAGCGCCACCTTCCGGCAGAGGCCTGGTGGAGCGGCGCACGACGACGCGCACTGCGAGGTCAGCCTGCTGCCTGGCATCCCGCACCTCGCGCTCGCGCACGACCCCCGCGTCTACGAAGCGATCCGCCGCTTCTTCGAGGAGCCCACATGAACCGCACCAAGCGCCTCCGAGGCCTGAAGCAGCTCCTCCAAGACGCCGTGGAGCACGGCTCGCTCGCGGTGGAGCGCGTGCAGCTCGAGCGGGCGAAGCTGCCCTTCGCCTTGCTCGAGCGCGTACCGACGATCGCCGCGCCCGCGCGAGGCGTGCACCTGATCCACGACGCCGCAGTGTCGACGACCCACGGCATGATCCGCCTCGTGAACCGCGTCGTGGGCGACACGCTCGACGCGGTCATCGACGAGGTGGAGCGCGCCGACGCGCCGCCCTCCGGCGAGGGCTCCGAGGGCTCCTGAGCCTCCGCGCTCGCCCCCGCGGCGCTCGCGCCTCGTTCGTGCTCCACCCATCGAGGCTCCTTCGGTATGGACCCCGGGCGCCGACTTCGTATCCTCCGCGCCGATGAGCGCAGCCCTCCCGCCCGAGCCCACCGGCCCCGAGTCCTTCACCGTCGACGGCGACGCTGCGCCCGAGGTGCCGCGAGGCTCCCGAAGGGCGCGCATCCGGGCGAGCTTCGACGTCGGGGAGCTCGTGGTCGACAAGTTCGTCGACTTCATCCTGATCTTCGTGGGCCTCTACGCGGCGATCGCCGTGCAGCGCTGGCAGGACAGCGACAAGGAGAAGGACGAGTACATCGCGCTCCTCAAGGACTTCAAGACCGAGCTCGCCGCGAACCTCGCGCAGGAGGCGAGCATCGAGAAGGACCTCGGCTCGATCGACACCACGAAGCCGGGGGAGAACCTCGGCCCGATGGCCGCGACCTTCGACGAGTTCTTCGGCGCGCTCGGCGAAGACGAGAAGGTCGTGCACTGCCTGCACCTCGAGTACGCGGCCGACGCGCCCGGGCTCAAGCTCAAGAAGGACCCGGCCGTCATCGCCGAGTGCCACGCGCTCTACGCGAAGTTCGACAAGCAGCACGGCGCCTCGAGCGACCCCTTCGTCTTCCACCCGGCGGTGCTCACGCCCTTCTACCATTACGAGGTCTGGCAGCTGTACCTCGCCGACGGCGTGAAGACCTTCCGCAACAAGGAGCTCGCGGTGAAGCTGGGCGAGCTCTACAACAACGCCAGGCTCATCGAGAAGCAGGTGGCCGACGTCGAGGCGACCTACAACGACGTCTTCATGGTGCAGGTGGGCAGGAGCGCCGCGACCGACTCGGAGCTCGCCGAGATCGTGCACGAGGAGGAGGAGGTGCACGGCCTCTCGCCCCAGAACCAGCAGGTGCTCGCCCAGCTGCTGCACAACGTCAAAGACGAGCGCTACGCCGCCAAGGAGGCGAAGTCGGTCGTCGAGCTCAAGGTGGAGCGCATGAAGAAGACGGTGCTGCTCCTGCGCCAGGAGATCGCCGACGTGCAGAAGGCGATCGACGCGGAGCTCGCCAAGGTCGAGGGCTGAGGCGCGCCGGCCCGGGTGCGTCTCAGGGCGCGAGCTCGAAGGCGTACTCGAGCAAGAGGCGCTCGCAGGGCAGATCCTCGTAGGGCGGCGCGCGATCGCCGACCTCACCCACCGAGCAGGCCTGCACGAGGTACCAGCCGGTGGGAGAGTCGGCGCTCGTGCGTAAGAGCGGCTCGGCGAGGGCCTTGCCCGACGGCGTCTCGCCGACGCCCACCCGTGCGCGGTCGGGGCCGAAGACGCAGGCGCGCACGCCCTCGCGGATGGGCGCTCCGAGCTTGTCGGGCTTCGTGGCGTCGTAGGCGTGGCGCTCGAACCAGTCGATCGTGAGGTGCACGCTCTCACCGCGCGTGTAGCGGCGGCGTGCGTCGTCGTCGTTGCCGCGTCGCTTCGGGCTCAGGTAGCTCGAGCTCAGCAAGGTCGCGCGGTCGTTGGGCAGCGCGAGCTCACGCGGGTCGTTCGGCCTGCGGGGCCTCGGGGGGCGATGGGCGCCGACCTCGACGACGCTGCCGAGCGAGCGGTCACACGCGTCGGCGAGCGGCACGAGGTCGGCGTGGCGGACGATCTGGTTGACCCGGCCGCGGTTGAGCAGATCGTATTGGCCGGGGATGCGGAAGTAGGCCGGCCCCTTCCAGCCGCGAGGGTTCTCCTTCGCATTGCCGAGCCAATGCGTGTAGACGTTGCGTTCGTAGAGCGGGTGGCGCTCGATCTCGTCTTCGACGATGCGGTGGGCGAGGATCTCGAGATCGCTGCGAGGCGCGATTCCGCCCTCCTCGGCCGAGTGCACGCAGGTCTCCTCGACCACGCCGGTGTGCTCGCCATAGCCGTAGCAGCGGCAGCTCGTGCCGGCCGTGCGTCGGTGCTGGGGGTCGCTGCAGCGCGCCTCGCTGCCGCGCACGATGGGTAGCTCCGTCTTCACCGGGGCCTTGCGCCTACCCCCTCGCGAGAGGCCCAGCGAGGTCCAGGTGCTCTTGCGCCCCTGTTCCATGCGCTTGCGGAAGCTGCCACAGCGCTCCTCGTAGCTCGGCTGCCCTGGCTGTTCGGGCGCGAGAGGGTCGCAGGTGTCGGGGTAGCGGCCGTAGAGGTAGCGCTGGTACCAGGGCGTCTTCAGGTTGCCCATGTCGAGCGTGGCGCCGTGGATGCCGCGCCCGAGCACGTGGTGCTCGTACCACATGGTGAAGAGGTAGCCGTCGCCCTGGGTGAGCAGCACGCCCCCGCGAGGGATCGTGCTCGTCAGCTCCTCGCCATAGCTCGCGCCGACGCGCGGTCGAGAGACGCGGTCCAGGGCGCGGAGCACGCCGGAGGGGATCATCACCACGGCGAGCGCGCCCGCGAGCAGCCTGGGCAGAACCTCCGGCCCGAGGCGGAGTACGCGCGGAGCGCGCGCGCGGCGCAGCCACAGCGCGAGGCCGAGCGCGGCGAGCGCCCCGAGGCCGAGGGCTGCCGCCACGCCGAGCGGGACGGAGGGCGAGAACCAGCGGCCCAGCCGCGAGGTGTAGCGCGCGTGGTAGGCGAGCGTGGCGGCCGCGGCCCCGAATGCGACCGTGAGGCCCCCGAGCGCCACGAAGGGGCGAGACACCTCGGGGCGGGCGAGCGCGGCGGCGAAGGCGCGATCGGCGCCGACGCCGATGAGCAAGGCGGAGCTCACGACGGCGGGCAGGAAGTAGTTGCCGTAGTCGCCCACGGCGTAGTGCAGCGCGTGCCCCACGTTGAGGATCAGGTAGGCGACCGCGAAGCCGGTGAAGGCCCGGGAGCGGCGCGCGAGCACGGCGAGGCCCACGAAGAAGAGCAACGCGCCGTGCAGGAGGAACTGCTCGTCGAAGAGGCCGGGCGTCTTCGCCGTGCGCCGCCAATAGCTCGACAGCTCGCGCACCCCGATGAAGCGCTGGTACTGCTTGCCGGTCATGTGGTCCCAGACCTTGGACCAATCGTCGACGTTGCCCCAGGGCACGCCGTCGGTGTTCGCATTGGCCCAGAGCAGGTAGGCGTAGCTCGCCATCGGGATCGCGCCGGCGAGGCAGGCGAGCGGTAAACCCCAGGCGCCGCGCAGATCGAAGCGCTCGAGGAAGGCCGGGCGCGCGAGACGCACGAGGCGCGCGACGGGGTAGACGAGCCAGGTCGCGAAGAAGCTGGGCTTGCGCAGGAGCAGGTACAGCGCCGCCGCGGGCAGCATGTAGACCATCGTGACGTGGTGGGCGAGGCCCATTCCCATGGGCAGGGCCGCCCAGACCACGTAGCGCTCGCGCCGTGAGACCTCGAATCGGACCCATTGCGAGAGCGCGGCCGAGACCAGGAGCGCGTGGAAGGGATAGACCTCGGGGATGCACACCTGCGCCCAGAGAATGGGGGAGAGGCCGAGCGCGAGGCCCGCGAGCGTGCCACCGAAGCGCGCGGCGCGGCGCTCCGACTCGGGCAGCGCGGCGACGAGCGTCGCGAGCTCGGGGGCCTCGAGCCTGCGGTCCTTCGAGGCGGCGTCGAGGCCGGCCTGGCGAGCGCGCAGCCCGAGCACGAGCTCGCGGGTGGCGCGCGCGACGAAGAGCGCGGCGCCGACCGCCGCGAGCGCGTTGAAGACCTCGATCTTGACGATGACGGGCAGCGGGACCGCGAAGAGGCGCGTGAAGACGTGCGCCAGCACGGTGAAGATCGGGTAGCCGGTGGGGTGGATGACGCCGAGTCGGTCGACCGCGACGGTGATCTCAGGGCCGTCGGTGAAGGTCGGACCGGGCGCGAGCGTCGGCAGGTAGAACGCGAGCAGACCGAAGACGATGAGCAGCGTGGGCGCCCAGGGCTCCTTCACGCGGACGCGCGGCGGAGCGGCTGAGGCGGGCGGGGGGTCCGGGGTCGGCGGCATGGTCGTGTGCGGCTCAGGGGCTCGGCTCGGAGCTGGGCGGCTCGGAGCTGGGCGGCTCGGAGCTGGGCGGCTCGCTGCGCGGGGGCTCGTTGCGCGGCTGATCGGGCCCGAGCAGGAGGTGGCCGAGCGCGTAGGAGCGATCTCCGCGGATCGCGCGCAGCGTGACGCGGCTCACACCCGAGACGGGCGGATCGAGCGTCTCTCGATAGCGCGACAGCCCGCCGCGCGGCCGTCGCTTCGGGCCGAGGCGCAGGACCCTGTCGCCCGACTCGCCGTGGAGGCCGAGCTCGTAGACGTCGTCGTGGTCGAGGCTGAGGTCGACGGTGGAGACGGTGCGGGCGGGGGAGACGAGCGCCTCGATGGTGTGGTTCCCCTCGAGGATGAGGTTCTCGCGGCGATCCCAGGGCGCGCCCTCGCGGACCGGCTTCGCGTAGTCGGAGAGCTCCACGCGCACGGTGCGGGCGCTCACACGCGTGGCCCAGTCGTACTTCGGCCAGAAGTAGAAGACCGAGAGCGCGAGGAAGGGGATCGCGAGCGCGAGCCCGAGGTGCTGGAGCACGGACTTTCGACGTGCGTGGAAGCCGACGGCGCTCGCGTAGGCGAGCGACAGGAGGCTCAGCATCGGGAAGACGTGTCGGAAGTCGCTGTGGTGAGGCGCGGGCACGAGCGCGCGGAACGCCATGGCGAAGGCGACGAAGAAGCCGAGGCCCAGGAGCGGCACGGCGTAGCGAGCGAGCCTGCGCCGATCGAGCTGGAGGAAGGAGAGGCCGAGGAAGCCCAGCATGCCCACCGTGAGCGCGTGCATGACGACCGCCACGTGCGCGTTGAGCTCGTAGGTGGTCTCGCGATCCGGGACCTTGTTGTGGGTCCCGAAGAGGCTCGACTGCGCGAGGTGGTTCCAGAAGAACTGCCGGCCGGTCTCGTCGCGATCGCTGAGCACGTAGGGCTCGGCGAGGAAGCTCTCGAGGTCGAACCACAGGTAGTTGAAGGGGCGGTTGTCGACCCAGCTGTTCGGGTGGATGTCGCAGGCGCTGCCGAGCAGCTTGTGGCAGAGCGCGCCTCGACGATCGACGAGCGAGCTCTCGGCGGCCTCGGCGCGCCCTTCGCCCTTGCGAAGCGTATTGAGGAACATCGCCGCCGCGAGCACGAGTCCGACGAGCACCGCGCGCCCGAGCTGTGCCCTGCGCTCCGCGCGGGCGTAGAGCCGGTGGGCGAGCAGCACGAGCAAGGTGGCGACCAGCACGTAGGCGCTCGATTTCGTGAGCAGCGCGCAGGCGACGACGCCGCTCGCGAGGTAGAGATCGCGTGGACGGTCGTCGCGCTGCCAGCGCACCACGAAGAAGAAGGCCAGCACCATGAGCGTGCTCACGAGCGAGTCGTTGTGGACCCGCACCGCGTTGTGCACGCTGTACGGCCAGTAGGCGACGAGCGCGGCGGCGAGGCGGATGCGCCAGGGATCGCTCGTGTAGAGGCGCACGAGCGAGAGACTCGCGACCACGAAGACGAGGAACAGCCCGAGCGAGAAGAGCTGCACCCCGAAGGCAGGGGAGGCGAGCTTGGTCTTCGCGAAGAAGGCGTAGGGGAGGGCCGAGGCCGCGTAGTAGGCCGGCGGGTGGTGACAGACGAAGCAGGCCTCGGCCGTGGGCAGGCGGCGCTTCTCGACGATGTGGCGGATGTACTCGAGCTGGGCGCCGGCGTCGTAGTTGCGCTCGCCGTAGCTCGTGTAGCCGAGGTACGCGAGGTAGAGCCCGTAGGCGCCGAGCAGGATCACCACCGTGCCCCAGTCGAAGCGGAAGCTGCGCAGCGTGGTCGCGTAGAGCGCCCCGAAGAGCGGCGCGTAGAGCGCGATGAGGGTGCTGCGATCCGGCCTGAGACCGAGCACGAGCGCCGTGAGCACGACGAGCAGGATCAGGCCGATGACGAGCAGCTTCGTCTCGAGCCGCGCCCGAGACCACGCCGAGCCGAGCAGGTGGAGCGGGCGTCGGGGTCGAGCGGTCGGGAGCTCCGGCATGGCGGATGGTGCGGCGGAGCCGCGGCGCCGGGCCTCGTCGGCTCTGCGCTCAGCCCTCGCGCGCTTGCAGCTTCCGGGCCGGGCGGCGTCTCGGGGCGGCTGGTCCGGCCAATCTGGGCGCTCGCGGAGTACGTCGAGCGCTCGGGGCGAGCGTCGAGGTGGTGAGGGGCGCAAGAGATGCGGCTCAGGTCGGCGAGGCGCAAGCGATGCGCCGCGCGGCCTCAGCGCGCGCGTGCACCGAAGGAGGGGTTCGTCTTGCGTACGGTGCCGAGCGGCGCGTGCTCGCCGCCGTAGGCGTGGCCCGGGTAGAGCACCAGATCGTCGGGCAGCTTGGCGAGGCGCTCGGTGAGCGTGCGGCGCATCTCGTTCACGTCACCGCCAGGTAGATCGACGCGGCCGCAGCCCTGCAAGAAGAGCGTATCGCCGGAGACGAGCGCGTCCTTCAAGCGGAAGCACTGCGAGCCCGGCGTGTGCCCTGGCGTGTGCAGCAGCTCGACCTCGACGTCGCCGACGCGCACGACGTCGTTGGCGTCGTGGCGCACCAGATCGCTCTCCGAGAGCCCCGTCACGACGCGCACGCCTTCGGCCTCCAGCTTGTGCACGTGCACCGGGCAGGGTGCGAGCGCCGCCAGCTCGGGCAGGCCCTCGATGTCGATGCCGAAGATCGAGCCGCCGACGTGGTCCGGGTGGTAATGGGTGACCAGCGCGCCGACGAGCTTCATGCCGTCGTCCGCCGCTCGATCGACGATGCCACGCACGTCCCAGGCCGGGTCGACCACGAGGCACTCGCCCGTGTCGCGGTCGCCCACGAGGTAGACGAAGTTCTGCATCTGCGCGCCGGCGGGGTCGTCGCGTCCGATGTCGCGCCCGACGAGCAGCTGTCGAAGGTAGAGCGTGGCCATGCGCGCGGCTTAGCACGGCGCCCGGAGAGCGGGAGGGGCTTCCCCAGTGTCAGCGGCTTCGTTGCTCGTGCTACGAATGCGTCTCCGATGAGCGACACCTCGACGAGGACCCACAGGGCGCCGGTCGCGCGGGCGGCCCGCGACGAGCGACCCGCGCTCGTGATGGCCTTTCCCGTGTCCACGGCGGCGCCGCTCCCCGCCGCCGAGCCCGTCGGCCGGGCGTGGCTGGCCGCGCTCGGAGTGAGCGACTCCGAGGTCTCCGGGAAGCACTTCGCGGTCGTCAGGCAGCGCGGCGGCGCGGTCCAGGTCGTCGACGCCGGTTCGAGGAACGGCACGTGGGTCGACGGCGCGAGGCTCTCCGGGGGCGAGGCCGTGACGCTGTCCGACGGCGCGATCCTCCGGATCGGGCGCTCGGTCTTCGTCTACCGCGAGCGCTTCCGCGGCGCCTTCGCGGCGTCGCCTCCGCTCGGCCGCATGGTAGGGCCGTACGGGCTGCGTGAGGTCGAGCGCACGCTCGAGGCCTGGCGTGGGGCGCCGCCGCTCAACGTGCTCATCGTGGGTGAGTCGGGCACGGGCAAGGAGCTCGCGGCCGAGCAGGTCGCGCGAACGCTCGGGCGAGGCAGTCCGGTGGCGGTGAACGTGGGGGCGGTCCCCGCGGGCGTCTTCGAAGGCCAGCTCTTCGGCCACGTCGCGGGCGCCTTCTCGGACGCCCGCAAGGCCTCGCGTGGCGTGGTGCTCGCCGCCGACGGCGGCGCGGTGTTCCTCGACGAGATCGGCGAGCTTCCGCTGGATTTGCAGCCGAAGCTCCTGCGCTTGCTCGAGAACCGCGAAGTCCAGCCGGTGGGCGGCGAGCGCCCGCAGAAGGTCGACGTGCTGCTCATCGCCGCGACCCACCAGCCCCTCGAGGCGAAGATCGAGGCCGGCAGCTTCCGGCGGGATCTGCATGCGCGCCTCGCGACCGCCGTACTGCGCCTGCCCCCTCTGCGTGATCGCCCCGAAGATCTGTACGCGATCCTCGGCGCGCTCGCCGCGCAGCGGGGCGAAGCGCTCTCGCCGGACTCGGTCGAGGTCGAGGCCCTCGAGCGGCTCATGCACGAGCCCTACCTCGGGAACGTGCGTGAGCTCTCCGCGCTCTGGGCGCGCCTCAGGATGCGCGATCCGGCGGTGGGCCTACACGCCTGGGCCGTCTCGGAGGAGCTCGGTGCTCCCGCGCCGAGCACGAGCCGTACGCTGACGCGCGACAAGGTGGAGCAGGCGCTCGTCGATGCGGGCGGGAACGAGAGCGAAGCTGCACGTCGCTTGGGTGTGAGCCGCGGCGCGCTGCGGCGTTTTCGCTCGGGCGGCTGAACCGCTGGGGCGGTAGCTTCGCCGGGGCTGCTGATTCGCTCGGGCGGCTCATTCGTCGAGGCGGATGGGCTCAACGGTAGCGCCCCGCCTGGAAGCGCAGCGCGCGCACCGTCACGAGCGGCGCGGTGGCGCCGAGGTCGAGCCAACCGTTGCTGCGGCTCGCGAGCGGGACGAGCCACACGCCGTGGCCGGCCGTGACGAGCTTGCCGCTCGCGTCGCGCCGCACGACGAGGGTGATGCAGGTCACGCCGAAGCAGTGCTCGGGAGCGACGACGTCCACGAGCGCTTCGGCCGTCGACGCGTCTCCGTCGAGGTCGACGGGGCGCAGGCCGGCCTTGCCCACGCGGGTCGGGGCGAGCCCCTCGAGCGCCAGCAGCTCGTTCAGCGCCTTGTCGACCTCGCCGACGCGGATGGCGGGCTGCGGCGCGGGCGGGTCGGTGTCGCAGGCCTCGCCCGAGCTGCTGGAGAGGGCGCAGACGGCGGCGACGGCGGAGGCGAGGGCGAGGCGGGCGAGGTACATGGCGAGGGCTCCTGGTCGGGGGCCGGCGTCGTGCCGGCGCCAGGGGTCTTTGCAGACGATGTGCCACCGATATCCCCCCGGATTCAGACTGATTCGAGCGCGGCGGCCTGATCGCGATCAGCGCCGATCGCCCTTGGACTGATCGCGTACGTGGTAGGGTCTCGGCCGAGGTGCTCGCTCCGGGGGACAACATCGAGAGCTACACGCTGCTCGCTCGGGTGGGAGCAGGTGGGCAGGCCTCCGTGTGGCAGGCGCGCGACGCGCGGACGGGCCAGCTCGTGGCGCTCAAGCTCGTGTCGCTCGCCGGGGACGCCTCGAGCGACGAGCGCGCAGCCCGTGAAGCGAGTGTGCTCGCGAGCGTCGTGCATCCCTCGCTCGTGCGTTGCCTGCGCGCCTTCGATCACGCCCCACGCAGGCTGCTCGTGCTCGTGCTCGAGTGGGTCGAGGGCACGACGCTCGGGCGAGCGAGCGCGGACCCGCGTTGGTCGCCGCTTCATCTCCACGCGGCGCTCGTGCACGTCGCGGGCGCGCTCGCGCGTCTGCACGAGGTCGGCGTCGTGCACCGCGACGTGAAGGGCGCCAACGTGCTCGTCGCCGCGAGCTTCTTCGAGCGGCCGCTCGACCCCTCGAGCGTCAAGCTGGCCGACCTCGGCATCGCCGCGGGCGTGGGCAACCCGGCGGCGCTCACGAACGTCGGCTTCGTCGTCGGCACGACCGCCTACCTGCCGCCCGAGTCTCTGCGGGCGCGTGCGCACCAGGTCGCGCGCCCCTCGCGGGACGTCTTCGCCTTCGGGGTCATGGGATGGTTGCTGAAGCATGGGGTGCATCCCACCGGGCTGCCGAGCGATGCGACCCTCGACGAGCTCGCCGACGCCTACGCGGCCTACACCGGCGCGGAGCAGCTGTGGTTGCCCTACGGTGCAGGCGACGACGGGCTCGAGCGCGTCTTGCGGAGGTGCTTGCGACTCGACGCCGAGGCCCGCCCTCCCGACGGCGCGAGCTTGCTCGCGGCGCTGCCACCCCTTCCGCAACAGCCCGTCTCGAAGACCCTGCCCGGCGTCGACGAGACCTTGCGCCAACTACCCGCGCGGCCGCTCCCGGTGCGCTCGCCTCCTGGCCCGAGCGCGCGCAGCGGGCGGGGGCCGATGCGCCCCGTCGCCGTGGCCGTCGCGGGCGTGTTGGTCGCGGGGGTGGCCGTGGGTGGCATCGCGTGGTGGAGAGGCGCAGAGGCCAGCTCGCTCGGCTCCAGCGTCGACGAAGGTGCGTCGGCGAGCGCCGCGCGCCGCAAGCGCGACAAGCAGCTCGAGACGGAAGAGCTCGAGGCGGAGGAGTCCGAGCGCGAGGCGGACGTGAAGGTGTCCGCGACCTCCCCTGGGACGGCCGACGGCGTGGTCCGGCGCGGGCCCTCGTGCGCGCCGCGCTGGCCGAACCCGCCGAGCGTCGACGAGCTCGACGCGCTCGAGCACGAAGCTCGTCCACTCGACCGAGCGCTCTTCCACGAGCTCGTGTGTGAGACCGAGGTGAGCGGTTCGGACTCGCACTGTGCGATCACGCACCGCGCCGGGCGGTGGTTGCGCTTGCGCTTCGCGCTGCGCGCGGGCACCGAGCTCCGCGCCACGTGGCGCGGGGGCGGTGCACCGCCCGCGATGCTGGCGGAGCCCTGGTCGGGCGGCGTCGACCTCTACGTCGCGCTGCCGCCGCGTCGGCTGCGTCTGGGCGTCTCGGCCCCCGGCGCTTGGGCGGGCGAACACGCGCTCGTGCTCGATCCGACGGCCCTCAAGCCGCTCGCCTTCGTCGAGCGCGGCGCCTGCGGCCCCTGAGGGCCGGCGCCGCGCGCGTCGAGCTCGCGCGACGCCTCCGGTGGCTCGTTCAGGCGCCCGCGCCCGTCACGATGGGCCTCAGCACCTCCTCCAGCGTCGAGGTGCCGAGCACGCGCCGGTGCCCTCCCTCGAAGGCGACGTGGCCGCGCAGGATGCCGTCGGTCATCTCGCGGTACATCTCCGCGACCTCGCCCGAGAGACCCATGCTGGTCAGCGTGGGCACCATCGCCTCGAGCGGGAAGGCCTTCACCTCGACCGGTTTGCCCGTGATCGCGGCGAGCGCGCGCGCGGCGTCGTTCATCGACTGCTTGGGGCTCGCGAGCTCGACGATCTGCGCGGCCTCGGTGCCCTCGACGAGCAGCTGCGCGGCGAGCTTGCCGATATCCTTCGTCGCGACGAAGTCGATGCCGAAGTCGGCGGGGTAGAAGCTCGGCAGCGCGCCCTCGGCGAGCATGCCGAGCGAGCCGGCGAGGTTCTCCATGAAGTAGCCCGCGCGCAGGAACGAGCAGCGCGTGCCCTCGAGCCGAGAGAGCGCCTGCTCGAGGCGGTGCAGCGCCGCGATCGGCCCGGTGCCGCTCGCGTGCTGCGCACCCACGCTCGAGAGCAGCACCACGTGGGGCACCCTGCTCGCGCGCACGGCCTCGACGAGCGCGTCGGCGGTCGCGTCCTGGTAGGCGCGGAAGCTCGGCGCGGCCATGTTCGGCGGGACGAGCAGGTAGGCGCCCTCGGCGCCCTCGAGCGCCTTCGTGAGCGCGGCGCGGTCGCCGAGGTCGGCCACGGCGACCTCCGCGCCGCGAGCTCGCCAGGCCTCGCCCTTCTGCGCGTCGCGCACGACGACGCGCACGCTCTTGCCCTGCGACAGCAGCGCCTCGGCGACGACGCGCCCCGTGTTCCCCGTGACCCCAGCGACGACGTAGCTCATGTGATCTCTCTCCTCCATGGGGCGCCTCTCGCCCCGACGAGCCAGAAGCTAGGCCGGTCGTGCATCATCGGCCAGTGCATGATCCTCAGATAAGCTCATGCACACCATGCATGACGCCAAGCTCGCCGGCATCGACCTCAACCTCTTCGTGCTGCTCGATGCGCTGCTCGCCGAGCGCAGCGTGACGCGAGCTGCGAGGCGCGTCGGTCTCTCGCAATCGGCGGCGAGCCACGCGCTCGCACGCCTGCGCGCGCTCACGGGCGACCCGCTCTTGGTGCGTGGCCCGCGCGGCATGTTGCCCACACCGCGCGCGGAGGCGCTCGCTTCGCCCGTGCGCGAGGCGCTCGCTGGCCTCGACCGCGCGCTCGCACCGCTCGCAGCCTTCGAGCCCCGCTCCACGCGCCGTCGCTTCAGGCTCGTCGGCGGTGATCTCGCGGAGCTGGTGCTGTTCCCGCCGCTCCTCGCGCGCCTCGGCGCCGAGGCGCCGGGCATCGACGTGCACGCGCTGCCCACGCCGGGCGACGCCGCGCTCGCGCTCGAGCGCGGGGAGGCCGACCTCGCCATCGCGCCGCTCGGCAGCTTCGCGCGCGCGGGCGCGCTCAGCGAGCAACCGCTCTTCGAAGACGGCTTCGTCTGCGTCGTGCGGCGAGGGCACCCGCTCGGCCGAGGCGCCTTCGGGCTCGAGCGCTACCTCTCGGCGCGCCACGCCGTGATCGCCCCGCGCGGCGCGCGCGGAGGCATCGTCGACGATCTGCTCGCGTCCATGGGGCGCGAGCGCAGGGTGGTGCTCACCATCCCGCATTTTCTCGCGGCGCCCTACGTCGTCGCCCAGAGCGATCTCGTGCTCACGCTGCCCGCGCGCGTCGCGCAGGTGCTCGCGCGGCCACTCGGCCTCGCCGTGCTGCGCCCGCCCCTGCGCGTGCCGCGCTTCACGATGGCGATGGCCTGGCACCGGCGCGTCGACGAGGAGCCCGGGCACCGCTGGCTGCGCGGCCTGCTCTCCGAGCTCGCGCGGAGCGTGCCGCCCGCGAAGCCCGGCCCGAGGCCTTGAGCCGCCTCGCATCTCGGCTTGCGTCAGCTCTGCCGCGCGCACAGCCTCGCGCGCATGCTCAGCGCGGATCTCGCCCTCAAGCTCGCGAACCTCGCCGGCCCCTGGCTGCGCAAGCGCGAGCCGAGCGCGTGGCTGTCGATGGCGATCGTCGTGACGAGCGAGCAGGGCAAGCACGTGGTCTTGCCGCGCGCCGAAGCCGCCGCGCTGGTCGACAAGGCGCGCACGCTGGCGCGCGCCAAGGGCCGCGCCGACCTCGAGGCCGAGCTCTCGGCGGCGCTCGACCTCATCAAGGGCTCGGCCCCGATCGAGGTGCCTCTGATCGCGATGATCGAGACCGAGGGCGGAGGGCTCGACACCGGCGTGATCTTCCTGCGCTTGCCGCTCGGCCAGCGTGCGGGCGCCAAACGCAAGCGAGCAGGCGCCTAGGGGCCCAGCCCTGGTGAAGGGCGCGAGCGAGCGGCCCCAGCTCGGCGCTGTGCCAGCCCGTGCCAGGCTCCGGACGGTGGCCGCGCGCTGGCGAGCTCGCCCCACCGCCGCGGCGCCGCGTGCTCGGCGCGGTTTCGGCCGAGACGTCGGCTCCCGTCGGCGCTGGCGTGAGCGGCACGACTCGTGCTTCGCTCGTCGCCATGACGCAGCCGTCCGCTCAGCCCACTGCCTCCTTCGCCTCGACCTCGCACGCACTCGTCGCTTTGCGCAGCGCGCGCCACGCGCGCATGCGTGGCTCGCTCGTCGCCGCCATCGGCGCCCTGGGTCTCGCGGGCTGTGGTGGCACCGTGACGCTCGACGACGGCGCCGGCGGTTCGGGCACGAGCGGTTCGTCGAGCGGTTCGTGGGGATCGACGGGGACCACCGGCACCACGTCGGTGAGCACCGGCACGGGCACGACCGAGAAGTGCGTGGACCCGAAGCCCGTCTTCCTGCCGAGCGGTCAGCCCTCGGGCTACGTCGAGTGCGCCGATGGAGCGATCGACCGCGTGGAGGCCCGGAGCTGCGACCCGGGCACGGTGACGGGGGAGGCCTGCTCGAACCCGGGTGAGTTCGCGGCCTGTCAGAGCGACGCCGACTGCAACGAGAAGCCCGGCGGCCGCTGCCTCACGCAGTTCGGGGAGTTCGGCGGCGACGGCTCCGGTTGCGGCTGTGCCTACCCGTGCACGTCCGACTCGGACTGCGATCCCAGCCAGGTCTGCGCCTGCGCTGGGGTGCTCCCCACACTCGTGGACAACACCTGCGTCTCGTATGGATGCAAGTCCAACGAAGACTGCAGCGAAGGGGAGTGCGGCATCGGCAGCTACGACGACGGCTGCGGCCGACAGACCTACCTGGGCTGTCGCAGCGACTTCGATGGCTGCCGCAGCAACGCAGAGTGCTCGGACAACGGCGGCGAGTGCTCGATGAGCTACCCGGCGTCGACCTTCGACTGCCAGACGCCCAACTGCGCCATCGGCCGCCCGATGATGGTCGACGGGCACGCGCGCGCGGCGCGCAGCGAGGCGCGCGCCGACTGGTCGATGGAGCTCGCGGTCGACGCGAGCCGCTACGCGCCCGAGCTCCGTGCCGCGCTCGCGACGCGCTTCGGCGCCATCGCCGCGCTCGAGCACGCCTCGGTCGGTAGCTTCGCGCGCTTCACGCTGCAGCTGCTCGCGCTCGGCGCGCCCTCGGAGCTGGTCGCCGAGGCACAGCGCGCGGCGCTCGACGAGGTGGAGCACGCGCGCATCGCCTATGCGCTCGCGACGCGCTTCGGCGGCGTCGAGCTCGGCCCCTCGGCCTTGCCCGAGGCGACCGCGGCGATCGCGGTCGACGCGCGCTCGATCGTGCGCTCGCTCGTCGAGGAGGCCTGCGTCGGCGAGACGCTCGGCGTCGCCGAGGCGCTTGCCGTCGCCGACGCCGTCGAGGATCCCGCGCTCGCTGCGCTCTTCCGCCGCATCGCGGAAGACGAGCAGCGCCACGCCGAGCTCGCGTGGCGCACGCTCTCGTGGCTGCTCGGGCGCGACGCCTCGCTCGTCTCGGCCGCGCGCGAGGGCGCCGAGCGCGCGCGCGCCTTGCTCGAGGCGAAGGACGACGGGCCGGTGGCGCGCGAAGCAGGTCTGCTCTCGGGCGCCGAGCTCGCGTCGATCCGCACACAGGCCTACGAGGAGGTCGTGCGGCCCTGCCTCGCGACGCTCGGCTGCGCCTGAGCGCGGGCGAGGCGGCGCGCCGCCTCCGGCCGTCTCGATGCCCGAGGTGCATTCGACGCGGTCGCGCTTCGGGCGCCGCGTCACCAGCGTGCTAGCGTCCCGCGCGTGAGCACCCAGGACGCGACGCCGCCTCCCGCCACCGCCGAGGCCCCGATCACCGACGTCGAGGTGCGCGACGCGCCGCTCGTGCGCCCGCCGGGCACGATGGACGGTCGCAAGGGCTGTCTTCTCGCGATGCTGCTCGGCGTGGTGTTCGGGCTCGGCAGCGTCGGGCTCGGCTACCTGAGCTTCCGCTACAAGTCGGGCGCCGTGCTCGAGGCGAGCGAGGAGCTCGCGGGGCTCGTCGTCGAGGCGGAGAAGGCCCCCGGCGCCGAGGCGCTGAGGGCGCGCGGCTGCGACGCGGCGGGCATGATCGGGGCGAGCGATCTGCTCACGATCGCGCAGCGCCTCGAGGACGCGCGCGCCAAGAAGGAGAAACGCGCGGCGAAGCAGATCGAGATCGCGCCCGACGAGCGCGTCGTGTTCTGCGCCGTGAAGGGCAGCCGCGCGCCTGGCTGCGCGGAGCTCGCGGCCGCGTACGTCGAGAGCGCGAAGCCCGAGAAGGGCTTCGTGGTGAGCTCACGCACGCCGATGGTGGAGCTCTGCGCCGAGAGCTTCGACGCCCAGGGCAAGTCGCTCGGCGCAGTGGAGAGCCCGAAGCTGCCGCAGCTCGTCGACGCCAAGTGAGCGTCGCGCGTCGCGCGGCGACGTGGCCCCGTTCTTGCGACGTCGATCGTTCGGAGCGCGACCGAGCTCCGGGTCGAGAGGGTCGATCCCAGCGGCGCGCGAGGAGTGCTTCGATGCATCGAGGAGCCGTGGTCACGAGGCGCGGGAGGCTCGCGCGCAAGCTCGGTCTTTGGGGTGTGACGGCGCTGTCGCTCTCGGCGCTGCCTCGGGAGGCGCAGGCGACGGTCTGCGACGTCGATCCGACGAACCTCATCGGCACGCCCATCAGCGCCCTGGTGCACGTGGGCACGATCCTCACCGGCGGCATCGGCTTCGGCACCACGAAGAGCGAGGCTTGGCGCGACGCCGCCGTCGTGATCTCGGTGCTCAACTATACGCAGTCGGCCGCGCTGCTCACGGTCGACGCGCTCATCCAGCCGAGCTGTGGAGACAAGGGTGAGCTCGGCCCCTTCAATGGGCCGACGCTCGTCGCCGAGGGCGTGGCCATCGGCGCGACCACCGCGCTGCTCGTGGGCGTCTTGCTCAGCGACACGGTCGAAGCCCAGAGCCTCCCTGCCCTGCCGTACGCGGCGCCCGTCGAGGGCGGCGCCGTGGTCGGTGTGATGGCGAGGTTCTGAGCTGCGCGCGCGCCCGCGCCGCGCTCAATCTTGGTGGAGCTTCAGCTTGGGCAGGCCCTTCACGGGGCTGATGTCCTCGACGAGCGAGCCCTTGATGTAGAGCGCCTTGAGGTTCCGGAGCCCCTGGAGCGGGGAGAGGTCCTTCACGCGCGTATTCTTGATGTCGAGCATCTCGAGCTTGTCGAGCTTCGCGAGCGGCGACAGATCACTCACCTCGGAGCCGTCGAGCATGAGCTCGGTGAGGTTCGTGAGCGACGCGAGGGGCGAGAGATCGTTCACCGGCGTGCGCCCGAGATCGAGCCTGTCGAGCTGCTTCATGTTCGCGAGTGGTGAGAGGTCCTTCACCTGCGAGATGCTGAGGCGCAGCGACTCGAGCCTCGTCAGCTTGGCGAGCAGCGTGATGTCCGAGAGCGTGCCGGGCGCGAGGTAGAGGCTCTTCAGACCGGTGAGCTCGGGCACGATGCAGGGGTCGAGCGCGTCGTTCTGCTTGGCCTCGGAGACGTTCAGGCTCTTCACCTTCGCGAGCTCGGTCTTCTTGATCGGGCCCGTCTCCTTCTGGAGCTGGAAGCGGATAGCCTTCTCCCAGGTCGGATCGTCGAAGACCACGTCGGGCCCGGTGCCGCAGTCGCGCGGTGGGCGAGGCGGCGCCTCGGGCTTCGGGGCCGGCGTCGTGGTCGTCGCGGCGACGGGGGCCGAGGCCTGCGGCTTGGCGGAGGCGCTCGCGCTCGGCGGGCTGCTCGCTCCGTCTCCGCAGCCGAGGCCGGCGAGGGCAGCCAGGAGGAGCAAGCTCGAGCCGAAGACGGGGGGCGTTCGCATGCGGCGAAGCTCATCACGAGCGGCCTCGGCTTCGCCACCGTTTGCCCCGACCCCGGCTTCGATCGTACGATACGGGTGTTCAGTATGTCGCCCCGTCGCGTCGCCGCCGTCGTCTTGCCCGAGCTCTGCTGTGAGCTCGCGCGGCGCGTGCAGGCGGCGCCCTCGGGAGAGGCCCAGCGCCCGCTCGGCGTGCTGCTCGTCGAGCAGGGCGGGGTGCGCCTGTCTTCAGGGGGCTCGCGCAGCGAAGCTCTGCGCGGCGAGGCGTCGCTCTCCGCGGGCGGCGGCGCACGCCTCGACGCCGTGAACGAGGCTGCGCGCGCCCGAGGCATCCATCCGGGGCAGCGCGTCTCGGAGGCCTGCGCGCTCTCGGCCGAGCTCGAGCTCGCCTACGTCGAGCCGCGCGCCGTCGGCCTCGCGCTCGCCACCGTGGCGGAGATCGCCCTCGGCTTCGGCGTGACGGTCGCGCTCGCGCTCGAGGGAGGCGTCACGCCGGGCGACGTCGTGTGGGTCGACGTGACGGGCAGCGCGCAGCTCTTCGGGGGCGAGGCCGAGCTCGCGCGTGAGCTCGGCAGGCGCGTGCGCGAGGCTGGGCACGAGGCGCGCGTCGCCCTCGGCCCTGGGCCCTGCATCGCGGAGCTCTGCGCGCGTGGAGGCGTGGGCGAAGGCGAGCTCTCCGAGCTGCCCGTGGCGTCGCTCTTCTCGCTCGTCTCCGCGGGGCCGGTGCGTCAGGCCGCGCCCAGGTCTGCGCCTCGATCCTCGAGAGTCTCCGGCGCGAAGCGAGCCGTCACGCCCGCGAGCGTCGCGAGCCGCGCGGCCGCGCTCTTCGCGAAGCTCGGTGTGGCGCGCCTCGGCGAGCTCGCCCGGCTCGACAGGGCGCAGCTCTCGGCTCGCCTCGAGGCGCTCGTGGGCGCTGGCGGCACGAGGGCTGGAGCGCGCGGCGGCATCGGCGCACGCGAGATCATGGGTTGGCTCGAGGGCATCGATCGCCGCTCGCTCGAGCCCTATGCGCCGCCCGAGATCCTCGTCGAGCTCGCCCTCTTCGACGAGGGCGTGGCCTCCGCGCCGCAGCTGATCTTCGTCTTGCGAGGCATGATCTCGCGTGTCGCGGCGCGCCTCGGCGGCCGCGCCCAGGCTGCCAACCGCCTCGAGCTCCGCCTCGACTGCGACGTGGGCGTGCTCGCCGCGCGCCGTGGCCTGCGCGCGCTCCCGCCCGAGGCCGCGCGCCTCGTGCTCGCGGTCGATCTGCCGGCGCCGCTCTCGCGCGAGGCTGATCTGCTGCGTGCGCTCAAGGCCAGGCTCGAGTCACTCGAGCTCGAGGCCCCCGCGAAGAGCGTCACGCTCGAGGTGTCGCGCATCGTGCAGGCGCCGCGCATCCAGCTCGATCTCTCGCGCGACGAGACCGTGCACCCCGATGCGCTCCCGGCGCTGCTCTCCGAGCTCTCGGCGGAGCTCGGCCCGGAGCGTGTGGGGGTGCTCGCGCTCGTCGAGCACCACCTGCCCGAGCAGCAGACGGCGCTCCGCCCGGTGCACGCCGCCGACACGAGCAGCGCTCTCGCGCGGCAGGCGAGCGGCCGAGGCGCGCCGTGGCAGGCGCCGTTGCTGCGCGCCGAGCCGAGCCGCGTCTTTCGTGCGCCGGTCCCGATCGTCTTCGAGGCTCCGGCAGAGGGGCGCGCCGGGCTGGCCTCGGGCGCGAGCATCGTCGTGGGCGGCGAGCGCTTCGAGTCCTTGGGGCTGCAATTCGATCGCAGAGTCGACGGCGTCGCCTGGTGGACGGAGCTCCCCTCGGGCCGCGATCTCCATCGGGTGCGGCTCCGCGGGCTGCCCCGCAGCCCGTCCTGCGTGGGCCCGGCGAGCGATGTGGTCATGCGCGACGCCGCCACGCGCGACACGCCCGTGTGCGAGGCGTGGATCGGGCTCGATCGGGTCGTGGGCGGCGCGTTCCTCCTCGGCCATTGGGAGTAGCGCGTGCTCGTCCCTTTCGCCGAGCTCTGCGCGAAGAGCAGCTTCTCCTTCCTCGAGGGAGCCTCGCAGCCCGAGGAGCTCGTGCGCGCCGCGAAGGAGCTCGGCCTCGAGGCCCTGGGCATCGCCGATCGTGATGGCATCTATGGCCTCGTGCGCGCCTTCCGAGAGGCGCGCACGATCGGCCAGCGGCTCGTCTCCGGGAGCGAAATGGCGCTCCGCGGCGCCTCGGGTGCGCCGCCGCGTGTGATCCTGCTCGTGCGCGACCACGCGGGCTACCAGAGCCTCTGTCGCGCGCTCACGCGTGCGCACCGCGGCATCGAAGCCTTCGACCCAGACGCGCCCACCTCGCGCAGCTCCGAGGCGCCGGGCCTCGGCTCCCTCGAGCTCGCCGAGCACGCCGCTGGGCTCGAGTTGCTCCTGCCGATCGACGACGACTGGCTCGCCGAGTCCGGCGGGCAGGCGGGCGCGGGCTTCGAGGCATCCCATTGGCAGGGCTCGGGCTTCGCGGCGCTGCTCGAGGCCTTTCGCGGCAGGGTGCACGTCGTCGCGCACCGGCGCCTCGACGGCCTCGACGCCGCGCGCGATGCCCTCGCCCGCGCGCTCGCCGAGGCCGCAGGGGCCCGCGTGATCGCGAGCGGGCGTCCGCTCCATCACCACCCGAGCCGGCGCATGCTCGCCGACGTCTTGCATTGCATCCGCCACAAGACGACCCTCGACGAAGCGGGCGCGCGCCTCTTGCCCAACGCCGAGGCCAGGCTGCGCTCGGCCGAGCAGATGAACGCGCTCTTCCGCGACGAGCTCGGCTGGGTCGAGCGGAGCGCCGAGCTCGCCTCCGGGCTCGGCTTCTCCTTCTCCGAGCTCGCCTATCGATTCCCCTCGGACGAGCTCTGTCGGCCTGGCGAGAGCCCCGACGAGGCATTGAGGCGGCTCGTCGCCGAGGGCAAGGAGCGGCGCTACCCCGAGGGGGTCCCCTCGAAGGTGGAGGCCCAGCTCGAGAAGGAGCTCGTGCTCATCGCGCGCCTCGGCGTCGCGGCCTACTTCCTCAGCGTGCACGAGATCGTCGAGATGGCGCGCAGGCGCCGCATCCTCTGCCAGGGGCGAGGCAGCGCCGCCAACAGCGCGGTCTGCTACGTGCTCGGCGTCACGGCGGTCGATCCTGCGCGCTCCAGCCTGCTCTTCGAGCGTTTCCTCTCGGCCGAGCGCGCCGAGCCGCCCGATATCGACGTCGACTTCGAGCACGAGCGCCGCGAGGAGGTCATCCAGGACATCTACGCGCGCTGGGGCAGGGCGCGCGCGGCCATGGTCTGCGAGGTGATCTCCTACCGCGCGAAGAGCACGCTGCGCGAGGTGGGCAAGGTGCTCGGGCTGTCGCTCGATCAGGCCGAGCGCCTGAGCAGCGTGGTCTTGCACAGCGATCTGGGCGACGTGAGCCCGGCGACGCTCGCCGGCGTGGGGCTCGATCCGAGCGACGCGCGCCTCGGGCGCGTGCTGTCGCTCGCGGCCGAGCTCGAGGGTTTCCCGCGCCACCTCTCGATCCACGTGGGCGGCTTCGTGCTGTCGAGCGAGCCGCTCGACGCGGTCGCGCCCATCCAGCCCGCGCGCATGCCTGGCCGCAGCGTCATACCCTGGGACAAGGACGACCTCGACACGCTCGGCTTCTTCAAGGTCGACGTGCTCGGGCTCGGCATGCTCACTTGCATCCGCAAGTGTCTCGCCGAGCTCTGGGCGCTCGGCCGCGCGCCGGGGCAGCGCGAGGGCGAGGCCTTCGACCCGATCGAGGCGCTCGCGCGGGTGCCGCCCGAGTGCCCCACGACCTACGAGGCCATCGGCCGCGCCGACACCGTGGGGGTCTTCCAGATCGAGAGCAGGGCGCAGATGTCGATGCTGCCGAGGCTCTTGCCGAGGTGCTTCTACGATCTCGTCATCGAGGTGGCGATCGTGCGCCCCGGGCCCATCCAGGGCGGCATGGTGCACCCCTATCTGCGCCGTCGTCAGGGCAAGGAGGCCGCGCGGGCCCCGCACCCGATCCTCGAGCCCATCCTCGCCCGCACCCTCGGTGTGCCGCTCTTCCAGGAGCAGGTCATGCAGATCGCCATGGTGGGTGCGGGTTATGGCGCCGGAGAGGCCGACCAATTGCGCCGCGACATGGCCGCATGGAAGAAACACGGCAGGCTCGAGCGGCACCGAGAGCGCCTGCTCGAGGGCTTCGCTCGAAGCGGCATCTCGGCTCGCTT
Source organism: uncultured Polyangiaceae bacterium (assembly GCA_938004785.1). Lineage (GTDB taxonomy): Bacteria > Myxococcota_A > Polyangia > Polyangiales > Polyangiaceae > CALKVW01. The sequence goes on from CALKVW010000166.1 coordinate 23,465, forward strand.
CGGCGAGGCGCTCTACAAGCAGATCCAGGGCTTCGGCGAGTATGGCTTCCCCGAGTCGCACGCCGCGAGCTTCGCGCTGCTCGTCTATGCGTCGAGCTGGCTGAAGACGCACCACCCAGGGGTGTTCGCCTGCGCGCTGCTCGACGCGCAGCCCATGGGGTTCTATTCGCCTTCGAGCATCGTCCAAGACGCGCAGCGCCACGGGGTCGTCGTGCGGGAGCCTCGCGTCGACCTGAGCCATTGGGACTGCACGCTCGAGCCCGAGCCGTCGAGCTTCGAGGGTCTCGCGCTGCGCCTGGGCCTGCGCCAGATCAAGGGCCTCGGCGAGGCCTCGGGCAGGCGCATCGAGGTGGCGCGCGCAGAGCGCGCCTTCGAGAGCGTCGGAGAGCTCGCGCGCAGGGCCGAGCTGTCGCGCGCGGAGCTCGAGGCCCTGGCCGAGGCCGGCGCGCTCGAGCCGCTCGCCGAGGGCAGGCGGCAGGCGCTATGGCAGGCGCACGCGCCTCGCCTCGGTGGGCTCTTCGAGGCCTGCGATCTCGAGCGTGGGAGCGCGCCTCCCGAGCTGCCCCCGCTCCGCCGGGTGGAGCAGCTCTTGCTCGACTATGGCCGCCTCGGTCTGTCGGTCGACGATCACCCGATGCGCCACCTGCGCAAGGCCCTGGCGCGTCGGCGCGTATTCCGGGCCGCCGAGCTCGAGGGCCTCGAGCACGGCGCACGCGTGCGGGTCGCGGGCCTCGTGACCGGCCGGCAGCGCCCGTACACCGCGAGCGGGGTGATGTTCATCTCGCTGGAAGACGAGACGGGCATCGCGAACCTCGTGGTGCGTGTGCCCATCTTCGAGCGGTACAGGCACACGGTGCTGCACGCGCGCATCGCGCTCGTGAGCGGCAAGCTCGAGCGTGAGGGCAGGGTGATCCACGTGCTCGTCGAGACCTACGAGCGGCTCACGCTGCCGAGAGAGGTGGAGCTGCCGGGGCGCTCACGCGACTTTCATTGAGCTCGGGCGCGGTCGTCTGACGCGCTCAGGGCAGCGCGATGAGCGAGGTGTCCGGCGGATCGCTCGCCCAGTCGTCGACGTGCGAGCCCTCGCTCGTGGCGCCGTACATGTCGTAGCCGAGCTCGCAGCCCACGAGCCAGCTCGGGCGCGCGATCTTGTCGAGCACCGTCCAGCTGCCGTCCACGCGCGCCTCGCTCACGATGACGTCCTCGCCGAAGGAGATGCGGAAACCCTCGAGCTGCTCCGCTCCGAGCGTGAGGCCCGCGCTGTCGGAGACGTTGGTGTTGGGCGAATAGACCACGTGCAAGTAGCGCGTGGGCGCCTCGTAGCTCACGCGCATGCCGTGGTCGCCCTCGCAATAGGCGAAGAGCCCGTGGTTGGTGCCGCCCTCCTTCTCGAGGCGGATCGAGTGGAAGCAGTTCTTCGGCGCGAGCGGAGCGCGCCACCAGAAGCCGCCGTAGTCGTCGCCTCCGCTCGCGCGCACGTAGGCGTAGGCGTCGCCATTGTCGCTGTCGGGGTCGACCTGATAGTCGTCGTCCCAGGGGTCGTCGCCCGGGTCGAAGCCCGTGAAGTCGTAGGCTGGCGTGCAGGGCGGCAGCGGCCCGCCCCCGACCGGCGCGCCGCCCTCGCCGCCTTCGCCGCCCGCGCCGCCCGCGCCGCTCGTCGAGCTCGCGGGCGCGCCGCCTCCCTGCGACGAGGTGCTCGCGCTCGCGCCGCCTGCGCCGGCGTCGACGACCTCGTAGGCGTCGAAGTCGTAGACGCAGCCCAGCAGACCCACGCCGACGAACCACGCTGCCGCGACGGTGCCGGAGGCCACACGCGCGCGCGCCCCTGGGAAGGCTCGGGATCCAGAAGTTGCTCTCATGGTGCGTCCACGCAGAAGTCGTCGAAGCGGCACTGGGTGGCTTCGGTGACGCCGAACCCGACCCTGCAGTCGTTCATCCAGCTCGGGCGCGCGAAGCCGTGCGTCGCCGTGTAGCCAGTGGCGCCGGCAGGCTTGATCTCGAAGACCACCTCGTCGGTGAAGCGCACGCGCATCGTGTAGCCCAGTGGGTTGAAGTTGCCGCCCAGCGGAGGCGTCGGCGCGACCGGCAGGGATGGCGGTGAAGCTGGCGGATTCACGAAGTCGACCGAGGCCTGCTGCTCGAACTGATCGACGCGGAACCTCACCGTGGCCGCCCCGCAGGCGAGGGAGAGGTAGGTCGTGTCGGGGTTCTGTTGCGGGTCGACGCGCACCGAGACGTAGCAGGCCTCGAGCGAGGAGCTCTGCTCGCGCTGCATCGTGGCGTCCATCGAGACCTCGGCCTCGGCGCGCACCATGCGGTTGCCATTGACGTTCACGCCGTCGATCTTGCCGCCCACCTGCCAGCCGTCGGCAGGATCGCTGTTCTCGAAGGTGGTGAAGTCGTCGATCGGCGCGCAGGGCCCGAACACGGCGGCGCCGCCTTCACCGGCCGCTCCGCCTCCGCCTGCTGCGCCAGCACCGCCCGCTCCGCCTCCGCCGCCGCTCGACGTGCTCGACGTCGTGGTGCTCGCGCCACCCTCGCCGCCGCCCGAGGAGCTGCTCGTCGTCCCGGAGCTCGCCGACTCGCCGATCATCGAAGGATCGAGCCCGAGATCGCAGCCGAGCCACGACGCCGCCACGAGGCCCAGCGCTCCGGCGGCAGCTGCGCGCTTCAGAACCGCCACGCCACACCTCCATTCGCAGCTTCCACCGGGGCCTCGTCGTCGACGAGCAGCGCCACGCTCACGAGCGCCGCGCCGACGACCGCGAAGCCCACGCTCAGACCGAGCGCGACGTTCGTGCTCGTCTCGAGCGTGGTCGCGCCGTCGAAGTCGCTCTCCGAGCGTGAGGCGAGGAAGTCGTCTTTGGCCTCGTTCGCCGCGAGCCCCAGGCCGAGCGTGAGCCCACCACCGAGCACGCCGAGGCCGACGCCGACGAGGCCACCCATCAGGAGCGGGCTCGGGCCGGCGCTCGCCGGCTCGAGCGACGTCGGTGCGGGCGTCGTCGCTGCGTCGGGCTCCTCGCGCACGAGCGCAGCCTCGGCCTCCTCGCCTCGACCGGCATGGAGCTCGATCTCGACCTGCCCCTCGCCGCCCGCGAGGGTGAAGCTCAGCGTGTGCTTGCCAGGCTCGCCGTGCAGGGCCGATGGGATCGGCAACGCGGGCCGGTCGTCGAGCCGCGTCGTACCGGCTTCGCCTCGCACCTCGACCCAGCCGAGCTTCTCACGCAGCTTCGCGAGCGTGGCCTCGACGTCGCCGCGCTCGGCTTCGGGCGCCCCGAGGGCGAGCGCACGCGCGAGGTGATCCGCGGCTCCGACCTCGTCCTTCGACGCGAGGAAGCTGCGCCCGGCGGCGACGTGCGTGGCTGCGTGCGGCGCGAGCTCGGCGGCTCGCGCGAAGAGCAGCGCCGCTTCGGCGAGCTTGCCGCGCTGCGCGGCCTCGGTGCCCTGCTTGTAGAGCTTGCGCGCCTCTGCGCGCGCGTCGGCGTCGGCGGTGGCCTCCGCGCCGGCGGCCTTCGCCTCGCGCGTCGCGAGCGCGGCGAGCCCGAGCGTCGCGGTGAAGACGAGCGCGGTGGAGCGGCGAAGACAGCGCGTGTGCAAGTGCGGGCGCCTCAGTAGGGGTTCGACGGGATCAGCGGCCGGCTGAGCGGCTTCGTGCCAGGGCTCTTGGCCGAGCCGCTCGCGCTGGCTCGGGCGCTCGAGGCGGCGCGGGGCGTGGCGCTCGACGGCGCGGTCGCGACCTGCGCGGCGCTCGGCTCGGCGGTGTTGGTGGAAGCAGAGCTCGTCGCGGCAGAGCCCGCAGGCGCTGGCAGAGCGGGCTCGACGCCGGCTCCGGCCTGGTCCTCGGCGAGCTCGTCGGGCGGGTCTGCCGCGGGCTGTGCGAGGGGCGCCTCCCGAAGCTCCGGCGCCGCAGAGGCGGCCCCTCTCGGCCCGCCGGCGCCGCTCTTCGACGCTCCCGAGCCGGTGCTCAGCAGCACCACCAGGCTACCCAGCGCCAGGAGGGCGCCGACGGCGCCACCGATGCCGATCGCCAGGCCCAGCTTGCTCGCGCTGCGGCCCGGCGGGGGCATCGAAGCGACGAGGATCGCCGAGCGGCTCGCGGGATCGGCGCTCGCGCCGGAGACGCTGGACACGGCCTGCAGTGCGGGCGAGAGCGGCTGGCCCGGCGGCGCGCCGAGCGGCTGGCCCGGCGGCGCGCCGAGCGGCTGGCCCTGCGGCGCGCCGAGCGGCTGCGAGACGGACCGACTCGAGGGCTGCGAGGGTGGAGGGCTCGGCGGCCATGGAGCGGGCTCGCCCACGGGTCGGCTGGGGGGCTGTGCGGCGGGCAGCGGAGGCGCTTGGGGTGGAGGCAGCGGAGCGTTGTGAGCGGCCTCGGGTGGCGAGGCGGGTGGCGGCAGCGAGAAGCTCGGCAGCGCACCGCGCCCGGCCTCGGCGGAGCGTGTGCGCCGCGAGGGGTCGTCGACGCCGAGCGCGGCGAAGTAAGCGGCCGCGAGCTCGGCCGCCGAGCCGAAGCGCGCGGCAGGGTCCTTCGCGAGGCACTTGGTGAAGAAGGCGTCGAGCGGCGCGAGCGTGGCCTCGTACCGAGAGGCCGGGAGCGGCGCTTCCGTGCAGATGTTCACGAGCAGGTCGCCATCGCTCGCGCCCGAGAAGGGCAGCTCGCCCGTGAGGCAGCGGTAGGCGATCACGCCGAGCGACCAGAGATCCGAGCGGTGATCGGTGTCGCGGTTCGCGCGCGCCTGCTCGGGGCTCATGTAGCGCAGCGAGCCGAGGATCACGCCGGTGCGGGTCTGATCGCCTGTCTGCCCGCGCGCTTTGGCGACGCCGAAGTCGAGGATCTTCACGATCTCCTCGTCGTGGTCGCGCTGCAGGAAGAGGTTGTCGGGCTTGAGATCGCGGTGCACGACGCCCAGCTCGTGAGCGCTGCGCAGGCCGCGGGCGACCTGACGCAGGATCGCGCCGGTGGCGGTCGTGCTCAGCCGGAGCTCGCGCTTGAGGCGCGCCCCGAGGCTCTCGCCGTCGAGCCACTCCATGACGATGTAGGGCGTCGAGCCGTCGACGCCGTAGTCGAGCGTGGAGACGACGTGCGGCGACTGGATCTTCGCTGCCGCCTGGGCCTCACGCAGGAAGCGCGCCCGCGCGTCGGCCTGCTCCGCGAAGGCGGCCGACATGAGCTTCACGGCGACCCGCCGCTCGAGCTGCAGATCGGTCGCGACCCACACGCTGCCCATGCCGCCCTCGGCGGCGTGCTCATCCAGTCGGTAGCGGTTCGCGAGGACGCGCGCGCTCGACACGTCGAAGGGGTCTCCAGGCTGCGGCGGAAAGACCGAGCGTAGCGGCCCGTCGCGTCGACGGTCAACGCGCCGCCCCGAGCGCCGAGGCGCTCAGGGGCGCGGGTCGATCTTCAGGATGCGCTGGCCGATCATGTCGACGAAGTAGATCTTGCCGTCGGGTCCGAAGTCGAAGCCCGCGAGCGAGCCCGGCGGCAGGGTCGTGTCGAGCGAGGCGAGCTCCTTGCCCTCGAGATCGAAGGCGTGGAAGCGGCTGGTCGCGTGATCGGTGACGAAGATCACGTCGCCGCGCAGCTCGATGCCCGAGGGCTGCTGCAGCACACCTGCCGGCACGACCTCGCGCAGCTCGGTGCCCACGATGTTGCGTCGCTCGACGATCGGCTCGTTGCCACCGAAGCGCGTGCCCGGCGAGCCGGTGTCGACCATCACGCCGAGGATGCGCCCGCTGCCGGTGTCGGCGACGAAGAGCTCTCGGCGCCCCTGGTGCAGCGCGACGTGGCTCGGGATGCCGTCGACCCCGGAGAGCTCGCCCGCGACCATGCGGAAGATGCTGCCGTCGGAGTGGTCGTCCCAGCCAGGGCCGTGATCGCTCGCGAAGTCGTATTGGTCGATCGAGCCGAAGACGCTGTTGAAGGCGTAGTAGACGTTGGCCTCGTCCCACGCGATGCCGCGGCAGAACGAGGTCGAGTGCAGCATGTCGAGGTGCGAGCCGAGGCCGATCTCGGTCTGCACGGCGAAGATGCTCTGATCGGTCGTGAAGAGGGCGGGGCCCATGAAGTCGTTGCCGCCGTTGTCGCCGTCGCCGCAGACGCCGAAGGTCTGGCCGAAGGTCTCGAGCAGCTGACCCATGGCGAGCGCCGGCGGGCGGCGCATGAAGTGGCTCGCCGCGGGGTCGCGCATGTGGAGCACGCTGGCCGCGCCCGCCGCCGCGCCGCTCACGACGGCGACGCTGTCGTCGGTGTAGTTGACGACCCAGGCTTCGTCGGTCGCGCTGGGGTTCCACTCGATGTCGGTGGGCTTGCGGAAGCTCTCGCCCTCGGCCACCACGCTGATCGCGGGGGACTCACCCTTCCAGCCGAGCTCGGCGCCGGGGGGAGGTTCGCCGCAGGCGCCGTCGTCACCGCAGTAGGGCGAGGAGGAGCCGCAGTCGGAGTGCGCGCTGCAGCCCTCGCCCTCGGGGCTGCTCTCGCTGCTGCACGCGGCGGCGAGCGTGAGGGAGGCGAGCGAGGCGGCGGTGAGCACGAGGGCGAAGGCGTTGCGCATGCCTGGTTCCCTAGCGTGACTTCGGGGTGGCTGCCAGCTCGGGCCGCTCGGGCAGCGGCGCCGCGGAGGGGCGCCTCGATCAAAGGTGCTCAAAGCCTCACGCCCTGCCGCGCCGCCTCCAGGCCCCCGGCGGCTCAGCGAGGGTGGGCCTCGAAGAAGCGCTCCAGCCTCGAGGCGAGCCAGCCGCGGAAGGCCGGCGTCATGGGGGGGCTGTGTTTCGCGCCATGCACCAGCTCGACCTCCACCTCGGGCAGGAGCTCTCTCGCGCGCTCGAGCAGCGCGCTGCCAGGGAAGCTCAGGTCGTCTTCGGCGGCCACGACCAGCACCGGCGCCGCGAGCTTCGCGGCCTGCTCCGGGCGCAAGAGCGGCGGGATGCGCATGTCGAGCTTGTAGGCCCGCAGGGCGTCGCCGAAGTAGCGCGCCCAGAGCGGGTCGGCCTCGGTGAAGAGCTCGCGCAAGAGCCCCTCGAGTCGAGCCTCGGTGGGGAAGGCTCGGTACATCATGATCGGCCAGCCCATCTTCGTGAAGCCAGCCCAGGCCGGCCCGGAGACGAAGCCCGCCGGCACGATGAGCGCGAGCCTGCGCACGCGCTCGCCGAGCACCGAGGCGGCGCGCATCGCCACGAAGCCCCCCCAGCTCGCGCCCACGAGATCGAAGCGCTCCAGCCCGAGCGCGTCGACGACCTCGACGAGCCAGCGCCCGTAGTCGTCGCCGTCGAGCTCGATGCGGCGGTCTTCACTCATGACCGACTGCCCGATCACGTCGATCGCGTAGACCCGACGCGACTCGACGAGGTGGCCGAGCTCGTGCAGCACGTGGGCCGACGACGCGAGCGCGCCGTGCGTGACCACCAGCGGCTCGGCGCCCTCCGGGCCCGCCACCAAGAGGTGCGTGTGGCCGAAGCTCGTGTCCACGCGGCGCTCCTCGGTCGGCACCTCGAGCGCGGCGCGGAAGCGATCGTACCAGTCGCGCACGGACTGCTTGTGCTGCTCATCGGTGAAGATCACGGAACGGCCCATGTTCAGCTCCTCTCGATGCGCAGCCCGACGAGGTGCTGCGCGAGCATGCCCCGGAAGAGCCGGAGCGGATCGGGGTGACCGCCCTGCAGCCAAGCGAGCAGGGCGAAGTAGTAGAAGGAGAAGAAGCTCGCGCCGAGCAGCGCGACGTCGGCGCTCGGTGCGAGCTCACGGCGCTCCTTCGCCGCACCGGCGAGCTCGGCCACGTGCGTGTGGACCTCGGCGATCTGGGCGGCGAAGCGCTCGCTCCACGGCGGCGAGGCGAAGAGCGACTCGCGCAGGAGCGCACGCGACAAGGCCGGGCGCGCCGCGTAGTAGTCGAAGAAGGCCTTCGCGAGCGCGACGAGCTGCGCCTCGAGCGAGCGCTGCTTCGTGTGGCGCTTCGCGGCCTGCCAGGTGCGCTCCAGGTCCTCGAAGAGCGCGGCGTGCAGCAGGGCCTGCTTGCCCTCGAAGTGCATGAGCACCGTGCCGTGCGCGACGCCGGCCTCGGCAGCGATGGCGCGGATGTTGGTGGCCTCGAAGCCGTCACGCTCGAGGTGCGCGCGCGCGACCTCGAGGATGCGCTCGCGGGTGGCGGCCTTCTGCTCCGAACGAATGACCATGTTCAATGAACATGGATAGTGAAACGGCGGGCGCAGGTCAAGCGCCCGAGCGCTCGAGGCGCCCGGCCGCGGGCCGGAGGGCAGAGGCGCAGCTCAATGTCTGTCCGGAAAAGCCGAACCCAGGGGTTCGGCTCTTCCGACTTGTTGTTCGTCAGAAATCGAGAAAGTGCGGAGAAGTCGGGGAAGAATTCTCTGTCTTCGGCTGCCGCGCGCCGCGCTCGGGGCCCCGGCCCCAAGCGCTGTTCGGCGTTTCTGGTTACGTCTTCAGTCGGCGCGCTTGAAGTGGTCGCCGATGGTCTCCATGAGCTCGACGAAGGCCTCCATCGTCTCCGGGCTCTGGAACTCGAGGCTGCGCTCGCCTGCGCCGCGCGGGCTCAGGCCGTCGGCCTCGAGGATCGCGAGCAGCTGACGCGTGCGCGCGACGACGGCGAGGCGCGGCTCGAGCGCGCCCCCTTCGTCGCGGTGGCGCACGTAGAGCTTGCAGGTGAAACCGCGGCAGGCCTTCGGACGATCCGCGTACATGCTGCAGCGCTTCTCGTCTTCGGCGTGCTCGAGCTTGGGGCAGGGCTGCGCGAAGCCCTTGCCCTCGTCGATGATCGCGAGGCCACGCTTGCGCGCGGGCTCGACCTCCTCGGCGAGCAGGCCCGCCCCGCGGAAGAGCGAGCCATCGCAGCAGAGTCCGCAGGCGAGGCAGAGGCGTCCGAGCTCGTCAGGCATGGCGCCCACGAGCCTACAGGAGCCCTCGCCCTGCGCGCAGCCCGGGCGCGGTGCTCGGGCGAGCTCAGCGCTGCTTCTTGCCGCCCATCGCCGCGCACTCGTAGGCGGCGCCTCGCTTCGCGTGCGTGACGCAGGCGTCGAAGACCGCGCGCGCCGACTTCATGTCTCCCTTCTCGAGGAAGCCGGAGCCCTTGATGAGGTAGGGGAGGGCGTCGCTCGGGTCGGCCTCGATCGAGCGCGTGGCGAGCTCGATGGCCTCGTCGCGTTTGCCGCGCTCGAGCGCGCGCACCGACTTCTGCGTGAGCGCTGCGGCAGGCTCGGACGCGGGCTCGGGCTTGGCGGGCTCAGCGCCGACGGGCTCGGCTGCGGGCTCGGCCTTCGCGGGCTCGGGCTTGGCGGGCGCAGCGGGCTCGGGCTTCGGCGCAGGGGCGGCGAGCAACACGTCGGCGGCGTAGCCCGTGGGACCCGAAGCCACGTGCTTCGAGCTCGATCCGGCGATGAGCGGGCGCGCCGCGACGAGGCCGAGCATGGTGATCGCCACGGCGCCGACGAAGCCTCCCACGATGCGCCGCATGCGCGCCTGCCGCGCGAGCTGAGCAGGGCTCGGCGCCTCGAGCTCGAGCTCCGGGTCGACGTCCTCGAAGTGGAGCTCTGCGCTCGGGCCTGCGTGGCGCGTCGAGATCGGCGCCAGGCTGTCGAAGCGCGCGCTGTCGAGCAGCCCGGAGTCGTACGAGCTCGGCTCGCTCGCGAAGAAGCTGCTCGAGAGCGAGAGCTCGTCGTCTTGCGTGGGCTGCGCTTCGGCGGGGCGCGGCTCGGCGGCCCCTTTCGGCTCCGGGGCGGTGAGCACCTGGGGGAGCGCGCGCTCGGCTTCGACCAACGGGGGGCGACTCGGGCCGGACGAGGAGCGCCTCGCCTCGGGCACCTCGGGCATCGTGGGGCGGTCGACCGCCACTGCCTCGAGCTCGCCCGGGCCTCGGTGGATCGCGGGAGGCTCGTTCACGGCGGCGCGCTTCGCGGCGACGCGCGCGCCGAGCTTGGTCGAAGGCTTGCGGAGGCCCGTGGTCTTGCGGCGGCTCATACCTCGCTCTGATTCACGATCCAGGCCAAGCACGAAGTGCCGGAAATCTCGGGGTTTGCTCAGTAGCGCGCGCAGCCCTGTGCCGCGGCGTGCCATTCGTGACGGGCGACGGCGTGCGCGGAGCGACGCTCGGGCCGCGCGCTCGATCCAGGCGGCTTGGTGATACAAGTGAGAATCCCGCTCAGGATTCCCGGAGGAACGCATGCCGATGCTCGCCCGTCGTCGCCGCCACGCCACGCTCGCCCGAGGCCTCGCGTGCGCATCCACGCTGCTCTTCGGCCTCGCGAGCTGCGGCGACGACACGGGCGAGACGGTCACGCCGCCTGCGCCGATCAGCTACGCGCAGCCCGGCTCGCTCTCGGCTGCTTCGGGCAAGGGCAGCTTCCAGTTCGGTGCGGCGAGCGCTGCCACGCAGATCGAGGATCAGAACGAGAACACCGACTGGTGGATCTACACGGCGCCCGAGGCCCAGGGCGGCCTCGCCAAAGGCGAGTTCGTGGGCGATGCCTCGATGGGCTACTCGAAGGCCATCGAGGACGTCGCGATCATCAAGGAGCTGGGCCTCGACTCCTACCGTTTCAGCATCGAGTGGGCGCGCATCGAGCCAGAGCGCGACCTCATCGACGAGGCCGCGCTCGCGCACTACTCGGACTTCATCGACGCGCTGCTCTCCGAGGGCATCGAGCCCGTCGTCACGATCCACCACTTCTCGAACCCCGTCTGGGTCGACGACCCTCGCGACCTCGACTGCGTGAACGGGCCCACCGACACGAACCTCTGCGGCTTCGATCACCCCGAGGGATCGCTCGAGATCATCGAGGAGTTCCGCGAGCACGCGGCGCTGCTCGCCGAGCGCTTCGGCGATCGGGTCGACACCTGGGGAACGATGAACGAGCCGGTGAACTACCTGCTCGCGGGCTACGGCGCGGGCTACTTCCCGCCCGGCAAGCGCTACCTCTTGAGCGAGGAGAACCTGCTCGGCAAGTTCGTGCCCGTGGTGCGCACCTACCTGCGCATGCACGCGGCGGCCTACGGAGCGCTCGACGAGCTCGACACCGTCGACGCCGACGGCGACGGAGACGCGGCGAGCATCGGCCTCACGCTGAGCGTCGGCGTCTGGAAGCCCGCACGCAACAACGCGCCGAGCGAGGACCCGGCCGACGTCGAGGGCGCGAGGCGCGTCGAGTACGTCTACCACCACCTCTTCGTCGACGCCGTACGCCAGGGCAAGTTCGACCCGGACCTCGACGGCACGCTCGACGAGGAGCTGCCCGAGATCGGCGGCACGATCGAGTGGCTCGGCGTGCAGTACTACTTCCGCACCGGCGTCACGGCGCAGAACGGGCTCATCCCCGTGCTCGGCGTCACGCCCTGCTTCGGCTTCTTCGACTTCGGCAGCTGCCTGCCGCCGGTCGACGCCACGCACTGCGTGCCGACCATGAAGTACGAGTACTACGAGCCCGGCATCTACGAGGTGCTGCGCGACTTCTCCGGCCGCTGGCCGGATCTGCCGATGGTCGTGAGCGAGTCCGGCATCGCGACCGAGCTCGGTACGCGACGAGCGGAGCACGTGGTGCGCTCGCTCGAGCAGATCCAGCGCGCGATCGACGAGGGCTCGGACGTGCGCGGCTACTTCCACTGGAGCCTCTACGACAACTTCGAGTGGGCCGAGGGCTACCACCCTCGCTTCGGGCTCTACACCGTCGACTACACGACCTACGCGCGCAGCCCGACCGAGGGCGCGACCGTGCTCGCCGAGATCGCGAAGGCGCGCGAGCTGACGAGCGAGCAGCGCCAGACCTACGGCGGCACGGGCCCGATGACGCCCGAGCCCGGCTACGAAGCCGGCCCCACCTGCGCGTACTGACGGCGCTTTCCGGCGCCCCCGAGCGCGTCGAGCCCGCTCCCGCGGGCGAGGCCTCGGTGTATCGTGCGGTGCCATGACGATCCGGATGGGCTACTGGGATTGCCCCTCGTGTAGCCACAAGAAGAACCCCGGCCCCCAGAGCACCTGCGCGAGCTGCGGCAGGCCCCGCGACCCTCGCGTGCCCTTCTACACCGACGACAGCGCGCCGGTGGTCGAGGACCCGGAGCTCGTCGCGCGCGCGCGCGCCGGAGCTGATTGGAAGTGCAAGTATTGCCTGGCCGACAACCGCGCCGGCGTCATGGACTGCCACCAGTGCGGCGCGGGCCCCGACGGCAGCGTGCGGCGCGAGCAGCGCTTCATCCCCGACGCGGCCGCGCAGCCGAAGAAGCCCGCGAACGTCGGGCTCATCCTCGGCATCGTGGGCGGCGTGCTGGCGCTGCTCGGTGCGCTCGTGTGGTTCGTCTTCGTGCGCACCACCGCGCTCGAGGCCACGGTCGAGTCGGTGCTGTGGGTGAAGACGGCCGCGCTCGAGGAGAAGCGCGTGGAGGCGGGCCAGGCCTGGAGCGACGAGGTGCCGAGCGGCGCGCGCACGCTGAGGACCGAGACGCGTGGGCGTGACAAGAAGGTCCAGGACGGCACCGAGAAGATCAAGGTCGGGAAGAAGGACCTCGGCAACGGCATGTTCGAGGACGTCTACGAGGAGAAGCCGAAGTTCGTCACCAAGAAGGTCGACGATCGCTGGGTGAGCTACGAGCTCGACCGCTGGGTGACCAAGGAGAAGCTGCGCTCCGAGTCGAAGGACGGCACCGAGCCCGACGATCCGGCGAAGAAGGCCAAGGTCGGCGGCGACCAGCGCATCGGTGAGAAGACGAACCGCATCGAGGTGAAGCTCGAGGGCTCCGACGGCAAGCGCTACACCTACGAAGTAGACGTGAAGGGCGACGGCGCGAGCCTCGCGAAGCGCTTCACCGTGGGGCAGAAGTACGTCGCCGAGATCAACACCCTGGGAGCCGTCGTCTCGCTCGGCCCATGAGCCTGCCGTCGGCGTCGCACGCGCTCGTGCTGGCGCTCGTGGAGCGCGCGTGGGCGCTCGAGGGCCACAGCGTGGCGGAGCTCTCGCGTGCGCTCGGGGAGGCGGAGCTCCCGGCTGGGGTGCACACCAAGGGCAAGCTCGGAGAGCTGGTGGAGCGCGCGCTCGGCGCGCACGGAGGCCCGGGTGCGACGGTCGACTTCCCCTCGCTCGGCGTGGAGCTGAAGACGATCCCGGTCGACCGAGCGCTGCGACCGCGAGAGTCGACCTTCGTGTGCGCCTTCCGCGTCGAGGAGGCCGACCGCGCCGAGTGGCAGCGCTCGTGGGTCCGCGAGAAGCTCCAGCGGGTGCTCTTCGTGCCGGTGATCGGCGCACGAGCCGGGGCCTCGGCCACGGAGCGGCGCTTCGGCCGAGCGCTCCTGTGGTCGCCTACGCCGGCGCAAGACCGCGCGCTCGCGCACGACTTCGACGACATCGTCGGGCTGGTCGGGGCGGGGCGGATCGAAGAGCTCGACGCGCGGCTCGGGCGCTACCTCCAGATGAGGCCGAAGGCGCGCGACGGCAGCGCGCGTACGGTGGCCTACGGCGACGACGGCGAGCGCCTCGGCACCGTGCCGCGTGGCTTCTACCTGCGCGCCAGCTTCACGGGCGCGCTGCTGCGCGATCCTGCGGCGCTGCCCTGAACGTCTGGCGCCGGGATCGCGCCGAACTTGTCGTGTCGCGCGTGATCGTGCGAGGCGATCCGCATGCGCCTCGCCCGCGCCGTCGCAGCTGGACTCGTGCTGCTCGCGCTCGCTCCTGCGGGCGCGAGCGACGCGGCGCCGCGCGAGCCTCGCGCCACGAAGGAGAAGGCCGCGAAGAGCAAGAAGCGCGACGCGAAGCCACGCGCGAAGGCGCCAGCGGAGGCGGGCGCGCGGCGGGAGCCGCGGAGCGACACGCAGCGCAGGCCGAAGACCGAGAAGGGAGCGAAGCGGCGCGTCGCGCAGCTCTCCGGAGCGGCGCGCATGCGCGCGGGCTCGAACGAGCCCGAGGCCAAGCCGAAGCACGACCAGACGAGCTCGCGGGCGCGCGCGCTGTCGATCCTCCCGGCCGCGATCCGCTGCCCGGCCGACATGGTCGCCGTGGCCGGGCGCGTCTGCGTCGACCGCTACGAAGCGAGCCTCGTCGAGGTCGGAAGCGGGCGCCGCTGGTCGCCCTTCTACGCGCCGGATCGCGAGCGCGCCCAGAGCGTGTTCGCCTTCTACACGATGCGCATGGAGCGCAGCGCGCCCGACCGCCTCGAGGCGACGCTGCCTCTTCCTCCGCTACCGGACTTCGAGCCGCGGCTTCGAGCCGTGTCCGAGCCGGGGGTGCTGCCGCAGGGCTACACGAGCGGCGAGCAAGCCGAAGTCGTCTGCGCGGCGGCGGGCAAGCGCCTCTGCACCGAGGCCGAGTGGGTGACGGCGTGCCGCGGCGAGGAGCAGCGCGACTTCCCCTACGGCCAGCGCTACGAACAGGGGACCTGCAACGTCTTCCGCGAGCACCACCCGTCGATGCTGCTGCACGGCAACGCGTCTCGCTACCACGACGATCCACGCAACCCCACGCTCGTCGTCGAGGGCAGGACGCTCCTGCTCGAGACCGGCGCCTCGCCGCGCTGCGCGAGCCGCTGGGGCGACGACGCCGTGTTCGACATGGTGGGCAACCTCGACGAGTGGATCGCGAGCGACGAAGGCGTCTTCGTGGGCGGCTTCTACTCGCGAGGCACACGCTCGGGCTGCGCGTCGCGCGTGAGCAACCACGTGAAGAGCTACGCCGACTACTCGACGGGTGTGCGCTGCTGCAGCGATCCCGAGACCGCAGCGCGCTGAGGCTCGGCGCAAGAAGGGCGCGCCGCGAAGCGCGTTTCGCGCTCGCTTTGCGCCGCGACGCCGTCGACATGGCTCCGGGCGCCGAGGAACTCCTCCCAGCGTCGCAGCCGCCGCGCGGATCGTGCTCCGCCGCCCAACGGCACGCGAAGTGCAGGCCTGGCGCGCGTATCAGGCCGGAGCGCTTTCGGCGCACGGCTCCTTCACCACACTCGACTAGAGGAACGTCATGAAGACTCTCTCTCTTGCCTCTGCCCTCGTGCTCGGCCTCGCCCTCGCCGGCTGTGGCTCCAGCTTCGCGATGACCCCCGACTCCGGGGTGCCCTTCGCGACGGGCACCATCGACGCCTCCTTCGAGGAGAACGGCAACAACGAGTTCACGATGAAGGTCGCAGGCCTCGGTCCGCCGTCGAAGCTCGTTCCGGGCGCGACGACGTACATCGTGTGGCTCACGCCCAAGAAGGACGGCGCCACGGCCCAGAACATCGGCGCGCTCACGGTCGACGACGAAGGCAAGGGCGAGCTCGAGTTCAAGTCGACCGTCAACGCCTTCTCGATCGTCGTCACCGCGGAGGCGGCGGCCGACGTGCTCAAGCCCACGGGTCGAGAGGTCCTGAAGTCGTCCGTCGCCCAATGATCCGAGGGCTCGGCGACGCGCCGATCGCCCGAGCCCGAGCCCGAAGCGTGGCGCAGGCGCCCATCGTGGCGTCGCGCCACGCTCGGCTTCAGGCCGAGGGCGGCCACCGCAGCCGAGCGCTCAGCGCGCGCTGGGGAACAGCACCCCCGGATTCAGCATGCCGGTCGGATCGACGGCGTGTTTGGCGGCTCTCAGCATCTCGTCGAAGAGCGGCGGCCTTTCGCGTTCGTACCACTGCACCACGTCGCGCCCCACGGCGTGGTGGTGCGTGGAGGTGCCTCCGTGGCCGACGATGGCGCTCGTCACCGCGTGTTTGAGCTCCCACCACTGCTCGACCTCCTGGCCCACGCGCGCCGGCGCGAGCACCGTGAAGTAGGGGGCGCAACCATCGGGGTAGACGTGCGTGAGGCGCAGCGTGACGAGGTGTGGCCCCTGCACCGTGTGTCGGACGGCCTCGCGTACCGCGTCGAGGAGCGCTTCGACGCCGCTCCACACCACGGCGGTCTCGTAGGTCTCGACGAAGACGTCGCGCAGGATGAGCTCGTCGCGCAGGTAGGGCGCCCGGAAGAAGGAGCGTTTGTAGGTGTCGGCGGTGAGATCGCGGCCGTCGCCGCGCGTCGAGGAGCGGATGGCCTCGTCGGCGACGCTGCCCCCCGCGCCGCGCGCGATCTCGACCGCGCGGGCCATCCACGCATCGGTCGGGTGATCGGCGGACTCGAAGGCGAGCAGGAGCAGGCTCGCGTCGCCTGTGCCGGAGCCGCTCACCATGGCCTCGGGGCCGTCGAGCAGGCGACAGTTCGTCGGGTAGAGGCCGCTCTGCGCGACGAGGCGCGTCGCCTCGAGCCCCTGCGTGAAGGACTCGAAGCGGACCGTGGCCGCGCTGCGGAAGCTCGGCCTCGGGAAGACGCGCATCCAGGCCTCGGTGACGATCCCGAGCGTGCCCTCGGAGCCGAGCACGAGGCGCTCGGGGGCCGGGCCTGCGCCGGAGCCCGGCAGGCGCCGGGTCTCGAGCGGGCCGCGCGGGGTGAGGAGTCGCACCGACTGCACGAGCTCGTCGATGTGCGTGTGGAGCGTCGCGAAGTGACCTCCGGCGCGCGTGGCGATCCAGCCGCCGAGCGTGGAGAACTCGAAGCTCTGGGGGTAGTGGCGCAAGGAGAGTCCGTGAGCGCCGAGCGCGGCCTCGAGCGCAGGACCCGTGGTGCCCCCGGCGATGCGCGCGGAGCGCGAGGAGAGGTCGACGTCGAGCAAGCCCGACAGAGCACGGAGGTCGACGCTCATCGAGCCGCGGTGCTCAGGGCCGAGCTCGGGCTCCACGCCGCCGGCGACGCTCGTGCCTCCACCGAAGGGGATCACGGACAGGCGGTGCTGCGCGGCGTGCTCGAGCAGACCCTCGAGCTCGCGCTCGCTGCGCGGGCGGGCGACGATGTCGGGAGGGTGGTCGAAGCGTCCGCGCGTGGTGCGCGCGAGATCTCGGTACGAACGCCCGGCGGCGCAGAGCGCGCGCGCATGCGGGCTCCGGTCGCCGAGCGCCTCGAGCGACGGCGGCAGCGTGACCCGCGGCGCGGGCAGCGCGAGCTGGCTCTCCTCGGGCGGCTCGCGGCGCGACGCGCGGCCACCGAAGAGCGCCTCGAGCGCGCCCGTGGCGAAGGCGAGCGCCGTCTCGTCGACCGGCTCGCCTTCGTAGCCCCAGCCCCAGAAGCTCCGTCGCCGCTCTTGCATCTCGCTCCCCCCCCCCGCGTGACTTCAGCGTACCGGCGGCGCCACGTTCTCGAAGCCCGCGGTGACCTCTTGCTCCTGCTCGAGCCCGACGCGGTAGCGCAGCGCCTCGTCGAGCACCTCGAGCACCTTGCCGGGCACCAGATCGTCGCCCCTCGCGACCCAGACCGAGTCGCCAGCCTTGTGCGTGAGCTGCACGCCGAGCGCCTTCACCGTGTCGAGCGGCACACGCAGCGGCTTGCCGGCGGAGGTGACGAGCCAGACCTTCTCCTCGGAGGCCTGCACGAAGGTGGCTGGGTGCCACACGATCTTGCGCTCGCTGCGCGGACCCTCGCGCATCTCCTTGTAGGCGATCGGTGCGCCGAAGCGCGGCGTGCCGTCGAGCTCGAGCACGTCGCGTGGATCGAGCTCGGCCTTCTCGAGCGAGCCGGCGAACTGGTAGCGCACCTCGAGCTTGTCGCCCTTGGTCTCGACCACACGCGCGTAGGCGCGTGAGCCGTGCACCGACGCGATCACCGGCGTGCCCGGGCCCGGCTTCTGCGGGGGCTTCGTCGGTGACACGAAGGCGCCCGGCACGTGGTACTCGGTCTTCTGGCCGTCTTCGCTCAGGCTGAAGATCGCGAGGTGCCCCTCGAGGCGCTCGAGGTCGAGCGTGCGCAGCTTGAGCGTGTCCCAGCCGACGCTCACCGGGACGACGGCCCAGGCGCGCTCGCCCGGCTTTACGCTGGGCTCGATCTCCGGCCCGGCGTAGTCGCTCCACTTGCGGGGCTCCTTGGAGACCGCCTCCACGCTCGCGATCGGCGCCGGGCTCGAGGCGCTCGGCGCAGCCGAGGCGCTCGCCGTTGCCGAGGCCGTGGCGGCGGGCGTGGGCGGCGGGGGAGGCGCGGGCTCCGGGGCGGGGGGAGGAGGCGGAGGCGGGTCGTCACCGCAGCCGGGGAGCATGCAAGAGAGCGCGAGGAGCGTGGCGATGAGGCGTCGGGGGCTCACGGGTCGAGCATGCTCCCACGAGCCCGCGCCGCTTGCACAGTCGGTGTGTCGTGTGGACGATGGACCGCGCGCAAAACTTGCGCGTCGGGACGGGGCGCTCGGCTGTCGCAGGCGTGCCGTGGGGCTTGCCCGCAGACGCGGCGGCGCGGGACCATCACGGGCGCCGTCGGTTGGACGGTGACCCCCCGCCTCTGTCGCGCAGGCAGTCGGGCGACAACCTCGGATGCTCCATGGATGAGAAGATCTTCGGACTCGATGGCGACCTCCTGATCACCGAGATCGGACTCGTCGTCGCCGGCATGGCCGCCATCATCGGCATCTGGGTCGAGCGCGACCGCAGCAAGCCGCCTCGCTATGCGATCTGGCTGAGCGCGCTCATCGCGCTCGCCACGAGCGTCGGCATGTTCCAGTGCTTCGACGATCACTTCGACCAGAAGAAGGTCGAGGAGGATCTGGCGCGTGTGCTCGCCTCGCTCGACAAGATCGCCGCCGAGAGCGACGTCGACCTGCCGGCGCTCAACGACCTCATCAAGAGCGAGATCGCCGCCGCGAGCAGGGCGAACCCCAGCGTCGTGGAGAAGGTCGCGCAGCGGGTCGCGGACGAGGGAGGCGACCCGGCGACGGTGATGGGTGCCTACCTGCCCGAGGGCGAGGTCCAGGCCATGCAGCGCTCCGGACGCCTCGCGGTGAAGCCGCCGTCGACGCCTGTGGCGCCGAAGCCCGAGCCCGAGGCGGCGAAGGGCGAGGGGGAGGGCGCGGGCCAGGAGCTCGCGGCGCGTAGCGGTTCGGGCGAGGGCCGCTCGGTCCGCAAGCGACGCACGCTGACCTTCGGTGGTGGCCCGGCGCGCATCGTCGGCGGCCCCGATCGTGCGGCCGCGCCCGTGCGCGCTCCGGAGCCGGCGGCCGAGCCAGCTGCCGCGCCCGCGCAGGCCGAGCCTGCGCAGGCGGCCGTCGTGGCGCCGGAGGCCGTGGTCCCCGCGGCGAAGGCGGCGGGTGTGATCGCCTCCGACAACGGTCGCATCGCGGGCAAGCTCGCGCCGGGCGGCGCCGCGCCGGCCGTCACGACGCAGCCCGCGGCGGCGCCGAAGCCCTCGACCCCCGCGCCGCCGGGGCCCGCGCCCCGCATGGGCGGCTTCAAGCGCTGAGGCTCGCGGCGGGGAGGCGCGCGCAGGGCGGGGGAGGGGCGCGGTCGAAGGGCGCTCGTGCGCCGCCGCCTCCTCCCGCTTTCGTCACCAAGCTGTCACTGCACTCGCAGCGCCCCCGCGCTACTCCCTCCCCAAACGAGGCAAAGCCCATGGCGCGAGTCTTGGTCGTCGAAGACGAGACGGATCTGCAGCAGGTCCTCGAGTACAACCTGAAGCAGGCGGGGCACGAGGTGAGCATCGCCTCGCGCGGCTCCGAGGCGCTGCGCCTCGTGCGTGAGCAGCGCCCCGACCTCGTGCTGCTCGACCTCATGCTGCCGGACATGCTCGGCACCGAGATCTGCCGCGCGCTCAAGGGCGCGCCGGAGACGCGCGCCATCCCGGTGATGATGGTGACCGCCAAGGGAGAGGAGATCGACCGCGTGGTGGGCTTCGAGCTCGGCGCCGACGACTACGTGGTCAAGCCCTTCAGCGTTCGTGAGCTGCTCCTGCGCGTGAGCGCGGTGCTGCGCCGCGCGCAGGCCCCCGCCGACGAGGAGAGCATCGAGTTCGGCGTGCTCAGGATCGACCGCGCCGCGCATCGCGTGTGGATCCACGGCGAGGAGGTCGAGCTCACGCCGCTGGAGTTCCGGCTGCTCGTCACGCTCTACGAGCGGCGCAACCGGGTGCAGTCCCGCGGCTCACTGCTCGACGACGTGTGGGACATGCACTCGGAGCTCACGACGCGCACCGTCGACACGCACGTCAAGCGCCTGAGGGAGAAACTCGGCGACGCTCGCAACTACGTCGAGACGGTGCGCGGCGTCGGCTACCGCTTCGTGGGCGCGCCGCTCGACGCGCGCTGAGCGCGTGCGGGGCCCCAGGTGAAGCTCGGCCTGCGCGGCAAGCTCTTCGGGATCTCCGCGATCGTCATCGTCGCCGCGGGCCTCGGCTGCTACGCGCTCCTGTGGGAGCTCGTCGAGGAGACGAGGCTCGCGCGGCTCGAGTCCGACGCGAGCAGGCGCCTCGAGCTCGCGCTGCCGAGCCTGCATGGAATGCGTGGCCGGCTCGTCCGGGGTGCGGAGGGAGACGCGCTGCTCGCTTCGCTCGGGCGTCGCGCCGGTGCGCGTTTGACCTTGTTCGACGGCGCGGGTGAGCTGCTCGCCGACTCGCTCGCCACGAACGAGGAGCTCGAGGTGCTCGCGCCGACGGTGGTGCCGCCCGAGGTCGCCGAGGTGCTCGAAGGGGCATCGCGTGGGAGCGCCGCCAGGTTCTCGAGCGCGTCGCGGCGCGAGCTGCTCTACGTCGCGGCGCCGCTCGCCGAGGGGCCGGGCCACGGGGGCGTGCTGCGCATCGGCGTCGACCGCTCGCCGGATCCCGGGACCATCGAGACGCTGCGTCGGGTGGTGGTCGTGGGCTGCCTCGCGGGCCTGCTCGTCGCTGCGGTGCTCTCGAGCCTCGCCACGCGCCTCGCGACCTCCGGCGTGCGCGGGCTCGCCGTGGCCGCGCGCCGCATGGCCGGCGGCGATCTCGAGGCGCGGGCGCGCGCCGAAGGCGAAGACGACCTCGCCGACCTGGGGCGCTCGCTCGAGCAGCTCGCCGACGGCCTGCGCACGAGCCTCGGACAGCTCGTCGCGGAGCGCGATCTCCTGTCGGGCATCCTCGAGGGCATGCGCGAGGGTGTGCTGCTCGTCGACGAGGACGGCCGCGTCGCGCTCATCAACCCCGCGCTGCGGGAGATGCTGCTCGTCGCCGACGACGTGGTCGGCAAGCTGCCGATCGAGCTGGTGCGCGACTCCGCGCTGCACGAGCTGCTCGAGCAGGCGCGCCGCAGCCGGGGCTCGTCGATGGAAGGCGAGATCCTCGTCGGCGGCATCAAGCCGCGGCGCATCCTGGTGCGCGCCGAGCGCCTGCCCACGGCGCCGGGAGGGATCTTCGTCGTCTTCTACGACGTGACCGATCTGCGCAGGCTCGAGAGCCTGCGCCGCGACTTCGTGGCCAACGCCTCGCACGAGCTGCGCACGCCGGTGACCTCGATCCGCTCGGCGGCGGAGACGCTCGCTTCGATCCCGCCGGGCGACGCCGAAGCGAGCGCGCGCTTCGTGGGGATCGTGTCGCGCAACGCCGAGCGTCTGCAGCAGCTCGTCGAGGATCTGCTCGACCTCTCACGCATCGAGGCCCGGGAGCTGGAGCTCGCGAGCGAGCCCATCGAGCTCGCCCGCGTCGCGGAGCGCGTCGTGGTGCTCCTGGGTGAGCGCGCGGCGCGCGCGGGCTCGAAGCTCGTCGTGGCGCTCGACGCGGACGCTCCCTCTCCCAGAGGCGACGCGCGTGCGCTCGAGCAGATCCTGGTCAACCTGCTCGACAACGCGGTGAAGTATTGCCCTGGAGCGACGGTGACGGTGCGCGCCCGGGGCGAGGACAGCCGCGTGCTCGTGGAGGTCGCCGACAGCGGGCCCGGCATCGCGAGCGCGCACCTCGATCGCCTCTTCGAGCGCTTCTACCGCGTCGATCCGGGCCGCTCGCGGCAGCTCGGCGGCACCGGGCTCGGTCTCGCCATCGTGAAGCACCTCGCCGAGGCCATGGGCGGCTTCGTCTCGGTGACGAGCGAGCTCGGTCGCGGCACGACCTTCACCGTCGGGCTGCCGCGCGCCGAGCTCGCGATCGCGGAGCTCGCGACGCCCGCTCCCGAAGAGGTCGGCGATGCGTCCTGAGCCGAGGCTCGGGCGACGCGCGCTGCTCGGGCTCGCCGCCTTGCTCGGCCCGGGCTGCGCCGCGGAGCCGCTCCGGCTCTCCGGCGCGGGCGCGACCCTGCCGAGCCTCTACTACCAGCGCCTCTTCGCGGCCTTCGAGCGCGCGCATCCCGGGCTCAGGGTCGAGTATCGCGCCGTCGGTTCGGGCGGAGGAATCCGCCAGCTCATGGGCAAGACGATCGACTTCTGCGCGACCGATCTCCCGCTCGACGACGAGGAGCGCGCGCTCGTCGGGCTGCCCGTGCTCGAGCTGCCCACGGCGCTGCTCGGCCTCGGGCTCGCCTTCCACCTGCCGGGCGTGCACACGCTCCAGCTCTCGCGTGCGTCGCTGGTGGGCCTCTTCGCAGGCGAGATCACCCGCTGGGACGATCCTCGCCTCGGCCGTGAGAATCCCGGCGTCGCGCTGCCCTCGCTGCCGGTGTCGCTCGTGGTGCGCAGCGACGGCAGCGGCTCGACGGCGATGCTGGCCGAGCTCTGCGCCACGATCCGCCCGAGCTTCTCGAGCGAGGTGGGGCGCGGTCGGGTCGTCGGCTGGCCCGCGGGTGTGGGCGTGCGCGGCTCGGGTGCGGTGGCTCGGCGCGTGGCGGAGACGCCGGGCGCGCTCGGCTACGTCGAGGCGCTGCAGGCCGCTCGTGCGGGGCTCGCGCTGGCGGCGCTCGAGAACCGCCGCGGCGAGCTGGTGGCGCCGTCCACGGCTTCGATCGAGGCCGCCACCTCCGGGGGCCAGCGTTCGGAGCGCGAGGTCTTCGACGTCGACCTGGAGGGCGCGTATCCGCTGGTCTCTTGCAGCTTCGTCGTGGTCCCCGAGGGCCAAGCCGAGCTCGAGCGCGGCTCGGCCGTCGCGCGTTTGCTCTACTGGATGCTCGGCGCGCACGACGCGGGCGCCGAGGAGCTCCCCGTCGTGCCGCTCCCGTCGTCGATGTCGGGCCGCGCTCGGCGCATGCTGCGCCGGCTCCACCACCGAGGCTCGCCCCTCTTGCCTCTGGACTGAGCATGGCATCCCTCCCTCCTCCTTCACGCAAGGCGCTCGCGCACCGCGGCTCGGCGAGCGGACAGGCGATCTTCGCGTCGCTGGCGCGCGCGGGATCCGCGCTGCTCGCCCTCGCGACGGCGGCCACGCTCGGCCTGCTCGTGCTCGCGGTGCTGCGCGGGCCCGAGGTGCTGCCGGGGCTCGCATCCCTCCGCTACAACCCCGGCACGGGCGAGCTCGGGCTCGGCGGGCTCGCGCTCTCGACCTCGGCCTCCCTGCTGCTCGGAGGGCTCCTCGCGACGCCGCTGGCGCTCTTCGGCGCGCTCTGGCTCGCCGAGCTCGCGCCGCCCTCGGTGCAGAGACCCCTGCTCGCGCTGCTCGACGGCGCGGTCGCAGTCCCGAGCGTCGTCGTCGGGCTCTGGGTCGCGGTCGTGGGCGGAGCGGCGCTCGAGCGGCTCGCCGGGCCGGGCGGGAGCGGCCTGCTCTCCGCGGCGCTCGTGGTCGCGGCGATGAGCGCGCCGACCATCGCGCGCGTCGCCTACGCGGTCTTCACGGCCGTGCCCGACGCCCTGCGCGAAGGGGCGATCGCGCTCGGCGCCACACGCTGGGAGGCGGTGCGCGTCGCCGTCTTGCCCGTGGCGACGCGTGGCCTCGTGGGGGCGGTGGTGCTCGGTCTCGCGCGCGCGCTCGGAGAGACGATCGCCATCTCCATGGTGGTCGGCGGGCGCCCCTCGGCCGCGCCCACGCTCCGGGGAGCCAGCGGTACGCTCGGCAGCGTGCTCGTCGACGAGTACCTCGACGCCTTCCGCGCCTCGCACCTCGCGACCCTGTCAGCGGCGGCGCTCGTGCTGCTCGCGCTCGGCGCAGCGACGCACCTCGGTTCGCGCGCGCTCGTGCGCGGCCTGACGCGGAGGCCCGCGTGACCCACACGAGCGGCACGCGGCGCGCGCGCACCGACAGGCTCGTGAGCTGGGCGGGCGCGCTCGCCTTCGCTGGCTTGCTCGCGCCCGTGCTGGGGCTCGTCCTGTGGTCCTTGCTCGAGGCGCTCGCGCTCGGCGGCTTCGAGCTCCGGCTCTTCGCCGCGCTCGTCGGTTCGCTCGAGCTCTGCGCGCTCGCGCTCTTGTTCGGCCTGCCCACGGGGCTCTTGGCGGGGCTGCACGTGGCCGAGCTCGCGGGCCCGCGCGTGGCGCGCGCCGTGCGCATGATCGCCGACGTGCTCGCGGGTGCACCTCCCTTGCTCTTCGGGGTGCTCGTGCACTCCACGGTGGCGAGCTTCACGGGCGCCTCGTCGCTCCTGCCCTCCGCGCTCGCGCTGGGTCTGTTCATCGCACCGGCGATGGCGCGCGCGACCGAGGAGCTGCTCTCGCTGGTGCCCGAGGGCCTGCGCGAGGCCGCGCTGGGACTCGGGCTCGCCCCGTGGCGCGTCGTGCTCTTCGTGTGCTTGCCGAGCGTGCGCTCGAGCCTCGGTGGTGTGGCCCTCGCGCTCGGCGCGCGCGCGCTCGGTGAGGCCGCGCCACTGCTCTTCACCGCAGGCGCCGTCCGAGGCCTCGGCGCCGCGGTGTTCGGCGACAGTCCGAGCCTGGCGCTCGGCCTCTACGCGTCGATGAGCTCGGCCGATCCCGCCGAGCAAGGGAAGGCGTGGGCGGCGGCCTTCGTCCTGCTCGTCACCGTGGTCGCCGCGAGCGCGCTCGGCCGGAGCGTGGGAGAGCGCCGGGCATGAGCGCCTCGGCTCGGGCCAAAGTGGTGGTCGAGGACCTGAGGGCGTGGTTCGCCGCGCCGGGCAGGCCCGCCTCCGAGGCGACGAGCGCCCTCTCGGGCGTCTCGATGCGCTTCGCCGAGAACGAGGTCACCGCGCTGATCGGCCCCTCGGGGAGCGGCAAGTCGACGCTGCTCCGCTGCATCAACCGCATGCACGAGGTCACGCGCGGCGCTGGCGTCGGGGGAAGCGTGCGGCTCGACGGCGTCGACGTCTACGGCGCGAAGGTCGATCCGGTCGAGGTGCGCAGGCGGATCGGGCTCGTATTCCAGCGGCCCAATCCGCTGCCGATGCTCTCGGTGCGGGAGAACGTGCTCGCCGGCTTCCGCCTCGCGGGAGAGCCGGTGCCTCAGGCGGAGGAGCTCGTCGAGTCGATGCTGCGCCGCGTGGCGCTCTGGGACGAGGTGAAGGACCGCCTCGACCGTCCCGGGACGAGCCTCTCCGGTGGCCAACAGCAGCGCCTGTGCATCGCGCGTTGTCTCGCGCTGCGCCCCGAGGTCATGCTGATGGACGAGCCCTGCTCGGCGCTCGATCCCGTCGCCACGGCGCGCATCGAGGAGCTGCTCAACGAGCTGCGCAGCAAGATCACGATCGTCGTCGTCACGCACAACCTCCAGCAGGCCGCGCGCGTCGCCGACTCGACCGCCTTCCTCCACCAGGGCGAGCTCATCGAGCACGAGCCCACCAGCGTGGTGTTCACCAATCCTCGCGATCCTCGCACCGAGAACTACATCACTGGCCGATTCGGCCGAACCACGGGAAGCTGAAGCCGTGCCGCTGCTCCACACCGATAGCCTCTACGAGAACGAGCTCTCTCGCCTGCGCGAGAGCGTGCTGCTGATGGGCGCCAAGGCCGAGGAGCTCGTGAGTCGCGCCATGAGGGCCTTCTCCGAGCACGACGCAGGCGCCGCGAAGCGCCTCGTCGCGCTCGACGAGGCGATCGACGCGCTCGAGGTCGCCATCGACGATCTCGCCCTGCTCGTGCTCGCCCGGAGGCAGCCGGTCGCCTCGGACCTGCGCTTCATCGCCGCGGTCTTGAAGATGGTCACCGATCTCGAGAGGGTCGGCGATCTGGGCGTGAACATCTGCGAGCGCGTCGCCGAGCTCGGCGCATCTCCCTCCTTCCCCGACACGCACGCCGAGCTCGAGCAGATGGGCCGGGACTCGGTGGCGATGCTGCACGACGCGCTCGACGCCTTCGTGCGGGGCGACGAGGCGCTCGCGCGCGAGGTGCTCGTGCGCGACGCGCGCATCGACGAGCAATACGCGCGCATCTTCCAGAGCCTCGTCGCCCGCATGACCGAGAGCGCAGGCACGGTCGACCGAGCGACCAGGCTGCAGTCGCTCGCGCGCTACCTCGAGCGCATCGCCGACCACGCGACCAACATCGCCGAGATGGTGGTCTTCATGGTCAAGGGCAAGGACGTCCGGCACTCGCAGCGCGGCACCCGCGGAGGCTGAAGCTCGCTCGCGCGCGAGGGCCGCTGCTCGGAGCGGCGGCGCTCCCGGGCCCGCGTCGCCACTGGTCTCGGGAGCGGCACTTGCTCTAGCCTCCCGGCCCATGATGAGAGCCTCTTGGGTCTGGCTGGGGTTGGCGGCGGTGCTCACGATTGGCTGCGATGCGGCGAACAAGTCGAACGCCGAGGCGAAGGCGGAGTCGGCCGACGAGGACGAGGACGAGCCGAAGAAGAAGAAGAAGAAGTCGAAGAAGGCGGACGAGGATGACGCCCAGCCGACCGCGACCGCGACGGCGGAGGCGCCCATCGCGCCGAAGGCCGACGCTCCGGCGGCCGTGAGCGGCACGCCGCCGGCCAACCCGATGCCGGTCCTGCCGGGTCGCTCCGCGGTGCCCACGCTCGAGGAGTGGAACGCCGTCACCAAGGAGGTGAACGTCAAGGGCTCGAGCGCGCTGCAGTGCGAGACGAAGATGCTCCGCGAGTGGCTGCGCGTGTCTTGCCGCGGCAAGAACGACACCGGCGGCACGCCGACCTCGGTCATCACGCAGAAGGGAGGCTTCGGCGCCTACCTCTTCGCCTCGGGCGGCGTGACCAGCATCGTCCTGCCCTTCGTCGAGGGCATCGACGCGACCTTCCTCTTCTCGTGGACCGACAAGGTCCACCCTTTGCACCTCAAATGGCCGCACCGCTCGCCGATGCCCAGCTTCCTCGGCGAGTTCGAGGGCGCGCGCTCCCCGCTCGACGGCACCGGCCTCGACCCTGCGATCTGCGCGAAGTGTCCGGCGCAGTTCCGGAAGCAGAACCCCGGCTCGAGCTACCAGCCCTCCTGCGAGAGCTTCGCCTCCAACCGCCACTGCATCGCCACCTATGGGGGCGACTGCGACGCGCTGCTCGAGTGCACCCGAGGTGAGCCCGCGCGCCCGGTGAGGTGCCCTGCCGACTCGGTCATGATCTTCACCAACCAGTGCGCGAAGAAGTGCGGTCCTGGTCGGGCGTGTCCCGCTGGTCAGCTCTGCAGCGACTCGGTGGTCCAGGAGCCCATCTGCGTCGACCAATGATCGAAGGCTCGCGGCCTCAGGCTCGCGCTCGGCGCGCGAGCCAGTCGCGCACCGCGTCGCCCGTGGCGAAGGGCCACGGGCGGAGCTTCTCGATCGGCACGGCTTTGTAGTCGGCGAGCTCCTCGCCCAGCACCACCTCGCCCCGCGCGACGACGTGGTATGCGACGATGAGCTGGTTCATCGGCAAGAAGGCGTAGGCGCCCACGAGCGAGCCGAGCTCGGCGTCGAGGCCGAGCTCCTCCTTCACCTCGCGCAGCACGCCCTCCTCGGGCGTCTCGCCCCTCTCCAGGAAGCCCGTGACCAGCCCGAACCACTTCTCGGGGAAGGTCTTGTTGCGCACGAGCAAGACGCAGCCCTCGCGCTCGACGATCGCGGCGACCACCGGCACGGGGTTGTCCCAGTGCACGTAGCCGCAGCCCTCGCGTGGGCAAGCCGGCCGCGTGCGGCCGCCGTGCTCGCCGGGGGCGAGCTCGGCGCCGCAGCGCGGGCAGTAGCGCTCCTTGCTCATGCGCCTCGGCTCACTTCTTCGGCTTCGGCGGCGCGACCAGCTCGAGGTTCTGCAGCAGGTCCTCGAGCTCGATGCGGTGCTCGAGGCGCTTGGTCTCGAGCTCCACGATCTCCTTGCCGATGCGGTTCCCCTCGCTCGCGAAGTCGTCGAGCATCTTCGTGAGCTTGGCGCGCAGGGCCGCCGCCGTCTGGTTCTTCTCGATCGACTGCAGGTTCGCGCGCGTCTCGCTCGCGCGCTGATCGAGCTGCTGACGCTGACGCACGAGGCCGTCGACGCGTTCGTCGATCTTCGCGACCTCGCGTCGTTTGTCGACGATCGGCTGCAGCTTCTTCTTGGCCTCGGGCAGGAGATCCGTCGCCACGAGCAGCTTCTCGAGCACACCCAGGGCGGGCGCGTCCCAGATGCTGATCGAGCTCTTGCTCGGCGTCTGCTCGACGACCGTGATCGAGCCCTCGCGCTTGCCGGCCTCGACCGCGATCGGCACGAGGTAAGCCTCGACCAGGTCTTCGGTACCCTCGGGGCGCGGCGTGAGCTCGTAGTTGTAGCCGGTCTTCGCGTGCCGGATGAGCATGCGGAAGCCGTCGTTCATCGTCTGCGCCTTCACGGTGTAGGTCGTCGTGCGGCGGCTGAACTGCTCGACCTCGAGCACGCCGCGCGAGATCTTCACGAGGCGCATCTCGTCGCCGTCGTACTTCGAGGTCGAGCTCACCATGAGCCCGGTCTCGACCGCGAAGGGGATCGTCGCGCTCGTGCCCGCGCCGACGATCTCGCTCAGGCCCTCGCCGACGAAGCTGCCACCCGCGTAGATGCTGATCGGGCCCGGCTCGAGCACGAAGGGTGTGGTGTTCTTGAAGCGCACGACCCGGTAGGGGTTCGCTTCGTAGCCGATGCCCGCGCCGCCCGGTCGGAAGAGGAAGGTCTCCTCGCCGTCGACCTCGGTGTTCACGATCGCCACCATCGTCGAGGCGCCGTCGGGCACCGTGACCTGGGTGTCGAGGTCGAAGCGTGTCTGCCCGGCGACGGTCGAGGCGCGGGCCTGCGCCAGGGTGCTGCGGCGCAGCGCCTCGAAGTCCACGGCGCCGGAGCTCGCGTCCTTGTCCTCGAGCGACTTGAGCCCGCCCGCGCCTCGACCGTAGCCGGCGGCGCCCGAAGGCCCACGCACGCTCGGCGAGGGCGCCATCGGCGGGGGCGCCGGCGCAGCCGAGCTGCGGCTCGCCGCCTTCGCCGGCTTCGCGGCCTCCTTCTTCATCTCGTCGCGGCGGCCGTAGAACGCGCCGTCTGCTTCTTCGGCCTCGGCGAGCGCCTCCTCGGGCGAGGGCTCCGCGTCTTCGCCGCCGTAGCTCGTCTCGCCGACCATCGCCTGCGCTTGGCGTCGCACGCCGCTCTCGGTGAGGTCCGAGCGAGGCACCTCGCGTGGCGTGTGCAGATCGTAGCGGAACGCGATCGGCGCGCCGGAGGTGAGGCCTAGCTCCACGTCGCGCCAGTCCTCGCCGCTCGTATTGTCGACCACGGCCCAGGCCTGAAGCAGCGCCTTGCCGGTCGCTTTGCCCTCGCCCGGCAGCACGACGCGGTAGGTCGGCTTCCACATCGGCGCCGCGACCACGTAGCTCACTTGCAGATCGTGCGAGCTCTTGCCTGCGAGGCGGATCGCGATCTCGACCTGCTGGAACATGCCCTCGCCCGCGCTCGCGTCGAGCGTGCGGTGCAGCTGCATCGCGAGATCGCCGTCCTCGAGCTGGATGCTCTTCACGTTGGAGAGGCGCACGACGCGCATGTCGCTGCCGTCGAGCAGGGTGACGCGGTGATCTCGCGTCGACGAGGGCGGCGGAGGCATCGGCCCCGAGCGCGTGACGGGCATGGGAACGGGCGCGTCGTCGAGCTCCTCGACCATGACCACGCGGCCCTTCACGGAGCCCTCGGTCGTCGACAGCACGACGGCCGTGCCGCGCAGCGCGTCGAGCACCTCGGCGAGGTTGCCGCGGCCGGGCGCCAGCGTCGCGAGCGCGGCGTTCGCCCACGACTGCGGATCGAGTGGCATCGACACGCTCACGGCCTTGCCGCCCTCGCGCTCGACCACCGTGAGGCTCTTGAGCAGATCGTTGACCTGGTCCTTGCGCACGCGGATGCGCAGCACGTCGCCGTCGACCTCGCCCGCACGCTCGAAGTAGCCGATGCCGTTGCGGTAGAGCACGACCCGCTCGAGCTTCAGCCCGTTGTCGGTCGTGGGGTAGCGGACGCGCGCGTCGCCGCCGCAGCCGAGCATCGCGCCGCTCGCGAGCGAGCCGAGTCCGAGGACGAGGAGCAGGCCGCCGATGCGGCGGACGCGACCGAGAGAGAGCTTGAGCATGCGCGGTGGTTCCCGGGTGGAGGTCGAGGCCGGGGCGAGGCGCGATCGAGTGCGCGCACGCCGCCCCGGAGAGAGCCCGGCTCTACACCCTCGGATGGGTCGCAGGAAGCGTCGGCCCCTCCGCGTCGGGGCGCTGCCCTGGGCTCCTGGCTGCGCTCGCGTCCACGGGTTTTCCACAGGCGCCGAGGCCCCAGCGCTCGGCCCCGCGCCGAGTCCTCGTCGCGCAGGACGAAATTGTATCGAAGTATCAATCTGTTACAGATGCGATCTTCGCGCTGTCCACGCGCTCTGGGGCGCTCGAGCCGCCGCCGAGCGCCGAGCTGTGGACAACCCGTGGACTGGCTGTGTCGCACCCGGACGGCGCAGGCCGCGGGCGCCCGAGCCGCGCTCGGCCGACTGCGTCCTTGAGTTGAGAGCACCGCTTTGCGACCCTGCCGCATCGTGGAGAGCCTCGAAGAGCGCATCCGTCGAGACGGGCCTCTCGAGGTGGTCGCGGCCGTACGCCTGGTCGCCCGCCTCGCATCCCTGCTCGAGCGCCTGCACGCCGAAGGGCTGGTGCACGGACGCGTGGGCTGGGCGGCCGTGCGCCTGCGCGGCGAGCAGCCCGAGCTGCTCGATCCGGCCGAGCTCGTCGAGAGCGTCGCCTTTCACTCTCCGGAGCGCGTCGCCGGTGGAGGCGCGAGCCCGGCCGACGACGTGTGGGCGGCGGCCGTCTTGCTCTACGCCTCGCTCACGGGGCAGGTGCCCTTCGATGCACCCAGCGCGGACGAGATCGGCAAACGCGTCGAGTCGCTGCGTCCGCCTCCGCTCGCCGTGTTCGACGCAGGTGACGACGAGCTCGACACCCTGCTCAGCGACGCGCTCGCTCGAGACCTCGAGCTCAGGCCGCGTGGTGCGTCCGAGCTGCGCCGAGAGCTGCTCGCGTGGCTCGAGCGCCGCGACGAGCGAGGCGGCGACGCGATGCCGCCGAGCGACGCGCTCGGCGCGCGCCTCGCGAAGCGCGCCCCGGCCCCCGCGCCGAGCGGCCTGCGCCAGCCTGCCGAGGCCATCGATCTCAGGAGCCTGCCGCCACCTCCGCCCGGCGCCGAGGCCCCTCCCGTGGCGGCGCCCTCGTCTCCCTTCTCCACGGTGCTCGACGAGGAGACCACCGTACCTCGCGACGATCGGCCGACGCTCCCTCACGCCGACCCGGCCGTCGTGGCGGACTCGGTGCGTCGCGCGGCCGAGCGCGTCGGGCCACCGGTCGTGCGCGCGCCGCGTCTGCCGAGCGGTCGCCCGCCGCCGGAGAGCCGCAGCGTGCCTCCGCCGGCCGTGGTGCCGGTCGCGCCACCCGGCGACGCGCCTGGAGGCGAGGCGGCGACGGCTGGCTCGCCCACGTCGAGCTCGACGAGACCGACGGCCTCGGGCTCGGCCCCTCCGGTGCGCTCACGCAACGATCTGCTCGACGCGCTCGCCGCCCCAGCGGAGCCCGAGCTCGAGCGAGTCCGCGCAGCGGCGCCGGCGAAGGGGCGCATCTCGCTGCGCGCCTTCGCGGGCACCCTGGTGGTGCTGGGCGCGGGGCTCAGCGCCGTGATCCTCTTCCGCTCCGGCTCGGTCGACGCGCCCTCGCCCGGCGCGGCGAGCTCGGCCGTCGAAACCGCCACTTCCGCGGTCAGCGGCGGCGCGAGCAGCCCCGGGCCGAGCGCGGCGCCGGCGGAGGCGACCGCGACGTCGAGCGCGGCGACGCCCAGCGCGGCGCCCGAGGCGAGCGCGGCGCAGCCTCCGAGCGCGCCGGTCGCCGACGTCGGCAAATGCATGAGCGCGCTCTTCGCCGAAGGCAGCTTCGCGCGGCCGGTGGGAACGAGCCTCGACTTCGTGTGCGCGCAGCGCGATCCACGCAAGGGGGCGCCCGCCGTGAGAGAGGTCGTGGTGCGCGCATCGCAAGGTCGCGTGACCGACGGCATGCGCGAGTGGGCGCTGCTCGGCTGGTACGAGCTCGCCGCCTACGCCGCGATCCGCGGGCGCTGCTGCCCGGGCGCCGCACCGCTCGAGCTGCCCGTCACACCGGGCAGCTGCCCCGACTTCGGCGACGCGCTGCGCGCCATCTCGGCGGCGGCGCGCCCCGACGCCTCGGCGGCCTCGTTCGCGGAGGCGAGCGCGGGCTTCGATGCCTCGCTGCGCTGTGTGCTGCGGAGCCGTCAGACCAAGGCCTTCGGCAAACACAAGAAGCTCGCCGGCGGTGAGGGCACGGCCTTCGAGAAGACCTTCGCGCGGGCGCGCGAGGCGAAGTAGCCCGACCCCGGGCGGCGAGCGTCCCGGCGCCTGCCCGGCGCGCGGGCGCGTTCGTCCGAGGGGTCGGCTCGTCGGAAGGGTCGCGAGCGCGCGCTGCGGCCCGGCCTGACGGCCGGAGCATCGGGGCTGGACGCGCGACCGTTCAGGGCAAGCACCGTCGCGGCGTGGTAGGCTGCGGCCTAGCGTGGCTTCGGGTACGTCCAGCGTGACAGCACAGCGAACGGGCTCTCTTCCAGAGTCCAACGAAGGCCCGCGCTCGCTCGTCGGCGAGGCGAGCTCGAGGCCGCTGGTCGCGACGATCGGCCAGGTGCTCGCAGGCAAGTACCGGGTCGTCCGGCTCATCGGTCAGGGCGGCATGGGCCTGGTCGTCGAGGCCCACCACGAGAAGCTCGACCGCCGGGTCGCGCTCAAGCTGCTCAGCCCCCGCGCTCGCGAGGATGGCGAGGCCGTGGAGAGGTTTCTCCGCGAGGCGAAGGCCGCCGCGAAGATCCGCAGCGAGCACGTCGGCCGCGTGGTCGACGTCGACACGCTCGAGGGCGGCGAGCCCTTCATCGTCATGGAGCTGCTCGAAGGGCGCGATCTCGCCGAGGAGCTCGTCGCCGAGGGCTCGCTCGGGGTGGAGCGCGCGGTCACGCTGGTGCTCCAGGCCTGCGAGGCGATCGCCGAGGCGCACGCGGCGGGCATCGTGCATCGCGATCTCAAGCCGGCGAACTTGTTCTTGGCCCGCGACGCCAGCGGCAAGGTCTCGGTGAAGGTGCTCGATTTCGGCATCTCCAAGATCACGCTGGCCGAGTCGCCCGACCGCAGCCAGGCCAAGGCGCTCACGAGCGCGTCGGCGATGCTCGGCTCTCCGCTCTACATGTCGCCCGAGCAGATGCGTGCCTCGGGCGAGGTCGACAAACGCACCGACATCTGGTCGCTCGGCGTCATCCTCTACGAGATGGTCGTCGGCAAATCGCCCTTCGACGCCACGTCGATCCCGATGGTCTGCGCCAACGTGCTCAGCATCCCGATGCCGCCGACGGGTCGCGACGACCTGCCCGAGGGCTTCGAGAAGATGCTGAGGCGCTGCCTGGAGAAGGAGCCGGACGCTCGCTACCGCGACGTCTACCACTTCGCCCGCGCGCTCTCGCGCTACGCCCCGGCGCAGGCGGAGATCTCGCTCGACTACATCTCGAGCCTGAAGACGCCTACCGGCGAGCCCGCGTCCCTGCCGTCGCTGAGCCTCCTGCCTCCGCCACCGGAGGGGGCGGCGACCTCGACCGCTTGGAACACCGAGAGCGCGAGCGCGCCGCGCAGGCGGCGCTGGCCGTGGATCGGCGCGGCGGCGGCGCTGGTGCTCGCCGGGGGCGCGCTCTTCTCGCTCGCGGCGACGCGCCCGGCCGACGCGCCCGCGCGAGCCGCCACGCCGGTTCCCGAGCCCGAGCGGCCGAGCGACGACGCGCCGTCGTCGAGCCTCGGCGGGTCGCCTGCGCCGAACGCCGAGCTCGCGCCCGGCGCGGCCCACAGCGCAGCGCCCGAGCGCGGTGCCTCTGCGCCTGACCTCGGCGATGCCTCTGCGAACACTGAAGGCGGTGCCTCCGCGGGCTCGGCCGGCGTCGCCTCGGCTACCGCCGACGCGAGCGCCCCGGTCGCGACGGCGAGCGCACCGGCTGCGCAGCCCAGGCCGCGTCGCCCAGCGCCTGCGCCTACAGGGCCGAAGCGCACCGCCGGGTTCGGCGAACGTGATTGAGCGCGTGGAGACGAAGCGGATGAGCACCGGGGCGACCCGAGAGCGAGGTGGTCGAGCCGTGTGGAGCTCGCAGCGATCGGCGCTCGTGCGGACGGCGCTCGTGCGGGCGGCGAGCCTGCTCGCGGCGATGCTCGTCGTCGGCGGCGCCGATGCTCGAGCGAAGCCGGCCGGAGGGGCCCCGCCGAGGACCTCCGTGGTGCCCGGCGTCGACGACCTCCCCACCGTGCCGAACCGCCCCGAGCCGCTCGCGGAGGAGAAGGCCCAGGCCCAGGCGCTGTTCGACCGCGCACGCGAGCTGCACGACGGCGGCAAATACGACGAGGCCTGCCCGCTCTTCGCCGAGAGCCAGCGGCTCGACGCAGGCCTCGGCACCTTGCTCTACCTCTCGGACTGCTACGAGCTCACCGGTCGGCTCGCGAGCGCCTGGGCAGGCTTCCGCGAGGCCGCGGCCATCGCGCGCATGCGCGAGCAGCCCGCGCGCGAGAAGATCGCGCGCGAGCGCGCTGCGGCGCTCGAGCCGCGGCTGTCGATGATGCGGATCAACGTGGCCGAGCCCAACCTCGCGATCGGCTTGGTGCTCACGCGCAACGGCGTGCGCATCGGCGAGCCGGTGTGGGGCGACTGGGTTCCGGTCGACCCGGGTGAGCAGCGCATCGAGGCGGTGGCCGAGGGCTACCGACCCTGGTCGACCACCGTGCCGATCGCGGGCGAGTCCGGGCGCGAAGACGTCTTCGTGCCGCCGCTCGCGCGCGCCGAGGCGCCTCTGCCTTCCGACGACGAGGGCCAGAGCCCGGGCGACGTCATGCGTCTCGCAGGGCTCGTCGTGGCGGGCGTCGGCGTCGTCGGCGTCGGGCTCGGCACGGCCTTCGGCATCGACGCGATGTCGAGCTACGCCGACGCGCGCGACACCTGCGCCGGCGACGATCCCTCGAGGTGCACCGTGGAGGGCGTCGCGCTGCAGCAGTCGGCCAGCGACTCCGCGCTCGTCTCGACGATCGCCTTCTCGGTGGGCGCGACCGCGATCGTCGGTGGCGCGCTGCTCTACGTCTTCGCGCCGAGCGACGAACCTCCGCCGGTGGCGGTGAGCTTCGTGCCCGGCGGCTTCTTCTTGGCTTTCGGAGGTCGCTTATGAGTACTCGGTCGCGCACAGGGCTCATGCGCTTCGCGGCAGCGTGGGTCGGGCTCGTCGGTTTGGGCCTGGGCACGACGGCCTGCGAGGCCCTGCTCGGCATCGAGACCCTGTCGGTCGACGACGGAGGAGGCATCCGCTGCCAGACGCCGGCGGACTGCCCGCAGGCCGGTTCGGGCTGCTACCTGCGCGAGTGCGTGGGTGGGGTCTGCGGTCTGCGTGAGGCGCCAGCGGGTACGCCCGTGGCGTCGCAGGTCGAGGGCGACTGCCAGCGCGTGGTCTGCGACGCGAGCGGCTCGAGCGTCACCGAGCCCGACGAGAGCGACGTCTTCCACGACGGCAACGACTGCTCCGCCGACCTCTGCGGGCCCGATGGCGCGAGCAACCCACCGGTCGCCGAGCGCACCGCGTGCAGCGCGGGCGTCTGCGACGGCCAGGGGAGCTGTGTCGACTGCGTGATCGACGACGACTGCAGCGGCTCCGATCGATGCATCAGCAAGCAGTGCGTTCCCGCCACCTGCGGGAACGGGCAGCTCGACCCGGGCGAGACCGACACCGACTGCGGCGGCTCGGTGTGCCCAGGCTGCGACACGGGCGGCGACTGCAAGTCGGACTCGGACTGCAAGAGCAAGGTCTGCAACAGCGACGTCTGTCAGGCGCCGAGCTGCGAGGACGGCGAGCTCAACGGAACCGAGTCCGACGTCGACTGCGGCGGCGCGAACAGCTGCGAGCGCTGCGAGACGGGCAAGCTCTGCGCTCAGCCGGCCGATTGCCTCGACGGCGTGTGCGGCTGCGAAGGGGCCGGCTGCACGCCGCGGTGCAAGCCGCCCACCTGCGTCGATGGCGTGAAGAACGGCGACGAGTGGGCGATCGACTGCGGGCCGGCCTGTGCCGGCGCCTGCGATCCGCTCGAGCCCTGCGAGCAGGCCTCGAACTGCGCGAGCGGCGTCTGCGAGGAGGTGGGCTGTCCCGACGCCTCGATGAGCTGCTGCCAAGTGCCCACCTGCAGCGACGGCGTGAAGAACCAGGGCGAGATGCAGATCGACTGCGGCGGACCCTGCAGCCCCTGCAGCACCGCGAACGGCTGAGAGCGCTCCGCGTGCTCGCGCGTTCCACGCGGCCTCGGGGCCACCCTCCCCGGGCGAGCGCGCGCTAGGCGTCGTGATCCTTCGGTCCGAGCACGCGCTCGAGGGTCCAGTCCGCGCCTCGGGCGAAGGCCTCGGCCCAGGTGCTCGCGCCCGAGACGAGCATCGCGGCGTACGAGGTCTTGAGCGCGATC
Organism: uncultured Polyangiaceae bacterium; assembly: GCA_938004785.1. Lineage (GTDB taxonomy): Bacteria > Myxococcota_A > Polyangia > Polyangiales > Polyangiaceae > CALKVW01. The sequence continues at coordinate 59,888 of CALKVW010000166.1, forward strand.
GAGCGGCCGCCGAGCTCCTCGACGAGCTCCTCCCAGCCTGGGTTGTGACCGAGCACGAGCCACGTGCACACCTCGTCGGGCAGGCTCTCGCCGAGCTTGCGCACGACCTCGGCGCCCGCGAAGTACAGCTCGTGGTGGTAGCTCACGACGGCACCCGGCCAGTGAGGCAGCGCGAGCTCGAGCGTCTCGCGCGTCCGCTGGCTGTCGCTCGAGCCCACGCGCTCAGGAGCCCAGCCGAGCCGCGCGAGGCGCGCCGCGGTGATCGGCGCTTCGCGGCGCCCGCGCTCGTTGAGCGGGCGCGCGTGGTCGGTGCTCGCTCCGCTCGACCAGTCGCTCTTGGCGTGGCGCATGACGATGAGGCGCTTCACTCAGCACCTCTCGCCGGCGCGTCGCGCTCCGTGCCCCGAGCCTGAGCGCCCTCCCGTGACGCCCTCAGGCGCCACCCTGGCCGCCAGCACCACCGGCGCCGCCCTGGCCGCCGGTGCCGGCGTTGCCGCCGCCTCCGCCGCTGCCCTCTTCACCGCCGCCTTCGCCGGTACCGGAGCCGGTCGAGCCCTGGCCGCCGCTCGGGCTGGGCACTTCCTTGATGCCTGACTTGTCGTCTTCGCCGGTCTCGGCGGTCGTCTCGAGACAGCCCGAGGCTGCGAGCAACAGCCCAGCGCCGAGGGCGACACGGACGACGACGGAGCGGAACCCCAAGCGAAGCGGAGCGTGCGAGCGCATGACGACATGCTAGCGGCCGCGGCGAGCCGTGGCCAAGGCCCCGACCACGCGAGCAGCCTTTCCGCGTCGTGCCCAGCAGGCGTGCACCGAGTCAGGGTGCGCGACCGTAGAGCTCGGTCAGCTCGCGCACGCGGACGGCCAGCTTGGTGTCGAGCTCGCCGGGCAAGAGGCGCACGGACCAGTTGCCTTCGGCGATGCCGGGCCGGTTCATGCGCGCCTCGCGGCCCAGGCCGAGCAGGTCCTGTGCGGGCACGAAGGCGGTGTCGGCGTGGCTCGCGAGCGCCGCGCGCACGACGCCCCAGGCGAGCTCTCCCGCGGGTTTGTCGGCGTCGAGGCCGAGGTAGCGTAGGCAGTAGTCGCGGTCGCTCAGCCAGGCGGCCCGGCCGGCCTCGGAGGCGTCGTCGGGTGGGGAGCCGAGCCAGCCGGCGGTGGTGTCGTTGTCGTGCGTGCCCGTGTAGACGACGCTGCGCTGCGCGTAGCGGTGCGGGCGGCTGCCCTCGTTGTGCCGACCCGGCGAGAACGAGAACTGCAAGATGTTCATGCCGGGCAGGCGGAAGTGATCGCGCAGCTTGCGCACCTCGTCGGTGACCACGCCGAGATCCTCCGCCACGAGCGCGACGGGGCCGAGCGAACGGAACACGGCCTCGAAGAGCGCGTAGCCGGGCACGGGGTGGAAGCTCCCGTGCTTGGCGCTCTTCTCGCCGCGCGCCACGGCGTAGTAGCGCGAGAAGCCGATGAAGTGGTCGAGCCTCACCGAGTCGAAGCAGCGGAAGGCGTGCGCGAGGCGCGCGACCCAGAAGCCGAAGTCGGTGCGCTCGAGCTCGGCCCAGTCGTACAGCGGGTTGCCCCAGAGCTGACCGTCGTCGCTGAAGGCGTCCGGCGGCACGCCCGCCACGAAGGCCGGGTCGCCCTCGGCGTCGAGCTGGAAGAAGCGCCCGTGCGCCCAGACGTCGGCGGAGTCGTGCGCGACGTAGATCGGCACGTCGCCCATCAGCCCCACGCCTCGCTCGTGCGCGTAGGCGCGCAGCCTGCGCAGGTCGCGCGCGAAGCGGTGCTGCACGAAGCGGTGGAAGGCGAGCGCCTCCGCGTGGTCGCGGCGCAGCGCGTCCATCGCCTCCGGCGCGCGCTTCTTGTGGGCCTCGGGCCACTGGAAGTACGGCTTGCCCCCGTGGAGCTCCTTGAGCGTGGCGAAGGCCGCGTAGTCGTCGAGCCAGTAGCGCTCCTTCTCCAGGAAGCTCGCGTACTCGGCGTCGTGCTCGAGCCCAGCTCGCGCCTTCTCGAAGGCGCGACGCAGCGCTCCCTGGCGGCGATCGCGCACCGCGACGAAGTCGACGCGACGCGCAGGCTCCACGGGCGCGAGCGCGGGGTCGCCCCGCTCGAGAAGGCCGTCGTCGACGAGCGCGTCGAGGCTCACGAGCATCGGCTCACCCGCGAAGACGCTGGTCGACGAGTAGGGCGAGAAGCCCGGCCCCACCGGCCCGACCGGCAGCATCTGCCACCAGCCGAGGCCCGAGGCGGCCGCGAAGTCGACGAGCGCACGCGCGCTCGCGCCCAGATCACCGGAGCCGAGCTCGGGCTGGCCAGGCCCCGCGGCCAGACTCGTGGGGTGGACGAGCAGGCCAGCGCTGCGCTGATCGAGGCGGAAGCGGGGCTCGGTGGGGTGCTGTTGGTGACTCATCGCGGAGATGCGGGCTCTACTACAGCGAGCGCCCCCCGTGCAGGGTGCGAGGCACCTCCGCCGCGCGACGCTCAGCCCGAGCTCTCGAGGCCGGCGCGGGGAGGGGGCTCGAGGTCGCTCGCGTCGTGGCGCTCGTGGAGCTGTTCTTCCGGCGGGCCGAAGGCGCGGTTCACCCTGCGCCCACGCTGCACGGCCGGGCGCTGGCGGACCTCGCCCGCCCAACGGCACACGTGGCGGTAGCTCTCCACCTGGAGGAACTCCGCTGCACCGTAGATCTCGCCCGCGACGAGCGCGCCGTACCAAGGCCAGATCGCGATGTCGGCGATCGAGTAGTCGTCGCCGATCATGTAGCGGCGCTCGGCGAGGTGGCGGTCGAGCACGTCGAGCTGGCGCTTCGCCTCCATCGCGTAGCGATCGATCGCGTATTCGATCTTCATCGGCGCATAGGCATAGAAGTGGCCGAAGCCTCCGCCGAGCAAGGGCGCGGAGCCCATCTGCCAGAACAACCACGACATGCACTCGGTGCGCGCGCGTCGCTCGCTCGGCAGGAAGGCGCCGAACTTCTCGGCGAGGTAGAGCAGGATCGATCCCGACTCGAAGACGCGCACGGCCGGCGTCGTGGAGTGGTCCATCAGCGCAGGGATCTTCGAGTTGGGGTTGGCCTCGACGAAGCCGCTCCCGAACTGATCGCCCTTGCCGATGTCGACGAGCCAAGCGTCGTACTCGGCGCCCTCGTGGCCGAGCGCGAGCAGCTCCTCGAGCATCACCGTGACCTTCACGCCGTTGGGCGTGGCCAGCGAGTAGAGCTGCAAGGGATGCCTGCCCACCGGCAGCTCGCGCTCGTGGGTCGGGCCCGCGACGGGTCGGTTGATCTTGGCGAAGGGGCCTCCGCCGTCCGGGTTCCAGGTCCAGATCTTCGGGGGCGTGTAGGCAGCGGAGTCGCTCATGGGCGAGGTGTAGGCCGCGCTCGTCCGTCGGTCGAGCCCGAGCTCAGCGCAGGAGCCCTTCGCGCGTGGCGATCAGGCCGAGCCGACGCGCGAGCGCGGGTGTGTCGAAGCCGAGCTCGAACAGACGCATCAGCGCGGGCAGCTCCTCCTTCGTCCGGATCGAAGGAGCTGGGCGCGACCAGCAGAGCCAGGCCTCGAGCAGCTGTGCTTCCAGCCAGCCGGGGGTCGAGCCCTCACCGAGCTCCGCGTAGCGCGCGAGCAGCGGCAGCACCTCGGCCGGCGCTTCGAGCTCGCGCGCGTGCTCCACGAGGGGGGCGATCGCCTGCGCCGCGGCGGCTGGGCGCCCCAGCTCGAACGCCGCGCGCGCGAGCACGAAGCGGACCTCGACGCTCGGCGCGGC
>CALKVW010000167.1 GCA_938004785.1 uncultured Polyangiaceae bacterium
CGACGCAGCCGTGCTCCACGCACGGCGAGGAGGACGACCGAAGCCACGCGCCGCGCAGCAGGCGGATGCGCCCTCGCCTAGAAGCCGGGGGAGTCGACCCCGCCATGCACCGGGTTCGTCTTCTTGCGGACGGGCACGGCCCCGGAGGGGCGTGCAGTCGGTGTCGCGGGCGGGAGATCGTCGGGATCGAGCACGAGGCCGTCGTCGTCGGTCGGGATCTGCTTGTCGGGCTGCGTGGCCGACGAAGAGCCCCCCTCGGCCCACAGCTTCGTGAGGCGCTCACGCCCCTCGGCGAGCACACGCGTCGAGCGCGCGGCCACGGCCACCGCAGGTGGCCTCATGCGCGCCACCGCGACGGCACCGATCGACACGACCGCGACCACGAGCACCACGCCGCTCAGCCACACGACCGCCGAGCCCTTGTTCTTCGCGCTCTCGGCGTCGACCGCGACCCCGTTGTCGGTCCGCGTATTCGCGCTCACCGCGCCGGGCGGGGGCGTCATGCTGCGGCCACGCGGCACCATGCCCGGGTAGGGTGTGCCGGTGATGCGGGTCGCGATGTGCTCGAGGCGCTCCGCGAGCTCGCGCGCCGTGCGGATGCGTTTGTCGCGATCCTTGTGGAGCGTCTGATCGATGAGCTCGGAGAGCTCCGCGCCGATGGCGGGGTTCAGCTCGATGGCCGGCGTGTGCCGCTCCATGAGGATGTTCACCATGAGCTGGTTGTAGTTCGCACCCTCGAAGGGAGGCCGGCCCGTGAGCGTCTCGTAGAGGATGACCCCGAGCGACCAGACGTCGCTGCGCCCGTCGATGTCTTCGTCGCCACGCGCTTGCTCCGGGCTCATGTAGGCCGGAGATCCGAGCACCGCACCGGTGTTGGTGCGCACGAACTTGGGATCGGCGAGCGCAGTGGCCTTCGAGACGCCGAAATCGAGCACCTTGGGCACCACGTCGCCGCGATCGTCGATCGCGAAGAAGACGTTGCCCGGCTTGAGATCGCGGTGCACCAGCCCGCGCACGTGCGCCTCTTCGAGCCCTCGCGCGATGAACGCCACGAAGGCCGCGGCCTCGCCGGGGCGGAAGGCGCCGCTGCGCGCGAGGCGATGATCGAGCCCCTCGCCCTCCATGAGCTCCATGACGAGGTAGGGCGTGCCGTCTTCGGCCTGGCCCATGTCGTACACGGCGACGACGGCAGGGTGCTTGATCTGTCCGCAGGCCCTCGCCTCGAGGAAGAAGCGGTGCAGGGCGTCGCGGTTCTGGGCGAGCTCCGGCAGGAGGAACTTGATCGCGAAATCGCGATCGGTGAGCTCGTTGCGCGCAGCCCACACCGATCCCATGCCGCCGCGGCCGAGCTGCCGCAGGAGCCGGTATTTGCCGGAGACGAGATCGCCAGGGGACACGAGGGACAGCGGAGAAAGCACCGAAACCCGGCGCTCGCTCGATAGCGCTCCACGTTGCGACAATGTGGGCAGAGCGTCAACCGCCGCGCAGGTCGACGGGACCATCGAGCGGCGGCCGCTGCAGTTCGCCGAGCCTCGCGACGCGGGCCTTGGGCAGCAGCCGGAGCGCGGAGCGCGCGAGCGGCCCGGGCGCCTCGACGGAGCGCCCGAGGCCGACCGCGGTGATCCAGCGGGCGAGCGGCTTGAGGAGCGGCGCGAGCTCGTGCGCGGCGGCGCTCGCCACGTGTACGGCGCGCGCCTCCGGAGCGAGCTCGAGGCGTACGGGCGCGAGATCGAGCCCGACCACGTGGCCCCTGCCGCGCATGGCCCGGCCGATGGCCTCGAGCAGCGAGGCGTACTGGCCGAGCGCCGCTTGCGCGGCTGGGTCGAGGGCGCCGCGTGGCACGCGCGCGTCGTAGCGGCCGAGCTCCAGGTGCAGCGCGCGCGTGAGGCGCTCGGCTTCGTCGATCCCGCCGGCCACGAGCGCGATGCGCGGCGAGAGACAACCTCGCTGATCGAAGGCGACGACGTCACGCGCGAGGCCGGCCGCGGCGAGCTCGAGGTCGTCGTCGCCTTCGACGACGGCGATCGACAGCCCCGCGCCGTGCGGTCGCAGCCGGGCTCCCTCGGGCAGCGAGGCCGCGATCGCACGCACCGTCTCGTCGCGACCGTAGGCGTGCACCTGCTCACCCGGTTCGACGACGAGCTCGTGCACGATCTCGACGCGTGCGCCCGTGGCCCCGAAGCGCTCGTCGTCACGGAGCGCTTCGACGAAGGGCAGCGTGAGCCCCGGATCGCGGCGCGAGGGCTTCAGCGCGACCTCGGGCGCGGCGGCCAGCGCGAGCGCGAGCGCGCGCACGGCGGCGACGGGCACGTTGGCGGCGAGCACCACGTGACATCGAGGCGAGGTGCCCGCCCAGGCGAGGACCGCGTCGAGCTGTGCATCGCTGATCGTGGTCTCGACGTGCTCGGTCAGCGCGAGGACCACACCCTCCGGCGACAGCCCGCTCTGCCGCATGAGCGCCTCACGCACCCGCTCGTGCAGCGGATCGCCAGGCGTCGCGAGCTTCGCGGCCACGCCGAGCAGCGCACGCACGCGCGCCGATGCGAGCTCGCGATCGCTCACGAGCCTGCCCTCAGGAGATCGTCGATCGCCAGCGAGCAACCGCGCGGTGGAGCCCCGGGGGCGCGCCCGAGCAGCTCGACCTCGCCCTCGACGACACGTATGCGATCGACCGTCTGCACCGCGATCGCGCTGTCGACGTTGGCCAGGTCGACGAAGCGCGCGAGGCCTACCTCGCCGGGCGCGACGGGTTCGAGCGTGTCGGGCTCGACGGCCTCGACACGCAACCACGCGGGGGTGCGGTAGCGCCCCGCCCCGCCCTCGATGCTCGGCTCCCAGAGCTGGCTCGACAGCTCGGTCATGCCGTACTCGCCGACGAGCTGCGCCGCGTCGAGACCGAGCGCGCGCGCGATCTCTCTGCGCAGCTCCGCCTCGGGCACCTCGCGCGTTCGCCCCTTGAAGCCTCCGGTGATCATCGCGCGGCTGCCGCTGGGCAGCGGCCGCGAGCGCCCGTCGAGCGCGTCGAGCAGATAGACGTACGCGAAGGAGGTGCCGAGCACGAGCACGGGTTCGCCGGCGTCGGCGCAGGCGGCGGCCTCGGCCTCGAAGGCCTCGAAGTCGAGGCCTCGCTCGAGCGATACGAGGTGCCTCGGCGACATGCCGAGCGCCTCTGCCATCGCGTCGATCATGAACGAGAGCGAGGAGTCGGGGAGCTCGATCGAGCTCGGCGCGAGCACGAAGAGGCGTGCGGGGCGCATCCCTCGCGTGAGGTGCTCGAGCCCCCAGGCGATCGAAGCGGCACGGTAGGTGTCGAGCGTGCGGAAGGCGTGCTCTCCCCGGCGCTCGCTGCCCTGGGTCGTGCCGCTCGTGCGGAAGACCCGCAGGTCGAACTCGGGCGGGTGCGCCGCCACGCGCCGCAGCTTGAAGGCGTCGACCGGCAGCGCGGGCAGCTCGGCGACGCTGCGCGCGCGCCGCGGATCAAAGCCGCGCGCGCTCGTGAGCCGGCGCACGGGCTCGACGTGCTCGATCTGGAAGGCGGCGATCGCGAGCGCGAGCTCGTCGAAGCGCTCGCGATCGCCCTCGCTGGAGGCGACGTAGCGGCGCACGCGCGCGTGCAGCGCGTCGCTCTCGGCGAGCATCGCGGCGCTCTGCGCCGCGCTCTCGGGGCTCGCGCTCATGTCGCGGTCCCTGGGGCGCCGAGCTGCTCGAGCACCTCGGCGAGCGCGCCGACCCAGGCCTCGAGCAGCGGCTCGGCGACGTCGAGCGGCGGCGTGGCGACCAGCACCTCGGTGCTCTGGCCTCCGAGCGTGACGAGGTAGCCTCGGCCGAGCAGGGCGCCGTGCGCCGCGAGCCCGAGCGCGCCGCTCGCGAGCTCGATCCCGACGACGAGCCCCGCGCCGCGCACTTCGACGTATCCCTCGCGCCCCGCGAGCCGCGCGTGGGCCAGCCGCCGCAGGCGCTCGCCCACCGCTCGCGCCCTCGCCGGCAGCGCGCGCGCTTCGAGCTCGCCGAGCGTCGCGAGCGCGGCCGCACATCCGAGCGGGGCCCCCGCGTGCGTCGAGGTGTGGATCACGCGCCCTCCGCGCGACCACCCGCTCATCGCGTCGGCGGTGCCGATGCACGCCGAGATCGGGAACGAGGCCCCGAGCCCCTTGCCGAGCACGACGAGATCCGCGACCGCGCCGTCGTCGACCGAGCGCAGCATCGCGCCAGCGCGACCGAGGCCCGTCCAGATCTCGTCGGCGATCGAGAGCGCGCCATGTGCGCGCGCGAGCGCGACCAGCTCAGACAGGAAGCCCGGCGGCGGCACGACGACCCCTCCTCGGCCCAGCAATGGCTCGAAGAGCACCGCGCCGATCTGGCCCGTCGCGAGCCGTCGCTCCACCTGGGCGAGGCACTCGGCGACCGCGTCGGGCGTCGCCGGATACGGCGCGAAGTGCACGTGCGGGTTGAGCTGGGCTTCGAAGGGCTCTCGGAAGCTCGCCTTGAAGCCGCAGGCCGCGAGCGGCGCGTAGCCGAGCCCGTGGTAGGCGCCCTCGAAGGCGACGATGCCCGGGCGCTCCGTGCGCAGCGCCGCCGTCTTGAGCGCGGCCGTCACCGCGTCGGCGCCCGACTGACAGAGCAGCACGCGCGCGCCAGGATCCGGGTGGAGGCGGCCGAGGGCCTCGACGAGCTCGACCTTCACGTCGCTCGCGTAGAGATCGCCGAGCCCCTGCACGAGCCTGTCGATCTGCGCGTGGGCCGCCGTGTGCGCCGCGCTCGGCCCGTGCCCGAGCAAGACGGCGCCGAAACCCGCGGCGAGATCCACGTAGCGGTTGCCATCGACGTCGTAGAGGTTCGCGCCCTCGCCGCGGGCGAGCACGATGGCCGAGGGGTCGACCCCGCCCGTGCTGCGGCCAGCTCTGCGCTCGGCGAAGGCCGGGCACTCGCGCGCGCCGAGCCGCTGCATGGCCTCGCGTGAGCGTGGACCAGGCACGGACGTGACGATGTGGGGGAGCTCGCTTCCCGTCACCGAGAGACCCGGCGCGGCGTCAGTAGACGACGCGGTTGCGGCCGCTGTGCTTCGCTTCGTAGAGCTTCTCGTCGGCGCGCTTGATGAGGTCGTTCGCCGCTTTGTCCGAGTCGTCGAGCTGCGCGCAGCCGAGGCTGCAGGTCACGCGGATCGTGTCGGCCTGGAAGTTGAAGACGTGCTCCTCGACGCGCTGGCGCAGGGTCTCGGCGAGGGAGATCGCGCCCTCGAGCGGCGTCTCCGGGAGCACGATCGAGAACTCCTCGCCGCCGTAGCGGGCGAAGACCTCGTCGCGGCGGATGCGCTGCTGCACGATGCGCGCGAGCTCCTTGAGCACGTAGTCGCCCGCGAGGTGGCCGTGCACGTCGTTGATGCGCTTGAAGTAGTCGATGTCGAACATGATCACCGACAGCGGGCGCTCGTGGCGGCGGCCTCGGATGATCTCGCGCTCGAGGCACTCGTAGAGGTAACGCGCGTTGTAGGCCTGCGTGAGGCCGTCGATGATCGTGAGGCGGTAGATCTCCTCGTGGTACTGCGCCTCGACGTCGGCGCCGGAGAGGTACTTGAAGATCGTCGGCCCGACCTTGATGCGATCGCCGTTCGCGAGCGCCGTGACGCCCTTGATCTGGTCGTCGTTGCAGTAGGTGCCGTTCGTGCTGCCCATGTCGCCGACGAACCACTGCTCGCCGCGCCGCTCGAACTGGGCGTGCCTGCGCGACACCGAGTCGCCGTCGAGCACGATCTCGTTGTCGGCGCCGCGGCCCACGCGCGTGGGGCTCGTGTCGAGCACGAAGCGCTTGCCCATGAGCGTCGGCTGCTTCGTGTAGATCACGACGACGCAGTCCGTTCCGAGCTTCGGACCGGTGTCGGCCTTCACCGGACCGACCGTCGTGACTCTGGTGGGCTCTTCGAAGTCGCTCACGGGCGCAGTACGTGGGGCAGCAGCATGGAGCGGAGCGAAGCGCCCGCTGGAGACGACTTTCTAGGCTACCTCCACGGGGGTCCACGTCAAGGGCGAGGCCCCGAGGCGATCGGGGAGCGCTCTCAGGACGCGAGGGTCGCTTGCAGCTTGCCGCGATCGAAGACCCACATCGAGCCGGGCTCGCCGTGGATCCACGCCTCGTCGACCGTGAGCGGCACGGTGCTCACGATCACGACCCGGTCGCGTGGCGTGGTGACGGCGGAAAAATCGATCGTGACGTCGTCGTCGGACAGCCGCGCCTTGCCGAAGGGGGCCTTGCGCACGAGGTGGCAGAGCTTGGTCGCGCAGCGCGCGTAGAGGTGCGTGCCGTCGCCGAGCAGGAAGTTGAAGCTGCCCTTCTGGCCGATGCGCCCGGCGACCTCGGCGATCGCATGCCAGAGCGAGGCCGGATCCTTCGGTGGTCCGTCGAAGCTCGAGCGCAGCGCCTCGAGCAGGTGGCAGTAGGCGTGCTCGCTGTCGGTCGTGCCGATGGGCTGGAAGCGGCCGAGCGGGAGCTTCTTCGCGCCACGCACGGTGCCGTTGTGCGCGAAGACCCAGTGACGACCCCAGAGCTCACGCACGAAGGGGTGCGTGTTCGAGAGACAGACCGGACCACGCGTGCGCTTGCGGATGTGTCCGATCGCGAGCAGCGTCTTGATCGGGTTGTCGCTCACGAAGCGCGCGAGCGGGCTCTTGGCCGCGGCCGTCGGCTCGAGGAAGACGCGCGCCGACTTGCCCTCGTAGAGCGCGAGACCCCAGCCGTCTCCGTGGTGCGCCGTCTGACCGCCTCGCTGGCGCAGCCCCGAGAACGAGAAGGTGATGTCGGTCGGGACGTTGCACTCCATCCCCAAGAGCTCGCACATGGCTTCGAGCCCGGGAGATTACACGAGCTTCGCGAGGATCGACGCGGCGACGCGCTCGGCCTGACGCGCGCAGTCGGGGATGCCCACCCCGTCGATGACGGCGCCCGCGACCGAGAGACCGGGCACGGTGGCGATCGCCTCGCGCATGCGCGCCATCTTCGCTTCGTGCCCGACCCAGGGCTGCGGGCTCGCGTCGAGCCAGCGGAAGATCGTGTAGGTCGAGGGCGGCTCGGTGATGCCGAGCAGCTCGCGCAGCTCCTCGCGCGCGATCGCCACGAGCTCGTCGTCGGGCAGGTGGGCGACCTGACCCTGCGCGTAGCCGCCGAGAAAGACGCGCATCACGACGGTGCCCTCGGGCGCGCGCCCCTCCCACTTGCTCGTGACGAAGGTGAGCGCGAGCGCGCGGCGATCGGGCGTCTTCGGGAAGAGCACACCCACGGCGTCGAGCGGGTGCGGCACGGCCGAGCGAGGGAAGGCCATGAGGCAGGTGGCCGTCGACACGTAGGCGATCGAGGCGAGCTCCTCGGCGGCGGGCGCGCAGATCGGGCGCAACAGCTCGGCCGAGACGCGCGCCGGCGTGCTGAGCACGAGCTCGTCGGCCTCGAGCTCCGCGGCGCCGTCGGGCCCCTTGGTCGAGATGCGGAAGCGACCCGCTTCGCCAAGGGCGACGGCCTCGATGCGGGTGTGCGTGCGGATCGTGCCGCCGAGCTCGCGCACGCGCGCTGCGACGGCCTCGGGCAGCGTGGCCATGCCCCCACGCAGCGAGTGGAAGGGCGACGGCGGAGGACCGGTGCGCTTCGGCGCGCGCGCGCGCATCGCCATCGCACCGCGCACGAGGCTGCCGTGCTTCTGCTCGAGCTCGAGCAGCTGCGGGAAGGTGGAGCGGATGCTGAGCTTGCCCGGATCACCCGCGTAGATGCCGCCGAGCAGCGGGTCGCCGAGCCTGTCGACCGCCTCCTGACCGAGCCTGCGCCCGAGGAACGAGGAGATCGACTCGTCTTCGTCGCCCTTCTTCGGAGGCAGCACCAGATCGAGGCCCATGCGCGCGAGCCCGGGCCAACTGAAGAGTGGGCTCTTCACGAGTGGCCAGAAGCGCGTGGGCACCGCGAGCAAGAGGCCCTCGGGCAGGTGGAAGGTCTTGCCGCGCTGGTGCACGTAGACGCGCCGGTTCTCGGGCATCGTCTCGAGCAGTCGATCGCCGATGCCCACGTCGCGACAGAGCTGGGTCGCGTGGGGCTTGGTCGTGACGAAGGCGTCGGGACCTCCGTCGAAGACGAGCCCGTCGCGTCGCTCGGTGTGGATCTTCCCCCCGAGGCGCTCGTCGGCCTCGAGCACCGTGACACGCACGCGACCGCCAGCTCGCTCGAGCAGGCGGAAGGCCGTCGCGAGACCGGTGATGCCGCCGCCGGCGATCACGACCTCGAGCGGCTTACCCGAGGCGGAGCGTTCACTCACGCCTTGGCTCCGCGGATGCGCTCCGAGACCTCGTGCACGTGCTCGACGACGGCCTGCACGGTGTCGACCGGCGTCTCCGGGATGATGCCGTGGCCGAGGTTGAAGATGTGGCCGGGCGCGTTGCCCACGGCCTCGAGGATGCGCGTCGCGCGCGCCTTGGCGACCTCGGGCGGCGCGCAGAGCAGGATCGGATCGAGGTTGCCCTGCACGGCCTTGTCGCGACCGACGCGGTCCCAGGCGGGCACGAGCGGCGTCACGTGATCGATGCCGATGACCGTGCCGCCCGCGTCGCGCATCGACTCGAGCAGGTGCCCGGTGTGCGTGCCGAAGTGGATGACCGGCACGCCGGTCGTCTCGAGATCCTTCAGGATGCCGGAGACGTGGGGCTGGATGTGCGTGAGGTAGTCCTCGACGGTGAGCGAGCCGACCCAGGAGTCGAAGAGCTGCACTGCCTGGGCGCCCGCCATGACCTGGGCGCGCAGATAGCGACGCACGACCTCGCTGATCTTGCCCATCAGCAGCGAGAACGACTCGGGATCGCTCCACATCATCTGCTTGGTGAGGCGGTAGTCGCGGCTCTTGCCACCCTCGATGAGGTAGCTCGCGATCGTGAAGGGCGCGCCGGCGAAGCCGATGAGCGGCACCTTGAGCTCCTTGCGGAGCAGACGGATCGCCTCGAGCACGTAGCCGAGGCCGTCTTCGGGATCGATGACGCGCAAACGATCGATGCCGGCGCGATCGCGGACCGGCTCGTGCACGACGGGTCCCTCGCCCTTGGCGAACTCGAAGGGCGCGCCCATGGGCTCGAGCGGGAGGAGGATGTCGGCGAAGAGGATCGCCGCGTCGACGCCGAGGCGCAGCGGCTGGAGCGTGACCTCGACGGCGATCTCCGGCGTCTTGCAGATCTCGAGCAGGGTGCGCTTCGCGCGCAGCGCGCGGTACTCCGCCATGTAGCGACCGGCCTGGCGCATGAACCAGACGGGCGTGCGCGAGACGGGCTCACGACGGCAGGCCTTGAGGAAGAGGTCGTTGAAGGCGGGGTCGCTCATGGCGCCGAGCACCCTAGTCGATCGCCCGCTCGTAGGCGTGGATCTCGTGCACGAGGCGGGTCGCCCCGGCCACGCCGACCGGCAGTACGAGCAAGAGGCCGCACGGCAGGAGCGCGACCGCGGCGACCCCCACCGCGAGGCCGAAGACGGCGGGCAGGTTGCGCGCGACGAAGCGGAGCCGCGCGCGCAGGCCGACGCCGCGCACGCTGAGCGGGTAGTCGACGACGTCCCAGCCGACGATCGTGGCGGCGACGAGGAACTTGAGGGGCACGGTGACCACCGCCGCGCCCGGGATGAAGCTCAGCAGGAAGAGCAGCGCGAAGATCGGCGCGCCGAAGGCGAAGCCGACCGCGGCCGAGCCGAGCGAGCGGGCGACGTCGAGCAAGAACGGCGTGTTCGGCTGCTCGGGCGCGCCGAGCTCGCGCTCCACGGTGCGCACGAGCGCCTCGAGCGCGGGGCCGGAGGCAGGCTGAGCCAGCGCCAGGGAGACGAAGACGCTCGCGACGACGGCCACGACGGTGGCCGCCACCTGCGCGAGGCCGAGCCAGAAGCCGGTGGCGCCGGGGGCGAAATACGCAACGAGATCCGGCACGAAGCCGATCGAGAGGCCACCGAGCAAGAGGGTGAAGAGCGAGGCGGCCGCCACGGGTACGAGCGCGAGCGGCCAGGCGCGAGGCTGCCGCGCGATCGACGCGAAGCCGCCGAAGAAGAGGCGCAGCCCCCGCAGCACGCCCGGCTTGGGAGGGCGCGGCGGCCCGAGCGGGCCCGGGTCGCCGCTTCGGATCGGGGCTTCCTGCGGCTCGGCGAGCGAGGCGTCGGCCCGCGGC
>CALKVW010000168.1 GCA_938004785.1 uncultured Polyangiaceae bacterium
TTTGCCGGAGCAGCCGATGCGGCAGCGGCCGGAGCCGAGCCGAGGGCCGAGAGCACGAGCGCTCGGTCGGCGTGCGAGCTCTCCTTCGGGAGCACGATGCGCCCGTCCGGGCCGAGCGACACGGCCCTCGCGAGGCTCTGGGCGAGCTCCTCGGCGAGCTCGCGGCGGTGTGCGCGCTCGACGAAGGCGAGCGTCACCCGCGCCAGCGGAGCGAGCTCGTCCGAACGGCGCAACCTGGCGACGGTGGCCGCCGCGTGGTTCTCCCAGCACGCCTCGACGACGCCGCCGGCCTCGGGCTCGGCCTCGGCGAAGGCGACGAGCAAGCCGAGGTCGCTCAGCTCGGGCGGGCACGAGGAGTCGCTCGGGTCTCGATCGCCCAGCACCTCGGAGCCGGCGCCCAGCCGCCGCAAGCGCGCACGCAAGGCCCTCCCGAGCTCCGCGTCCGTCGATGCCCCCGCCGCACGCGTCGCGGCGCGCAGCGCGAGCTCGCCGGCGCGCCGCTCCACGGCCGAGCCCGGCGACTCGAGCGCCGCGCGTTCACGCAGGCGCTGGTAGATCTCGTAGGCCTCGACGAGGTCTGCGTCCGACGAGGCCTGCTCGAGCCAGCGCTCCGAGAGCGCCGCCTCGGCGACCGCGCGCCCTGGCAGCTCGACGACCAGTCGTGGACGCCCGCGCAGCAGCTTGTCGCGCTCGCCTACGAAGCTCGAGAAGCTCACCGTGCCCTCGACCCAGCGCGCACGCGCGACGTCGAGCACACGCCCGGCCGGCCTCACCTCGAAGCGCATCTCGCTCGCGTCTTCGAGCCCGGAGCTCGCGCGCACCGACACACCGAGCCCACCCGGCCCCTCGGCGGCCGCTTCGAGACTGACGCGCGCGGTGGTCGTCGCCTGGGGTGCGAGCGCGAGCGCGATCTTCGACGGCCCCGCGAGGCGCGCGCCACCGGAGGCGCTCAGACCGAGCTCGGCCTCGACCGCCGCTGCGCCTCGGTTCCTCACGCGCACGAGCGCCTCGATGCGATCTCCGACGCGCAGGTACTCGAAGGGGTCGACGCGCACCGACAGCGGCAGCGACACCGGCACGTCGACGTGCGCGAAGGCCGGCCCTCCAGAGCTGGGCGTCGCGAGCAGCACGACGCGGTAGGTCGTCTCGTCGGCGCCGAGCGGGACCGAGAGGCGCGCGATGCCCGAAGCGTCGACGGCGACCGGCGCGAGCCAGCGTGAGTAGGGAGCCGAGCGGGTGACCGAGGTGGCGCCCATGCGCAGCTGCGGGGCCTTCGTGCGGTGCGAGCCCCCGAGCCGCCCGGCGCCGCTGCCTTGCCCACGATCGTTGTCGCCGAGCTGCGTGCCCGTGCTGTCCTCGAGCAGGCGCGACCACGCGGAGATCGAGCTCTCCGCGACGCGCAGGTCGAGCATCGCGTCGGCGATGCGGTCCTCCCCCATGGCCACCGCGTAGGGTGTTCCGCTCTTCAAGATGCGCTCGAAGGGGTCGCTCAGGTCGTCGCCCGTACCGAGACGCCCGTCGGGGCCGGGGGAGCGCAGCTCGAAGCCGGGGATCGCCGTGAGGAAAGGGCGCGACGGCCCGCGCGCGGGCACGAAGGCGAAGGTCTGGCCCCAGGGGTCGAGCAGCGCCTCGTGTCTGCCTTCGTCCAGCATGCGACGGAGCAGCGCGTTCGGATCACGCAGCGCCGGTTCGTCGGCGTCGAGATCGTTGCGCATGCGGAAGCTGCGTGCCGCCGTGAGCAACCTGAAGAGCTTGAGCCTCGCGACCCTGCGCGCGACCGTGTCGTAGTCGACCTGTCGATCGATCGCGGCGAGATCGGCGAGCGTGAGCGGCTCGCCGCCGGGCGTGCGCGGGGCGGAGCGCATGGCCTGCGTGACCACCTCGAAGAGCTCCGGGTTGAATGCGTGCCCGCGGGGCCCCTTCCGGAGCGCGTCGCGCAGCCGCTCGGGCGACGACGAGGCCTCGAAGATCGCGCCCTCGAGGCTCAGCAGGACCTCGCGAAAGGCCGCCTCGAGCTCGGCGCGGCTGCTCTTGCCCGGATCGAGCGCGGGCGGGGATCTGCGGTCCGAGCCCGCGGCGAGCAGGGCGCGGAGCCGCGCGAGCTCGGCGGGCTCGGCGCGCAGTGCCGCATCGCAGTGCGAGGCCTCGACGCCGACCCGAGCGCAGAGGCCCAGTCGCGTGTCGAACTGCGAGGCGTAGCGCTCGAAGTCCACGTCCGAGAAGTCGCTCTTGTCGAGGACCATCGCCGCGACCTCGCCGGCGATCGGCTGTCCACGCTCGTCGCTCAGAAGCGCCTCGACCTCGACCACGCCTCCAGGTGCAGGCCGGCCACCGGTCACCCGGGCGACGAGCTTGGGCAGCTCCCGAGGCAGCACGAGCACGTACGTGGAGGCCTGCACGGCGGCCTCGGAAGGCCTGGGCACCGCGACCGAGAGCACGGCCAGACCGCCGGCGGACTCGCGCAGCGGGACCTCGAGCGACGCCTCTGCCGTGGAGCCCTCCCATCGAGACCAGGCCTCACCGAGCCTGAGCAGCGACGAGCCGTTCTCGCGAGGCACGTGCGCGTCCACGGAGAGCGCCACGTGCGCGGGGGCGCGCGCCGTCGCGAGCTCGCCGCGGGCTACGAGGCGCGCGGCCGCGCGGCCACCCGCACGCACCACGGGGCTCGACGCCTCGAGCACCGCACGTCGCTCGCGGTTCACCTCGAGGCAGACGGGCACCGACTCCGCACCGAAGATTTCCCTCGGCGCTCCCGAGACGAGCTCCACACGCACCGTGGCGGCCACGCTGCTCGCGCAGGGACCGCGATCGCGGCGACCGCCCACGTCGAGCGGCACGTCCCAGCGGAGCAGCGCCGTGCCGTGCGCGTCCGTCTCGACCTCGGCCGAGAGCCCGTCGCCGAGCACCCTGAACCTTGCTCCTGCAAGGGGTCGGCTCCACCCGTCGACCACGCTGAGCGCGAGCCCCTGCTCCACACCCGGCACCAGGGTCTCCGCGAGCGGGACGAGCTCGACCGAGGCGCTGCCGCGAGGGGTCACGGCCACCGCGCTCGACGTGAGCGACAGCGAGCGACCTTCGTGGACGACCTTCGCGACCACACGGATCCGCTGCGTCACGAGCAGCCCGGCGGGCGCGTCGAAGCCCACGAGCGCCTCGCCGCGTGCGTCGGTCGAGACCCTCTTCGCGCGGAGCGAGAACGCGCTCTTCGGATCGTCGAGCTCTCCATCGGGCGTCGCTTCGCTCTCGGCGAGCAAGAGGTAGGCGACGCTCTGGTTCGCGACCGGATCACCCCCAGCGCGGAGCAGGCGGAGGCGGAACTCGACGCGCTCGCCGGGCAGCACCCGGGCCTTGGTGGCCTCGGCCACGAAGACCGGTCGGGCGGGGACCTGCTCCTGGAGGCGCAGCGTGCGCCGACTCGGAGCGACCGAGCGCCCTGGCGCCGTCGCGACGAGCGTGAAGGAGGGGCGAGGCATCTCCGTGGCGGGGACCTTCACGCGGAGGAGCGTGCTCCCCGAGGGCCCGGTGCGCCCACGCACGCGCGCCGCGACGGCGCCCCCCTGCTCGAGCGCGAGCTCGACCTCGGCGTCGGGTCGCGGCGCACCCGTGGCGCGATCGACGAGGCTCAGCCTCGCGGTGACCGTCTCGCCTGGACGGACCTCGTCGCGCGGTACGCTCACCGAGAGCTCCTCGCTCGGCATCGGCCGCACCGAGACGCTGCGCACGCGCACGTGCCTTCCGTGCTGCAGCGTGAGCTCGATGCGCAGGGCCTCGCCCACGGCGCCCGTCGGCGGAGGCATCGACAGACGCGCCAGCCCCTCGGCGTCGCTCGTGACGACGACCGGCGCGGCGTCGACGGGCGCCCCCTCGTAACGCGCGGAGACGCTCACGCCACCGAGCGGCGCGGCCGCGTCGACCTTGCGGTAGCCGTAGGTGCGCAGGAGCAGCTCGGCCCCCGCGCCGCCCATGAGCTCCGGTGGCGCGACCGCGAAGACGTCGAGCCCTCGCGCCGCCGGGTCGATCTCCTGAGCACGCACCGCGGGGCTGACGAAGCAGGCCGCCCACGCGACGACCAGCCAGACCAGGAGCCCAGCCGCCGCTCGACGCGGCGAGAACGAGGTGATGAGGGCGCTTGCCGCGCGGGAGAGAGGCACGAGGAGCTTTCGCTTCGAAGGCATGGGCATGCAGACGCG
This sequence comes from uncultured Polyangiaceae bacterium, assembly GCA_938004785.1. Classification (GTDB taxonomy): domain Bacteria; phylum Myxococcota_A; class Polyangia; order Polyangiales; family Polyangiaceae; genus CALKVW01. Next base: position 4,191 of record CALKVW010000168.1, read on the forward strand.
GGAGCGATGGCCCCTACCGGCGAGACTACGACCGCTCTAGGGTCCTCGGGTTCCCGAGATGCGCATCCGCCCCGCCTCGCTCGCCGACTACCCACACTTCGCCGCGCTCTACCCCGAGCTCGGCGCCCCGGACCCGACACCGGACGAGGCGCGCTGGTCCGCCGAGATGGCCGAGCACACGCTGCTCGTCGAGCAGGGCGCTTCGGTCGTGGGCTACGGCTACTCGGTCGTCGTGGGCTCCATGCTCTACGTGCGTCAGCTGGTCACGGCGAAGAGCGCGCGTCGCCGTGGCTTCGGGCGCGCGCTGATGGAGGCCATGAAGGCGGGAGGCCGAACACGAGGCGCGACGCGCTTCTGCCTCTACGTCGTGCCCGACAACACCGCCGCGCTCGCGCTCTACCGCTCGCTCGGTCTCGAGATCGTGCGCCCGTCGATCGCCCTGCGCCTGAGCTTCGACGCCGCAGAGACCCTGCCCGCGCGCGCCTCGATCCGCACCGAGCAGGTCGCGAGCTCGGGCTCGAGCGACGCCGGGATCGAGGCCGCCTTGGGCCTGCTCTCAGGTCAGCTCGCGATGCTGCGCGCCCAGGGGCGCGCGATCTTCGTCGCCTACGACGGCGACGCCCCCGTGGGGCTCGCGCCCTTCGACCCGGCCTTTCCGGGCGCTTTTCCCTTTCGCGCTCGCGACGCCTCGACCGTTCGCGCGCTCTGCGCGGAGATGCGCGCCGTCGCTCGCCCCGAGCTCCACGCCGAGGGCTGGCGCAGGCTCGGCGTACAGATCGTCATCGAAGCCGACGAGGCGCTCGTGGGTGTGCTCGTGGCGGCGGGCGCGGAGGTCTCGCTCCACACGGTGCTCATGGAGGGCGAGCTCGGAGGGCAGGACATTGGTCGTCCGAGCTGAGCCGAAGAGGGGGCGACCTGCACACCCGTGCGGTGCTACGACGGACGACGTCATGGCCCTACCGAGCGACGCGCCCAGCCTCTTCGACCCAGCCACGCTCGAGCCGAGCCCGCCCGCGGCGCACACGCCGTCCTCGCCGACGGCGGGCGTCACGAGGGGACTCGATCCGAGCCGCGTCGAGCGTCACCGCGTCGAGCGCATCGACGCCGTCGAGCTCTTGCGTGCGCTGCCCTCTGCCTCGGTGGATCTGCTCGTCACCGACCCGGCCTACGAGTCGCTCGAGAAGCACCGCGCGGTCGGCACGACGACGCGCCTCAAGCACAGCAAGGCCTCGAGCAACGACTGGTTCCACATCTTCCCCAACGCGCGCTTCGAGGAGCTCTTCGTCGAGGCCTACCGCGTGCTCAAGAAGAACACGCACCTCTACATGTACTGCGATCAGGAGACGATGTTCGTCGCCAAACCCGTCGCGGAAAGGGTGGGCTTCAAGTTCTGGAAGCCTCTCGTGTGGGACAAACGCTCGATCGGCATGGGCTACCACTACCGCTCGCGCTACGAGCTCGTGCTCTTCTTCGAGAAGGGCAAACGCAAGCTCGCGAGCCTGTCGGTGCCCGACATCCTCGAGCAACCGCGCGTGCGAGGCGGCTACCCCAGCGAGAAGCCGCCCGAGGTGAGCGAGGTGCTCGTGCGGCAGAGCAGCGCCCCTGGCGAGCTCGTGGTGGATCCCTTCGCGGGCTCGGGCTCGGTCGGCGTCGCCTCCCTGAGGCTGGGTCGCCGCTTCATCGGGGGCGACATCTGCGACGAGGCCGTGCGCATCGCGCGCGCCCGCCTCGACGAGGTGGCACGGCTCCCGGTCGAGGGTGAAGCGACGTGAGAGGTCACGAGTACAAGCAGCTCGTGGGGCGCTACCTGCTTCGCGCCTTCGGCGAGCGCGGCGTCGAGGTCTACGACGAGGTGACCGTCGGCACCTCGATCATCGGCAAACCGAGGCGCATCGATCTGCTCGTCGTCGACCGCCGCTCGGGCACGGCGCTCGCCGTCGAGTGCAAGTACCAAGACTCCTCCGGCACCGCCGACGAGAAGATCCCCTACGCGCTCCAGGACCTCGCCGCCCTCCGCCTGCCGGGCGTGATCGCCTACGCGGGCGCCGGCTTCTCCGACGGCGTGCTCCACCTCTTGCAGAGCTCCGAGCGCGCCGCCTACTGCCTGCCCGACACCACGCTGAGCCCCCTGCCGCGCTCGCGCTCCGCCGAGGCGATCCACCACGGCACCTGGCAGCTCGACCACGTGCTCGCGCAGACCTTCGGTTGGTGGGACGTCATCCTCGGCGCCAAGGCCCCGCTCGAGCTCGAGCCGAGCACGACCTGAGGGTCCGAGCGCGAGGGCGCGCGCGAGCTCGGTGCACACGGATCGATTGCACCTACGACCATTGCAGGGGCGACGCTCAGAAGCTGCCGTCGATCGACGCGAAGCCGAGGCCGACCGACGGTCGCAGGCGCACGCCGCCGAGCTCCGCCTCGGGTGCGCTCGAGCTCGTCGCGCCCACGATCATCAAGGTCAGGCCCGTCGCCACGCCGGCCGCGCCCACCGCGAGCCCGATGAGGTGGATCGTCTGCGCGCCTTCACCGTCGGACTTCAGCGCGTCGACCTCCGCCGCCGAGCCCGCGGGGCAGCGGCCGCTGGGGCAGAGCAGCTCGAGATCGTCGTGGTTCGACTTGGCCATGAGGCCGAAGGCCGTGCCCACACCGAGGCCCGCGAGCCCGACGGCCGTGACCGCCGCGCCCACGTAGAAGGTGGCTCCGAGCCCGGCGCTCGGCTCGTCGCGCTCCGGGAGCGGCTCGGGTGCGGGGGGCGGGAGCGGCGGCACCTCGAGCGAGAGCTCACGCGTCTCCCCGGGCCCGAGCTCGATCGAGCTCTTCGAGCGCAGCGTCGAGCCAGCGTAGACCTCCACGACCGCCGCGCCGGGCATCGTGGTGAGCGTGGCGCTCGGATCGACGGCCTGGCCTCTCAAGCGCACGCTGAACGGCCCACCCTCGCCGGTGACTCGAAAGCGCACGAACGAAAGCCGTCGCGCGACGTCGGTGCGCAGCTCGCGGCTCTTCTCGAGGGCCTGCTGGTAGCGCTCCTGCCCGGCGGCCTCCGCCTCCACGAGCACGAGCTCGTCGTGGGCGCGCACCCACTTCTCGAGGCCGACGAGCGCGCGCGCGAGCATGAGGTGCGCGTTCGGGCTGCGCACCACGCCGTAGGAGGACTCGAAGGCGCCGAGCGCGGTCTCGAAGTCTCCCGCCTCGTAGGCGACCACGCCACGATCGTAGTGGGACTGGGCGAGCTGTTTCTGCTCGGGCGTCGCCTGCTCGATCGATGCCCCGACCTGCGCGGCGGGCTGCTCGCTCTCGGCGCGCGCCTCCCCCGCCAGGAGCGAGCTCGAGACGAGCAGTGCGGCGGAGAGCAGCGGGAGCACAGCGTGGCGCGGTCGTCGGCCGATCATGGCGTCGATGCTACCAGAGGCTCCGCGCGCCGGCGTTGTCCCCGCCGGGTCCGCGCGTGGTAGGCTCGACGTCGCTCGTCGGCCTGGCGCTGGGCGAGAACTCCCGCATGGAGCCCCGCATCGAACCTCCCACCGACGAAGACGTCGCCTCCTTCGAGAGCGAAGAGCCGACGGAGGTCATGCCCGAGCGGCCCCCGATGAGCACTCCGGGCGAGCCACCTGCTCCGGCGCCCGCCAGGTCTCAGCCCGGGGCGAAGGCCGCGCCCGCTGCGCCGCCCGCCGCCCCCGCGGCCGTGGCGAAGCCCGTGGTCGCCGAGGAAGACGACGCCGAATCGAAGGACCGGGCCTACGTGGCGCCTCGCGCGATCCCGCGCGCGGCCGTGCCGGAGGCCCCCGCGGCGCAGCCCAGGATCGTGCTCAACGTCGAGGTCGTGGCGCCTCCCGCGCGTGCCGAGGAAGACAAGGCCCGCGAGCAGCGACGGCGCCGTGCCCCGACGGTGAAGATCGAGCGCGGCACGCTCGCGGCGCGCAGCGAGGCCGACGCCATCGCGACCTTGCCGGAGGGCATCCCGGCGCCGCTTCCTCCACCGGCCTTCGCCGCGCTCGAGCCGCGCCCTGCGATCCCCGCCGACCCGGTCGAGCCCTCGCTCGACGTCGACGTCGAGCTCGACGCGCCGCCGCGGCGCGCGAGTCGAGGGCCTTGGATCGTGGCCGGCCTCGCCCTCGCGGCGGCTCTGGGCGCGCTCGCCCTGTTCCTCGGCCCGCGTCTCGTGTCCGGCCCCGCCCCCGAGGCGCGCGAGGGCGCGCTGGAGAAGCCGCCCGCCGGGGACGCGAAGCCGATCGAGACCAGCATCGCCGAGGCAGCGCCCGCACCTCCGCCGAGCGCGACGCCTGAGCCGGTCGAGCAGCCGGCGAACGAGCCCGAGCCCAGCGCGAGCGCGGAGGCCGCCGTGCAAGCGCCCAGCGAGCTCCCTACCCCCGCGGCGACCGCGACCGCTCCGCCCCGACCCGTCGCGCCGACCAGCACCTACCGGCCGTCGCGCCCCGCGCCGACCACCAAGAAGAGCGACGTGCCTCGGGAGATCTGAGCGCCGTCTCCCGCGCCGGCTGCGCGGTCGCCCGCGCGCCCTGCCGAGCCCCGAACGCGGCGAAGCCCCGCGCGGGTGGGAGCTACACCGCGTCGGGGCTTCGTTGGCGCTGGTCGTCCGGATCAGTCGACGCCGTCGAACTCGATCGACTCGTCGAGGATCGGCCGCGGGCGCGGCGCGCGCGCGGCAGGCGCCTCCGCCTGCTCGAGCTCCTCGTCCTCGTCCTCGTCGTCCGGGGCGGCGAGCACCGGGAGGCGTCGCTTGCCGACCGGCCCCTCGTCGACGTAGTCGCGCAGGGCTTCCATGTCGCGCAGGGCCTGGAGCTTCGCGAGGGCCTTCACCTCGACCTGGCGGATGCGCTCACGCGTCAGGTTCATGATCGCACCCACGTCCTCGAGCGTCGTGCCGCCACGATCGGCGACGTCGAGCGCGCAGCTCTCGGTCATGTCCCACACCTCGAGATCCGGGAAGTTCAGCTTGATGGCGCCCGTGCGAGCCGACACGTCGAGGAAGAGGTGGTGCTTGCAGGACACGTAGGGGCAGGGGCGCATGCCCTCGGCGCACTCCGCGCGGGTGCGCGGCTTGTAGTAGTCGCTCTCCGGGTAGAGCATGCGGCCGATCTCGAGCTCGCGCTTCGTCATGCGCTTGACGCTGATCGTCCGGGCGCGGATGTCGCGCTTGCGACGCGAGCGACGCTGTTCACGCGTGATCGTCTCGCCGTTGTCGAGCTGGAGGGCCAGGTTGCCGAGGGTGCTGGGCTCTGCACCTTGATCGCTCGAGGCTCCACCCACCTCGAGGTCGTCGGCAGCCAGGTTGTCCAGATCGTCGTTCGCCATGCTCATGCGCTCCCTCCGAATCACGTCGCTGGGCGCGAGCGCACCCATCGCGTCCGAAGCCCGTCGGACGCCCTGATGCCGCTCGCTGTCGCCCGACGCGTGGAGCGCCGGGTCCGGGGTGGAGGGGTTCGCCCCTCCGTGCGTTCTCGTTCGTTCTTCGCGGGAAGCCCAGCTCCCCGTCTCGCATCCGAGGCCGCGGCCACCCTGTGGCCACCGCCTCGCTCCGAATCATTCGCCGCTGGCTTGCCGCGCGGCCGTCGCCTGAGAGCTGAGACGCCGCTCTATCTCGGCGATTCGCCCGACGAGATCCCTCGCGAGCTGCTCGGCCCTGCCGAGCTCGGTGAGCACGGCCTTCTTGACCGGCTCGCTCCGTTGTTTCTGACCCGCTTGCCTCAGGGTCGCGAACACCTTGTCGAGCTTGCGCTCGAGCTCCTCGATGTCCCCACGAACGAAGAGCACCTCCTGCTGGATCTCCTCGATCGTCAGATCGGCCGCCATCATCTCCTTGATGACGAGGATCTGTCGGACGATGCTGCTGGGGTAGAGCCCCTTGGAGCCTTGGTGCTTGCCCTTCTGGCCGACGCGCACGCTCCGTGGAAGCAGCCCGAGCTGGACGTACTTGCGGAGGGTGGCCTCACTGAATTTGAATTCGTTCTCCTCGAAGAACCCGAGGATCTCCGCCGAGGAGAGCCCTTGGGGGTGCGCCCGCTCGAGCTCCGACAGCGCCTCTTCCGTGATCGACGACAAGTTCCCCTCCCCCGGTGGGGGACTGCTGCGTGGTGTCAAGCAGCGAGGAGGACCATATTCCACTGAATGGAATACAGTCAATTTCTCTAGGGGGTTTTATTGCCAAACGCGCCGCTTCGGCGTAAGGCGCCGCGCTTCGGGCCCGCGCTAGGACATTGTTCGACTCGACGCGGCGCCCCATGGGCCTCCGACGCGCTGCAAAATTCCCCAACGATTGCGGCTCCTTGCTTACCCTGTCCCACATCGAGGGCGAAGTGGTCGCCCTCGCCCCTCTCAGGGGCCGGAGAGGGTGCCCATCCGGCGGCCGTTCTGGCTCGTCCGAGGCCACTTTCGACTACGCTCGCGCGCGATGAGCCCGTCTCGCCGCATCCCTCGCGACGCGCGTGATGTCACGGCGGGAGGCGTTCGGGTTCGCGCGGTGGCCTCTGGCGCGCGGGAGCACCCACCGCTGCTCCTGCTCCACGGGTTCTTGGCGGATCACTCGAGCTTCGACGACGTCGTCGACCGCCTCTCGGAGCGCTACTACGTCGTCACACCGGACCTGCCGGGCTTCGGTGAGAGCGAGAAGCCGAGCCCGACCCACTTCCCCTACGGCGTGGAGCGCTTCTCGGAGTGCGTCGCGGACCTGATCGCCGCCTTCGAGCTCGGACGGGTGCACCTGCTCGGGCACTCGATGGGTGGAGCGGTCGCCCTGACCCTGGCGGCGCAGCATCCCGAGCTCGTGCAGCGCCTGGTCCTGGTCGATCCGCTGATCTACCCGCTCGTGCTGCGCGGCCCTCTGCGCATGCCGCTCTGGCCGGTCGTGGGCCCGTTCCTCTTCAAGCAACTCTACGGGCGCGCGATGTTCCGCGCCCACTTCCGCGAGGGCGTCTACGAGCCAGGCCACCTCGTGAACCTGCCGCGCGTCGACGCGCTCTACGACAAGTTCAACGTGCCGGCGGCACGCGAGAGCGCCTACGCGACGCTCAAGACCCTCGAGGACACGCGCGTGACGACGGCGCGGCTCGGGCGCGTGCGCGCGCCCGTGCTCGTCGTGTGGGGCCGCAACGACGCGCTCACCGACGTCCAGAACGCCCAGCGCCTCGTGAAGGACCTCTTCGACGCGCGCCTCTGCCTGATCGACTGCGGGCACTCGCCGCACGAGGAGCGCCCGACCGAGCTGGGGAACGCGGTCGTGACCTTCCTCGAAGGCCTGAGGTGAGGCTCGACGGGGCGCGCCAGGCCGCCGAGCCCGCGCCGCGCGGGCCCGCGGATCCGCCGGGACGACGGGCGCCGAGCCTGCTTCGGCGCGCGCTGTCGACGGTCGACGGGCGCGCCGGTGCCTTGCTCGCCTGCGCCCTCTTGGCCTTCGTGCTGCTCGCGCCGCTGCTGCTCCCGGACCCCGATCTCAGCGACTTCTCCGCACCGAGCCCGAGCGACGGCGGCCCTCCCGGAGCGTCGCTCGCCCACCCGCTCGGCACCGACGGACTCTACCGCGACGTGCTGGCCAGGCTCGCGGTCGGCGGTCGAGTCTCGCTGCTCGTCGCAGTCTCGGCCTCGCTCACCGCGTCCTTGGTGGGCGTCGGCGTCGGCGTCTTGGCCGCGACCTTCGCGCGCTCGGGCGCCCGACTCGCCGACTCGCTGCTCATGCGCCTCGTCGACGTGCTGCTGGCGCTGCCCTTCCTGCTGTTCGTCACCTTGCTGGGTGTGCTGCTGGGCCGCACCGATCTGCCGACGCTGAGCCTCGTGCTCGGGCTGACCGGGTGGACGGGCATCGCGCGCGTCGTACGCGCGCGCGCTCTCGAGGTGGCCGAGCGCGATTTCGTGCTCGCTGCACGCGCGCTCGGCGCGGGCTCGCTGCGTATCGCGTGGTCGCACGTCTTGCCGAACGTCGTGCCGACCGCCGCGGCGCTCGCGACGGGGCTCGTCGGCTCGATGATCCTCGCCGAGTCGGTGCTCTCCTACCTGACGGTGGGCGTGCCGCCGCCGACCGCGTCCTGGGGGCGCATGCTGCACGAGGCCGAGACGCTCTTCGCGCTGAGACCGTTGCTCGTCATCGCGCCGGCGCTGTGCATCGTGCTCTCGACGCTGTCCTTCCACCGCTTGGGCGAGGCCCTCCGGAGGGCGAGCTCGGGCAGCGCCGAGGCGCGCACGGCCAGGCTCCCGCTCGACTTCGCCGTGGCTGCTGCGGCGGCCGCGATCGCGCTCTCGCTCCCCGCGCCGAGCCCAGCCGGACCGCCGTCGCTCGAGCGCGGCGGTGAGCAGCCGAGGCATGGAGGCACCCTTCGCCTCGCGAGCTTCGTCGGCGCGCGCAGCATCGACCCGGCGCTCGCCTCGGACGAGCTGTCGGTGGGGCTCGCGCGGCTGGTCTACGGTCGGCTGCTCGGCTTCGACGCGTCGGGCGCGCTGGTCCCCGAGCTCGTCGAGTCCTACGCCTGGTCGGAGGATCGCAGGGTGCTCGACCTGAGGCTACGCCGCGGCGCGATCTTCCACGACGGCGCGCCGCTCGAGGCGCGCGACGTGAAGCGCTCGATCGAGCGGGCCTTCGCCGCCGCCGACTGTCCGGGCGCGAGCTACTACGCGAGCCTCGAGGGCTTCGAGCGCTTCCGCTCGGGCCGAGCGAGCGAGCTCTCGGGCGTCGAGGTGCGTGGCACGCACGAGCTCAGGCTGCGCCTCGCGCGCCCCGACGCGACCCTGCCCTCGCTCCTGACCTTGCCCTTCGTGGCCCCCGTCTGCCCGAGCGCGCCGCCCTCGGCCGGAGGCCATGGCGAGGGCTCGGCGAGCTGCGGCGCAGGGCCCTTCCGGGTGGCCCGCTTCGATCCCGGTGAAGGGGCGCGCCTCGAGCGACATCAAGCGCACTTCGATCCTCCGCGTCCCTACGTCGACGCCATCGAGTGGACCTTCTTCGTGCGCCCACAGGTGCAGCGCTACCGCTTCGAGCGCGGCGAGCTCGACATCGTTCGCGATCTGGCGGCGAGCGAGGCCGCGGTCTTCCGCGCAGACCCGCGCTGGGCCCCGCTGGGGAGCTTCGTGCCGAGCCTGCGCGTGAGCGCGATCTACCTGAACGTCGAGAGGCCACCTTTCGACAAGCGCGCGCTCAGGCGCGCGGTGTCCCTCGCCGTGGACCCCTCGGTCCTGACACGCCTGCGCGCCGACATCACCCCGCTCGATCGCGTCGTGCCTCCCGCGCTCGGCGGCGTCGCGGCGCCTCGGCGCACGCGGCGGCACGACCTCGCGGCCGCCCTCGAGGCCATGGCCGAGGCGGGCTTCGCCTACGACCCCGTGACGGGCCGAGGAGGCTACCCCGAGCCCATCGAGTACCTGACGGTCCCGGACTCGTTCGAGCAGCAGGCCGCCGAGGTCTACCAGCAACAGCTCGCGCGCGTCGGGCTCGACGTCCGGCTGCGGCTCGTGAGCTACGCCACCTACCTGGTGGAGTCGCAGCGCCGCGGCGCCTCCGCGATGGGCTGGGCTGGTTGGCACGCCGACTACCCCGATCCCTTGAGCTTCTTCGACCCCAACCTCGTGAGCGCGTCGATCGGCGAGCTCAGCCAGAACCACGCGTTCTTCTCGGACGCGCGCCTCGATCGCGCCATCGACGGGGCGCGCAGCGAGGTCGACCCGGCGCGGCGCGCGGCGCTCTTCGCCGAGGCCGAGAGCATCGTGCACGAAGAGGCGCCCTGGGTGCCGACCACCAATCCACGCGTATACGAGCTGCGCCAGCCTTGGGTGGAGGGCCACCGACCGAGCGCGCTCGGGACGCCGGACCTCGACCGCGTATGGCTGCGGCCAGGCCCTGCGAGCGCGGGGCTCGAGCTCGGCCGGCCCCTGGGACGGCGTGTGGAGGCGAGGCCATGAGCTCGATCGCCTTCGGCGCGGCGAAGCGGCTGGTGTGGGCCCTCACGGTCGTCTTCGGCGTCGCGAGCGCCGCCTTCTTCGCGACCGCGCTGTTGCCGGGCGATCCGCTGCGCGCGCTGATGGGCCCCCAGGCGAGGGAGGCGGATCTCGAGCGCGCCCGCGTCGAGCGCGGGCTGGATCGCCCGCTCGCCGAGCGCTATCTGCGCTACGTCGGCAGGCTCGTGCACCGCGCGAGGCCGCCCTCCGAGAGCGACGCGCACACGGGCTGCGCGTCCATCGCGCCGGGCCTGCACGTCGACCTGGGGCACAGCTTCTCGTACCGCCAGCCCGTCGCGAAGCTCGTGGCGAAGAAGCTGCCCGCCACGCTGGAGCTCGCGCTCGTCGCCACCTTGCTGCAGCTCGCGCTGGGCCTCACGCTGGGCTCGATCGCGGCGACGGGGCGAGGCCGCGCGCGCGACGACGCGACGATGGGCGTCGCCGCGCTGCTCTCCGCCGCGCCCACCTTCGTCGTGGGTCTCTTGCTGCAGCACTTCTTCGCCTACCGGCTCGGCTGGTTCCCGCTCGACGGCTACGGCGCGACCGCGGGGGAACGGCTCGCCGCGATCACGCTGCCCGCGCTCACCTTGGGCATCTGGGGCAGCGCGCTCTTCGCGAGGCTCTGGCGCGCGGAGCTCGGCGATGCGCTGACGGGGGAGCCCGTGCGCGCCGCGCGCGCGCGCGGAGCCTCGAGGCTGCGCGCGGCGCTCGTGCACGCGGTGCGGCCGGCGCTCGGCCCCGTGGTGCAGCTCACCGTGCTCGACCTCGGCGCGCTGGTCGGTGGCGCGATCGTCACGGAGCGGATCTTCCGCTGGCCCGGCCTGGGGGAGATGGCCGTCGTCGCCATCCAGAACCGCGACGCGCAGGCCGTGGTCGGGGTCACGCTCGTGGCCTCGAGCGCGATCGTGCTCGCGACCTGGGTGGCCGACGTGCTCGGGCTGTTGCTCGATCCTCGCCTGCGGCGCGAGCGCTGACGCGCCGATGGCTCGGTCGCGAGGGCCAGGCACGCCTTCGCTACCGGATCGCTCCCGCGCCGTGCGAGCTTCGCCACCTGACTCGGCTTCCATGCGTTGGCATGACGAGCCTGATCCTGGTCGGTGTGCTGCTCTCGCTCGGTGCTTTCTGCGCGGGAGAGCGCGTCGGCTGATCCCCGCCACCACGGAGACGCGCAGCGCACGGACCGGCGCTACTGACCGGACAGCGAGCGACACTCCCCGCCGAGGTTCGAGTCCTCCGGGGCGAGCTCGGCGCAGCGCCGGAACGCGGGCGCGCCGCCGAGCCCGGCAGCCTGCTGCGCGGCGCCGAGCAGGTACCAGGCGTTGGCGCTGCCCGGCGACTGCGCGGTGAGCTGCCGCGCGAGGCCGACCGCGCGCGCCGACTGGCCCGCCTCGAGGGCCTTCATGATGCGCGTGGGCAGCGGCTCGGAGCTGTCGTCGCCCACGGGGGTGCCGCCCGCTGGCGCGGCACCGGCCGGCGGAGGCTGGGCGCCGAGGCGCTCGGCTCGGGCGCGGAGGCGCTGGGCACGGCGCTCCCCGACGCCACCGGCTCGGCGCTCGGCGCCTGGGAGGGATCGGCCGAAGGTGCCGCGGAAGGCTCGGCCGATGGCGTCGGCGGATCGCTCCTGTCGCTCGGACCGAGCTTGGGGGGCTCGGCGCCGATCGGACCGAGCGGCGTGGTCGGGCGGCTGGACATGTCGACGGGCACCGTCGGACCCCCCTGAGGCCGCGTGAGCGCGATCACGCCGACCACCGCGGCGACGGCGACCAGCAACGAGACCACACGCACGTTGCGACGCCGTCGATCCTCGAGCCTGCGCTCCTCCTCGGCGAAGGCTGCGTCTTCGTCGAGCTCCGTCTCGTCGTCATCGTGCCGAGGCTCGCCCTCGTGGAAGGCCGCTTCGAGCCGGTCGTGGTCGTCGGCGGGCTCCTGCGGCTCCTCGTGCGTATCGGGCGCCTCGCCAAACGAAGCGCCGAGCCCAGCAGCCGTGGACGCTTCGGGCGCGACCGCCGGCTCCGGCTCGCTCGGCTGCGGCGCAGTCGGAGCGAGAGGCGGTGGAGCGGCGGGTTGGGGCTCGACGGGCGCCGTCTCGGCGGGAGGAGGCATCGAGACGACGCCTGCCTCGGCGGCTCGAGGCTCGCCCAGCCCAGGCTGGCTTCCTCGCTCGGCGCCGTCGTGATCGCCGAGCGGCACGATGCTGTCTCGGTTGATCCGGCCGGGTGTCGCGACCGCGTGGACTGGCTCCGCGCTCGGCACGACGTCTTCGACGTGGGCCTCGGCGCTGCGCTCGAGCAGGAGCCCCTCGAAATACAGCTTCGAGATCGTGGAGAGCGTGGACAGGTCCTCGAAGGGGGAGGCGTCGACGACTTGCATGAGCGTGCGCCGACCGTCGAAGAGCCGGAGGATCCCGTTGAGCTCGTCCGGGATCTCGCTGAGGCGCGCGAGCAGCTCCTCGGAGTGGATCTCGAAGACGCTCTCGAGCGGGGGCAAGACCTCGAGCAGGCGCTGCCACTCGTCGAGCCTCCGCATGCCCTCCATGAGCACGCCCTGGGTCGACGCCTCGATGACGTCGTCGACCTCGACCTTGCAGAACTCGACCTCGAAGCGGCCTTCGCTCCACACGAAGGTCCGGTAGATCGCCTCCTCGCCGATGAGCTGCCCGGTCGTCGTCGCGCTGACGCCCGGCGCGTCGGCCGCGCCCTCGGCGACGCCCTCCGGCCACAGCGCCGCGTCGACGACCTTGCCGTCTCTGAACCAGATCTTCGCGTGGGCGGAGGTCTCGTCGTTGTAGAGGTGCGCGATGCCGCTCTTGCGGCTCACCTCGAAAGTCTGGAGCAGATCGACGACACCCATGTCGGCGAGCGCACCGGCGAAGCGGGTGCGCCCCGTGGCGGTCTGCTTGGTGGCGATGCCCTCCTGGGTGCGGCGCGCGAAGACGAGCTGGATGCGCGTGATGAGCTCGCGCACGAAGATCGGCTTCGTGAGGTAGTCCTCCACGCCGAGCTCGAGGCCGCGGATCTTGTCCTCGATCGAGCGCTGGCTCGCGAGGAAGAGCACGGGCAAGCTCGCCCACTCGGGCCGCTCCTTCAGCTTGCGCACGAGCGCGTAGCCGTCGAGCGAGGGCAGCTTGGTGTCGGCGATGACCAGATCGGGCGCCGACAGCTCGAGCTTGGAGAGCGCGTCGAGGCCGTCGGCCGCGGTCGTCACGCTGAAGCCCGCCTTGCGCAGGCTCACCTCGAGCACGCGGACGCTCTTCGGATCGGCATCGACGAGGAGGATCTGCCGCTTTGCCACGCGCTTGCCCGGCAGAATCGTCTCCTCTTGCCTCGAGTGTCAAGCAGGCCAAGCGAGCGCGCCGCCGGTGAGCCACCGGCTGCCGAAGCAGCGCAGGCGGCGTACGCAGGACTCGTGCTCGGAGCGCTCGGGTTTCGATCGCGCACGGGGTCCTTCGTCGTACCATGCGCCTCGTGGCCGGCACCGTGCGCATCTCGACCGGCGCCCCGCACGCACTCGGGGCGCGCGTCGCGGAGCCATCCGAGCTCGATCGTTCACCGACCGCGCTCGCGCGCGAGCGCGACGCCCTGATCGGCTCGACGCTCGTGGAGCGCTACCTCGTCGAGGCCGAGCTCGGCCGGGGCGGCATGGGCACCGTGTACCGAGCTCGGCACGTCGTGCTCGACAAACCCGTCGCGCTGAAGATCCTCCACGCGGAGATCGCCGACGACGGCGAGAGCCGCGAGCGTTTCCTTCGTGAGGCGCGCATCGCCGCTGCGGTGAAGCACGAGCACCTCGTCGACGTCAGCGACTTCGGCGAGCTCACGCGACGCGAGCTGCCCGAGCTCGGCTCGAACCGCCGGCCGTGGTTCGTGTTGGAGCTGCTCGAGGGAGAGACGCTCGCCTCGAGGCTCGACCGCGAGGGTCCGCTCCAAGCCCGGGAGGCAGCGCGCATCTTCGAGCAGGTGGCTCGCGGCCTGGCCGCCGCGCACCGCGCGGGCGCGGTGCACCGAGACCTCAAGCCGGACAACGTCTTCCTCTCGCGCAAAGACGGTCGGAGCGTGGTCAAGGTGCTCGACTTCGGCGTCGCGAGGCTCCTGTCCGCGAGCCGCCTCACGCGCCAAGGCGTCGTCTTCGGTTCGCCGCACTACATGAGCCCGGAGCAGGCGGCCGGCCAGGAGATCGACGGCCGCTCCGACGTGTACTCCGTCGGCGTCGCGCTCTACGAGACCCTCTCCGGCAAGCTGCCCTTCGAGGCCGACTCCACCTCCGGCGTGCTCACCAAACACGTGTTCGTGGAGCCGGATCCCATCGAGGCGGTCGTGCGTGATCCCGCGAGCCTCGGAGAGCTCGGGGCCCTCGTCATGCGCTGCCTCGAGAAACGCCCGGACGCCCGTTACCAGAGCGCCGACGAGCTCGCCGAGGCCCTCGCCCGGACCGCCCTGGGAGGGCCCGCGCCGCGAGCCGCGTCGCTCGGCGACGGAGCCGAGCTCCGGCCGCCAGCGGCGCCGGCGAGGCCCCCGCGCCCGCGCGCGATCATCGTGCTGCCCGCCTTCGCGCTGGCGTCGATCGCCTGTGTGCTCGGCGCGCTGGTCTGGCTGCGCAGCCGAGCGACGGCCCCGGTTCCCTCGACGGCCGCTACGCCGCCGGCCGCGATCGCCGCCGCCCCCGAGGCACCCAGGCCCGCCGCCCCGGCGCACGAGCCGCCCACCCCGTCGAGCGGCGCCGTGGCGCTCTCGGCCGACGCAGCCTCGGCGAGCGCTGCTCCCCCCGCACGACCTCCCCTCCCCGGCTCGACCGCCCCATCGGGCGCGCCCCCGCGCGCCGTCGTCGGAGCTCCGACGGTCACGCAGCCCGTGACCGCCTCGGCAGCGACCGCGCTCGCGCCACAGTCGGCCACGCCCTCGAGCGGCGCCCCCAGCGCCACCTCCCCTCGAGAGGCCGCCCCGGCGCCGAAGGCGCCGCCGGCCGCGTCGAGCGAGCTCATCAAGATCTTCTGAGCCCCGCGCTCGCGCGGGGCGCGCGCGTCGCATCGACGAAACGCGCGCGGGCGCGCCCCCGTGGGGAGCGCGCCCGCCGCATCGAGCACCGGCGGAGCGCTCAGAGCTCCGCGAGGATCGCGTCGCGGCGCTTGGCGAAGTCGTCTTCGCCGATGAGCCCCTTGTCCTTCAGGTCCTTCAGCTTGAGCAGGCGGTCTTCGATGCTCGGGGCCGCCGCGGCGGGCGCTGGCTGCCCGACCACGCCGACACCGACCTGCGGAGCGCCGCCGCCCGCGGGCACGCCCGCGCCCACGCCCACCGCGTACTGCGGCATCGCGCCAGGCTGCCCGCCCGCGCCGGCCATCATGTTCGCCATGCCGACGCCCATGGCCATCTGCGCGCCGAGCGCCGCGACCCCAGCGTTGCCGCCGCCCTTCGCCATGCCCTCGCCGGCACCCATCATGGCCTGCGCGGCCGCGTAGTTCGAGTAGTTGCCCGCGAGCTGCTGCACGTAGCGCTGATCTTGCCCGAACTTCTGGTCGAGCTCGAACTGCTTCGCGGCCGCCGAGTCGCGCGCCACGCCGATGTTGCGGCGCGCCTCCGCGCGCGTGCGGTTCGCCTCGCGCAGGAGCTTCTCGTCCTCGGGGGAGAAGTTGATGTTGAAGTCGGCGATCTGGAGGATCTTCACGCCGATGTCCGCGAGGTTCGGCGCGCTCTGGACCATGCGGCCGGACAGCTCGGCGGACATGCCGCCGAGGTTGAGCAGCGAGCGGCCGGTCTGGGCGCACATCTGACCGATGACCGTCTTCACGCTCATGAAGAAGAGCCGCTTGATCCAGTCGACGGTGACGTCGTTGTCGTTCGAGCCTGCGGCCTGGCCGTGGTAGCCGATGACGAAGCGCACAGGGTCGATGATCACCATCGAGAATTCGCCGTGCAGCCGCGGCGTCACGAACTCGAAGAGGATGGGGTCTTCCATCGACTCGAGCTTGCCGCCGAAGGGGATGCTGCGGATGGGCTGCGTCTTGACGAAGTAGATCTCCGCGATGAACACGTCGCCGCCGGTGAACTTGTTCACCAGGTTGTTCAAGAACGGGATGTTCTGCGTCTGCAGCGTGTGACGACCAGCGGGCAACCAGCCCTGGTAGACGCCGTCCTTGAAGAAGAGCGCGCACTCGTCGCTGTCGACCGTGAGCTGCGACCAGAACGGGACGTTCTGATCGGGGTGCTTGTAGACGATGAGGTGCTTGAGGTTGTCGGGGCGCGCGATCATCATCTCGCGCACGCCGCTCTTCACGAAGTTCATGATCCCCATCGTCGTCGTTCCTCCGAGCCCGGTCGCGGGCTGTGGCCGTCGTTCTTCGATGCGCGCGTCGCTCGGCACCCGAGCTTCCGCCGAGCTTGCCGCTCGCGCACGGCGGGGAGAATAATGCTGGGGGCCGAGGTCGGCAACGCCCCCTCGCCTCACTTCGCGCGAGCGAGCTCCGTTCCCTCCCGGCCACCAGCCGCGCTCCTCTCCACCGAGGTCCCCCACCGATGATCGGCCCGCTCGACCCCGCCACGCTCTCGCCGCCCGCCCAGAAGATGCTCTCGGCGCCGCCCAAGCTCCAGGAGCTCGCGGCGCGTGGCATCGCACCTGGCATCCGGCCGGGCGAGCTCATCCTGCTGCTCGGCGTCTTCGCCGACGCCGCGGATCCCAACCTCGCCGCGACGGCGCAGAAGACCCTCTCCTCCCTGCCCGACCCGGTGCTCTCGGGCGCGATCGGCGAGCGCCTGCAGCCGCTCGCGATCCACCACCTCGCCCTCCGCTACCACGAGCGGGTCGACGTGCTCGATCGGCTGCTGTCGATGCCCGACATCGACATCGACACGATCCTCGAGGTCGCGAAGGTGTCCGGCGAGAAGGCCTGCGAGCTGCTCGCGACCAACGAGGACCGCCTCCTCAAGAACCCCAGGCTCATCGAGGTCCTCTACCTCAACAAGAACACCCGCATGTCGACCGCCGACCGCATGGTCGAGCTCGCCGTGCGCAACCACGTCGAGGTGAACCTCCCCGCCTGGAAGGAGGCCGCGATCGCCATCCAGAGCGAGCTCGTCATGGAGGGCGGCGAAGAGCCCACGCCGGACGACCTGCTCTTCCGCGAGACGCTGCAGGTCGGCGAGACGCTCAAGCAGCACGGCGACAGCATCGAGGACGCCCTCGAGGAGCTCGACGCCGACGGCAACGTCCAGCAGTCGGTGAAGGAGAAGTACGTCCCGCTCTACCAGCGCATCATGGTGATGACGAACACCCAGAAGATCCGCCTCGCGCAGATGGGCACGCCGGAGGAGCTCTTGATCCTGATCGGCGACGCGAGCCCGCTCGTGTCGCTCGCCGCCGCGAAGAGCCCGAACATCAACGACGCCGTCGTCGAGCAGGTCGCCAAGCGCAAGAACATCTCGGGCGAGGTGCTCTCGTCGATCGGTCAGCGGCCCGAGCTCATCAAGCGCCTGTCGACGAAGAAGGATCTCATCAAGAACCCGCACACGCCGCCCTCGCTCGCGATGCGCGTGATCCCACACTTCCAGGAGCACGATCTCTCGCGCATGATGAACGACCGGAACATCTCCGGCTCGATCCGGCAGCTCATCAAGAACCACCTCGATCGCAAGAAGCGCTGATGAGCGAGCTGGTCCGCTTCGGGGTCGCGATGGACCGCGGCCTGCTCGAGCGCTTCGACCGTCGCATCGCGGCGCGAGGCTACGAGAACCGCTCGGAGGCCCTGCGCGATCTCGTGCGCGCGGAGCTCTCGCGCGCCTCGCAGGAGAGCGGCGGCCCCGTCGTGGGCACGATCACGCTCTCGTGCACGCGCAAGCAGCGGCACGAGCTGGTCAGGCTCGTCGAGAGCGCCCGGGCGGTCGAGCTGCTCGCGGCGCAGTCGGTCCCCCTCGACGAGGAGCAGGCGCTCGAGCTGCTCGTCGTGCGTGGGCGCGCCTCGGAGCTCGTCGAGCTCGCCGGGCGGCTCGGCGGCGTGCGCGGGGTGCTGGGCTCCGAGCTCTCGATCACGGCCTTCGAGGCCCACGAACCCGGACACGATCGTTCCGATGGAGGCACGCGGACGCGATGACGAACATGAGGCGATGGATCGAGGGCGCGCGGAGCACGGCGAGCGCGGCTGCGCTCGCGGTGGCCACGCTCGCGGGCGGCGGCGGATGCGGAGGCGCGACGGCGAGCGGCACGTCGAGCGAGGATCCGAGCTCGGCGAACGGGACGAGCGCCGTCGATCGCGAGCAGGCGAAGCGCGCGCGGGCGATCGCAGAGACCTACGCGAGCTTCCGCTTCGAGGACTGCACCACCGATCCCTCGCTCTGCGCCGACGAGTTCGCGCGGCGCGCCGGAGGCGACCTGCACGCCCCCACCGGCTACTCGCCGCGCGCGACGCTCGAGAAGAACCCCGATCCCACCTGGCTGCCGGAGTGGGACCGCATGCCGGCCAGCACACCGCGCGCGCCCTACGCCTGGCGCGCGCTCACGCTGGCCGCCGTCAACAAGAGCTACGCCGCGCGCTGCAACGAGGCCTACGAGCGCTTCGCCAAGGAGCAGTCCCGCGTCGAGAAGGGCCTGGGCCACGGCATCGCCAAGGTGAACCGCGAGGTGAACCCCTACGACCGGCTCGCGATGATGCTCGCCCTCGAGCCCGCGAAGGCTCCTTCCGCGGGCAAGCTGGGCGAGTTCGCGCCGGGCTCCGATGCCCTGCGCTACCAGTGGGAGGTCGCGGTCTTCGACGCCTTCGAGGACACGCAGCGCACCTTCCTCTACCTCGCGACCGGACACGCGCCGAGCGAAGACCTGCTCGCCACGATGCGACCGCGCCAGGCAGCGGACTACGAGCGCGACGCCTACTGCATCGACGCGATGCGAGGGCTCGTGCCGGGCGTACCCGCCATGCCGGATCTCGGCTCGGCCTTCGACGAGGTGCACGGCATGGTGAAGGCGGTCGTGCCCGAGGAGCGCGTCGCCTCCATCGAGAAGCGCCGGGAAGATCTCACGAGCGTGGTGCGCGCCAAGTTCCAGAAGACGCGCGTGAAGAACCCGAGCCTGCCGCCCGGCGTGCGTGTGCTGACGATGGCGCGCGTCGAGGTCTTCGAGCGCGACGGCCGCACGGCGAAGGTGCGCGTGACCGTGACCGAAGAGTCGGTGCGCGTGGAGCCGAACGGTCAGCGCAAGACGGTGAAGATCGACGAGACCGCCACGGCGAGCTTCGCCGACTGGCCGAGCGGGCTCGTGCTCGAGCCCGGCGACACCATCACCTTCTTCGGCGCCGAGAGCAGCGAGAAGATCACGATCATCAAGAGCACGCCCGAGCTCGAGCACAAGAGCCGTCAGACGGTGCTCGAGGCCAAGCACCTCTGGAAGGCGCACACGAAGACCGGCAGCACGGTCTGGTTCCGCGAGGGCTGAGGGCGGGCGCGCGGCCCGGCGGGCGCGCGCGCTACGACGCGCGCGTGCTCACTCGTCGCCGGCGGAGAGCTCGGCCTGGGCGACGCGCACCTTCGTCTTCGGCGGGCTGACGATGAAGGTCACGATGCGCTCCTTCGCCTCGAACTCCTGCCGGTAGATCTCCGCGGAGCGCTTGTATTTGAAGGGGCCGACGCGCACGCGGTGCCACACGCCTCGCCCCTTCACCTCGGCCGACTCGGTGTAGGCGCGGTGGCCGCGTCGGCGCAGCGCGGCGGCGAAGGCCTCGGCCTCCTCGGCCTTCTTGAAGCTGCTCACCTGCAGCTGGAAGCCGCCCGGCGCGCCGGCCTCGACCTCGGCGCCCGTCTCGCGGGAGACCTGGCGCGCCATCGTGGTGAGCGAGTCGGCGTGCGGGACGAGCTCCTTGCCGGCGGCGGCGAGGATCTGCGAAGCCGGCAGCGGCACGACGGGCAGCGAATCGGCGGCGGCCGGCGGAGCGGTCGGGTGGCCGGGCGGGAGCTGGAACTCCTCGTCCTGCTCGGGCGCGGCCGGCGCCGCGCCGCGCACCGCCTCGAGCGCCGTCGTCGGCCGATCGGTGCCGGCGAGCAGGCCCGGGAAGGTCACGTCGATCCCCGGGCGATCGTTCGGAGCGGCCTGCGGCTGCGAGCGCGACTTCTCGACGAGCGCGCCGAGCGGGTCGACGGCGCCGCTCGCCTCGCTCACCGGCTTCTTCATCAGGACCACGCTCGAGAGCACGATGCACGCACCTCCGAGCGAAGCCAGCAAGAGCGCCCCGAGGCGCGACGAGCGCTGCGGCCCGTCGGACTCCTGGATGTCGTCGAGGTTCTTGAGCTGGCTCTGATCCTGGCGGCTGGTGTTCATGCGTCGTGCCCTTCCGAGTCTTTCTCGAGCCTGTCCATGCGTTCGAGCGCGGTGATGCCGAGCAGCGAGAGCCCGGCTCCGTAGGTGGTGCGGATCGCCTCGATCCAGAGCAGACGCGCGAGCGTCTTGTCGCGATCCCACGAGGCCTCCCAGCCCGGCTCGGCGAGCAGCGTGGCGGGCGGCAGGATCGGATCCTTCTCGGCCTTGAGGCGCGTGAAGTAGCTCTGGAAGGCCTGCGAGAGCTCCTGGACGTAGTAGACGACCAGGTGCGGCTCGCGCCGCTCGCTCGCCTCGCGCAGCACCTCGGGGAAGCGCCCGAGGTGACCGAGGATCGCGAGCTCGTCCGGGTGCGTGAGCCTCGCCGCGAGGTCTGGCCTGTGCAGCGGAACCTCGAAGCCGCAGGCCTCCTTGGCGCGTCGCAGGATCGACGAGAGGCGCGCGTAGCCCATCTGCAGGTAGAAGACGGGGTTGTCGAGCGAGGCCTTCTTGGCGATCTCGATGTCGAGGTCGATCGACACGTCGGCGCGACGCGCGAGGTAGAAGTAGCGGAGCGCGTCGGCGCCGGCGCCCTTGCGCTGCATCGTCTCGTCCACCTCGTCGACGACCTCCTCGATCGTGATGAGGTTGCCGAGGCGCTTGCCCATGCGCACCGGCTTGCCGTCGCGCAGCAGGTTCACGAGCTGGTAGAGGATCGCCTCGTTCTTCTCGGCGGGCAGGCCGAGCGCGACGAGCGCGGCGCGGATGCGCGGCACGTAGCCGTGGTGATCGGCGCCGAGGATCGTCACGAGGCGGTCGTAGCCGCGCGCGACCTTGTCGGCGTGGTAGGCGATGTCGCTCGCGAAGTAGGTGTAGTAGCCGTCGGTCTTCTTGACGACGCGGTCCTTGTCGTCGCCCTCGTCGGTCGAGCGGAAGACGAGCGCGCCGTCCTTCTGCTCGAGGTAGCCGCGGCGATCGAGCTCGGCGAGCGCCGAGGCCACGCGGCCCCAGCGGTGCAGGCTCTCCTCCGAGTAGAAGGCGTCGTGGCGCACGCCGAGGCCGGCGAGCGTGTTCTTGATCCCGGGCAGCGCGCTGGAGCCGGGCACGCCGTCGAGCACGCGCGTGATCGCGAAGCGCGCGAGCGTGCCGTCGTCGTCGCTCTCGAAGAGCTCCGGCTGGTGCTTCACGAGGTAGTCGGCGAGCTCCTTCACGTAGTCGCCGCCGTAGCCGCCCTCCGGGGCAGGCTCGCCCTTCGCGGCTGCGCGCACGCTCGTGGCGAGCAGGCGCACCTGGTTGCCGAAGTCGTTCACGTAGTACTCGCGCACCACGCGGTGCCCTGCGGCCTCGAGCAGGCGCGCGATCGCGTCGCCGAGGATCGCGCCGCGACCGTGCGAGATGAGCAGCGGGCCCGTCGGGTTGGCGCTGACGAACTCGAGCAGGATGCGCTCGCCCGTGCCGGAGGCCGCGCGCCCGTAGCCCGCGCCGGCGCGCAGCACCTCGGCGAGCACGGCCTGGTAGAGCGCCGGGTCGAGGCGCAGGTTGAGGAAGCCCGGTCCGGCGATCTCGACCGTACGCACGCCGGCCTTGCCGCCGAGCTCGGCCGCGAGCGCCTCGGCGATCGCGCGCGGCGCTTTGCCAGCGGGCTTCGCGAGCACCATCGCCGCGTTCGTGGCGACGTCGCCGTGCTCCGGGCGCTTGGGCTTCTCGACCGCGTAGCCCAGCGACCTCGCTTCGCGCGGGAGCTCGCCGCGGTCGACCAAGTGACCGATCGCCGAGTCGAGTAGTGTCCGGACCTGCTCGTAGACGCCCATTGCCTGTTTCCTCCGATACGTCGGCCGACTCGAATCGGCCAAGAATTCGAACTACAGTATCCTACATCCTGCGCACACCGGGCCCGCCCTGCGCCGCGCGCTCGGCCACCTGGCTGATCTGCGAGGCCTTCCAGCGGGTCTCTTCGACCTCGCGCGAAGGATCCGAGTCGGCCACGACGCCTCCTCCGACGAGGTACTCGCCTCGCCCCGAGGCGTCGAACACCGCGCAGCGGATGGCCATCGAGAGGCGCAGCGCTCCGCCGTGCGCGAGGTAGCCCAGCGCGCCGGTGTAGAGGCCTCGTCGGCGCGGCTCGAGCGCTCCGATGACCTCCATCGCGCGCACCTTCGGAGCGCCGGTCACGCTGCCGGAGGGCAAGAGCGCCGCGAGGACCTCCGCGCGCGATACGCCGGGGCGCACGCTGCCGCTCACCCGCGCGACGCGGTGATGCACCGTGCGGAAGCTCTGCACCTCCGGCTCGCCCGCGACGCGCACCGAGCCCGGGATCGAGACCCGCGCGAGATCGTTGCGCTCGACGTCGACGATCATGCTGAGCTCGGCGCGCTCCTTGGGGTCGGAGTCGAGCTCCTCGCGCAACGCGCGATCGACGGCGGCGTCTGGGGCCCGCGGCCTGGTGCCCTTGATGGGCTCCGTCGAGAGCTCGCTGAAGCTCGAGCGCGAGGCGTCGGGCAGCGCGTCGAGGAAGAGCTCGGGGCTCGTCGAGAGCACACGCGCACCCGACGCGAGCGAGAGCAAGGCGCCGAAGGGCGTCGGAGAGGCTCCCGAGAGGCGCGCGAAGAGCTCGAGGTAGACCCGTCCGTCGGGCGCGGCGCCGCCTGCGCCACGGACGCAGAGCTCGATCGCTCGCGCGAGGTTCACCTGGTAGAGGTCACCCGCCACGACGAGCTCGATGGCGCGCTCGATGCGCGTCTGGTGCAGCGCGAGCGACTCGGCGTCCTCGGCCTCGAGGGAGAGCTCGACCTCGCCGCGCGCCGCTCCGTCGAAGAGCGCGGCGGCGCGCACGGCCTCGGGCTCGCTGCGCGCGACCGCGTAGACCTCGCCGCGCTCGTGGTCGACGACCGCCATCGCGCCGAGCTCGATCCACTCCACGTCGCGCACCAGCGGCTCGGCGCGGCGCTCCTCGCTCGTCCAGCGAGGGCGCTCGAGCCCACGAAAGGCCTCGTAGGGCAGCACACCCACGAAGCGCGGCACGTGCTCGAGCTCGCCTCGCTCGAGCGCGGGCGCTCCCTCGAGTGGGTCGAGCGCGCGCGAGCTGCCGACGGGATCCCAGCCCACGTAGGAGTAGCGCCCGAAGGCGCGCCCCGGCTCGGTGGACGCGAGCACCGTGAGCCCGGGCCGCTGGGCCACGCGCGCGGCGATCGCGAGCGGGTCGGCCGGAGCGCGGATGCGAGCGGCGTGCAGCACGGCGTCGGGACCGTTACACCAAGGCGGGGCGCGCTGGTGGGGCTTCGAGCGAGGGATCGACTAGTCTCTCGCGCGATGTCCCGCCTCGGCTCCTCCCCTCGGCTCGGCGCAGCCTTGCTGTGCGGCGCGCTCGCGGCCTGCGGCGAGCCCATGACGCTCTCGCTCGTGGTGACGCCGGGCCACGAGGAAGACGCGCTGTCGCGCGCGCCTGCGGTGGCCACGATCGAGATCGTCGCCAGCTCGCCGGACGGCGAGATCCTGCGCACCGCGTCGGCCCCGCCGGGCGGCAGCTTCGACCTGGGCGAGGTCCCCTCCACGCAGCTGCTCGACTTCGAGCTGCGCGGGCTCGACGCCGGAGGCCAGCTCGTCGCGCGCGGGCGCAGCGTGACCGTGCCGATCGGCGCGATCGACGCGGACGCCGGCGTCGAGCTGCCGCTGTTCCTGCAGCGCCTCGGTGAGAGCGCCAGGCCGCCGGGCGCGCTCTCGGTGTCGCACCTGCGTGCGCCCGCCGCGATCTTCGGGGAGCGCTACGTGCTGCTCTCCGGCGGAGAGCGCGCGCTCGACGCCTCGGGCGCCGAGGTCGACCGAGCCTCGAGCGCCTTCTACGACCTTCTCGCCTGGGGAGGCGCCACCGGCGGCGCGCTGCCTCGACGAGCCGCGTCGCTCGTCGTGCGTGGATCTTCGGTGCTGCTCATCGACGCCTCGGGCGCGAGCTGGGTCGATCTGTCGACGGGCACGAGCAGCGAGGCGGCTGCGCCGCCCGGCCTCGACTTCGCCGACGTGGCGGGCGGCCGCACGATCGACGGCCTCGCGGGCCTGAGCTTCGTCGTCGGCGCGACGCGCGACGGCGCGCCGACGAGCGCCGTGCTCGTGGTCGACGAAGCGGGTGGGCTCGCCGCCGCCTCCCTCGGCACCGCCCGGAGCCGAGCGGGTGCGAGCTTCGTCGCGACCCGCGGCCTGGTGGTCACCGGGGGCAGCGCGCTCGGAGCAGGCGCCGAGCTCGTGTCGAGCGACGGAACGAGCACGCAGCCCTTGCCCTACGCGAGCGACGCCACCACCGGCGCCGCTGCGGTCGCGCTCGCCGGCGGTGGCGTCGTGCTGCTCGCAGGTGGTCGCCTCGCCGGCGTGGCCGCGCCGACGCGCACGCTGGATCTCGACTGCATCGCGAGCTGCGTACCCACCGTGCTCGACGAGCTCGCGGTGCCGGCGCTCGCCTCGCGTGGGCTCGGCTACGAAGCCGCGACGACGACCTTGCTCGCGGGAGAGGGCGACGACGGCGAGACCCTGCTGTTCGAGCTCGAGCCCACCGCCTCGCCGCCCGTGCGAGCCTTGCCGCTGCGCGAGCGCAGGAGCGGCGCCACGGTCGCGCCCGCGCCCAACGGCACGCTCTTCGTGCTCGGCGGCGAGCTCGTGGGCGGAGGCGCGGCCCTGCGCGTCGAGAGCGTCTTCCCTCGCTGAGCTCGCGTCGCCGAACGGGGGGGCGCGCCGCCGCCGCGCGCGTCCATCGGCCGGCTCAGGACGAGCCGGGCGGCACCGAGACGAGCTCGAAGGGCGTGACGACCGCGTCAGCCAGGGGCGCCACGGCGCGCGCTCCCGGCCACACGACGACGCGCTCGAGCGAGCCCGAGCCCTCCACCAC
>CALKVW010000169.1 GCA_938004785.1 uncultured Polyangiaceae bacterium
ATGCCCCCGCGGGGCCGCTGAGCGGGGGCCGAATGCCCCCGCGGGGCCGCTGAGCGGGGGCCGAATGCCCCCGCGGGGCCGCTGAGCCAGAACAGCCGGGCGCGCCTCAGGCTCCGAAGAGCGCGGCGTACTCGGCTTCGTCGAAGCCCGTGAGCACACGCGCGCCGAGCACGAGCACGGGGCGCTTCACGAGCTTGCCATCGGCGGCGAGCGCCGCCACGAGCTCTGCCTCGCTCATGGCGTCGACGGCGGCCTTGCCGAGCGCGCGGTAGCTCTGACCGCTGGTGTTGAGCCACTTCCTCAGCGGCTTCTTGCTCGCCGGCACCCAGCGCGCGAGCTCCTTCTCGCTCGGCGGTTCGTCGACGATGGGCCGCACGGTGTGCGCGACGCCGTGCTCGGTCAGCCAGCGCAGGGCCTTCTTGCAGGTGCCGCAGCCGGCGTAGGAGAGGACGATGGCGGTGCTCATGCGCGCGTGGGTAGCGGCCCCCTGAAGCGCTGTCGAGCGCGCTCGCCCCCCCGGTCGAGACGGGGGGCGCCTCAAGCCGCGCAGACGAAGTCGAGCCCCTCGACCTTGCCCGCGGCCACGAGCCGGTCGCGCACGACCGCGCGCGCGCCCTGCGTGCCCACGGCGACGACGACGAAGAGGCCCTCCTCGAGCGCTCGTTCGGCCGGCACGATGGGCCTGCCCCTGGCGAGGCGGCCGAGCTTCTTCGGATCGATGTCGGCGAAGTCCTCCGCGAAGGCCCCTTCGGCCTCGAGCGCGCGCGCGAGATCCTTGCCCGTGTCGCCCGCGCCCCAGATGCGGAAGGCAGGGCGTTCGGCGAGCAACGGCGCGAGGTAGCGAGCGCGAGCGAGCACGAGCCGCTCGGGCGCGTTGCGCGGATTGTTGAAGCTCACACGGGTGGGGAGGTGCCGCCAGCGCAGCCGGGTCTCGGGCAGCTTGGCGAGCCCCCAGCCCGCGGCGACCAGCCGCAGCCAGAGGTCGTAGTCCTGCGGCCAGGGCATGTCGACGTAGCCGCCCACGGCCTCGACCGCCGAGCGGCGCAGGATGACCGAGGGGTGGCAGAGCGGCGCCTCCACGAAGATGTCGCGCGCGTGCTCCTCGGGGGTCGTGAGCGCGTTGAGCCAGTCGACGTAGCGCACGAGCCCCGCGCCCGGCTCGGGGAAGGCCTCCACGCGCGTACCGACCGCGGCCAGACGCGCATCGCCGAGCAGCCTCGCGCGCGTGCCTTCGATGCGCCCGGGCAAGGAGACGTCGTCGGCGTCCATGCGCGCCACGAGCTCGTGGCGGAGCTCGCGCCAGCCCAGTGCGAGCGCCCCGGCGACGCCGAGTCCCTCGGTGCGCAGGCAGCGCACGCGCCGGTCGCGCCGCGCGATCGCCGCCACGATCGCGGGGCCTTCGTCGCTCGAGCCGTCGTCGACCGCGACGACCTCGGCCACGACGCCCTCGGCGAGCACGCTCTCGAGCGCCTCGGCCACGGTGGGGCCCGCGTCGCGGTAGGGCATGAGCACGCTCACGTCGGCCGGCACGGGCCGGAGCATGCGCGTGAGCGCGGCGCGCCGGCAAGCCCGGCGCGGCGAGCCGCCCCGGGAGGCGCGCTTCGTGGTCGACGCGGCGGCGCAGCTCGTCGGATCATCGGCGCCGTGAGCGAGGAGTTCAGCCTGCCCGAGGAGGGCCGCACGCGCAGGCGCGTCGGCCTCGCGCTGGGCCTGTGCGCGCTCGCCGCGATCGCCCTCGTGCCCTCGGGGCTGCACGACGTGCCCGGCTACGGCAGCCGCCCCGCGCTCGCCGCGGGCGTCGCGGCGCTCATGGCGATCTGGTGGCTCACCGAGGCCCTGCCGATCGCGTGGACGGCCTGCGCGCCGCTCGTCCTCTTTCCCCTGCTCGGCGTGCACGGCCGCGGCGTGCTCGGCGGCCTCGGCGCCGCCGCCGAGCCCTACGTCGACGCCTACATCTTCATGTTCCTCGGCGGCATGGCGATCGGCGCCGGCATGGAGCAGCGCAAGCTTCACAAACGCATCGCGCTCGGCATCATGCTCGCGATCGGCACCGAGCCGAGGCGGCTGCTCGCCGGCGTGATCGTCGCGACGGCCACGCTCTCCTTGTGGATCAGCAACACCGCGACCGCCGTGATGATGGTGCCCATCGGCGTGGCGCTCCTGCGCCAGCTCGAAGAGGCCCTCGGCCGTCCGGTGCGCGAGCTCGGCACCGCGCTCATGCTCGCCATCGCCTATGCAGCGAACGTCGGCGGCATCGGCACCAAGGTGGGCTCGGGCACCAACTCGATCTTCTGCGGCTTCGTCGAGGACAAGCTCGGCCTCGAGATGGGCTTCTTGCGCTACGCGCTGCTCGGGCTGCCCTTCGTCGTCCTCATGCTGCCCGTGGTCTACGGAGTGCTCTGGCGCCACGCGAAGGCCGACGGCGCCGAGCGCGGCCCTGGCGAGGGCCTCCTGCGCGCCGAGCTCGCCGCGCTGGGCAGGCTGCGTGGCCACGAGCTCGCGGTCGCGCTCGTCTTCGCGGCGACGGCGATCCTGTGGACGCTCGGAGATCCCATCCGGAGAGAGCTCGCGCCGTGGGTGCTCGAGGCGAGCGGCTTCAAGATGCAGAGCAAACACTGGGAGGCCGCCGTCGCGCTCGCGGCCGCGGCGGTGCTGCTCGTCGGGCGCTCGCTCTCGCTGCGGAGCTTCGCGCGCATGCCCTTCGGCACCCTGCTCTTGCTCGGCGGCAGCTTCTCGCTCGCCGCCGGCATCGAGGCGGGCGGCTTCGGCGCGACGATGACGCGCGCGCTCGCGCCGGTCGCGACCATGTCGCTCGGGGCGCAGGTCGCCATCGCGAGCTTCGCCACGGTGTTCCTCACCGCGATCGCGTCGAACACGGCCGCGGTGAACGTCGCGCTCAACGTGCTACCGCCCGATCTGCGTGTGCTGTCGTCGACCGTGCTCGCCGCGAGCTGTGACTTCGCCCTGCCCGCGGGTACGCCGCCGAACGCCATCGTGTTCGCGAGCGGCTACATCCGCCTGCCGACGATGATGCGCATCGGCGTGTTGCTCGACGTGCTCGCCGCGACGCTCATCGTCGCCTACGTGCTGCTCTACGCCTCGCGGCTCTACTGAGCCGGCGCGGCGCGGCGCCCACGGGCCCCGCCGGCTCGCCTGGTGTAGGCTCCGCGCGCCATGACCGAACCCGTCCTCGCATTCGTCGAGCGCCGCGGCCTCCGCCCGATCGGCGAGCCCGAGCTCTTCCAGCCCGCCGCGCGCACCGGCAAGACCGAGCTCGAGGAGGGCGCCATCGTGCGCGCGAGCTTCGAGCGCGGGCGCTTGCGCGTCGGTCGCGTGCTCGCGAGGCCGGGCACGGCGCGCGCCAAGATCTACGGCGTGGCCGACGAGCTGGGCCTGCGCCCTCGCTTCAGCGACGAGGTCGAGGCCGAGGTCCTGCGCCTCCAGGCCGATCCGGGTATCGACGACGAGACCCTCGTCGACTGGACCGACCTGCCCTTCGTCACCATCGACGGACCGACCGCGATGGACCTCGATCAGGCCGTCCACGTCGAGCGCATCGGCGCCTCCTTCGTGGTGCGCTACGCGCTCGCCGACGCCGCGCACTTCGTGCCGCCGGAGAGCGCGCTCTTCGCCGAGTGCATGCGCCGCGGCGCGAGCATCTACCTACCGGGCTTCGCCGTGCCGATGCTGCCGCGCGCGCTCAGCGAGGGGCTCGTCTCGCTCAACCCCAGGGTCGATCGCCGCGCGCTCGTCTTCGTCATGCGCATCGACAGCCGAGGCCGCACCCTCGAGACGCAGATCGAGCGCGCGCGCATCCACAGCCGCGCCAAGCTCAGCTTCGCCGACGTCCAGGCCTTCTACGACGCCCCGAAGACCAGCCCGATCGCCGGCACCGACTTCGCACGCTCGCTGCTCGATCTGCGCGGCGCGGGCGAGGCCTGCCTCGCGAACGCCGAGCTGCGCAACGTGGTCGCCTACCGTAGGCGCTCGGTGGAGACGTTGATCTCCGGCGAGGGCGGCCTCGCCTTCGTCGCCACCGAGAGCGTGCGCGACATGATCGAGCTGTACAGCGAGCAGATCTCCCTGCTCACCAACCGCGAGGGCGGCCGCCTGCTCGCCGAGAGCAGCTCGGCGCACCTGCAGCCGATCTACCGCGCCCACCCGGGGCCCGATCCGGCGAAGCTCGAGGCGCTCTCGAAGCTCTCCTACGCGGTCGCGGGCGCGCACGGGCTCGACACGCACGCCTGGGGCTACGCGCTCGACGGCGCGCTGCGCGAGTGGCTCGCGCGCCTGCCCGCGAGCGGCCCGCACGAGCGCCTCGCCAAGGCCCTCGAGCGTCAGGCCGTGATGGCCAACGTGCGCTCCGCCTACACCACCGAACCGCTCCAGCACGTGGGCGTGGGCGCCGAGGTCTACGCGCGGTTCAGCGCGCCGATGCGCGAGCTGGTCGGCGTCTTCGTGCACAAGGAGCTGCTCGAGCTCGTCGGCGAGCTCTCGCCCCAGAGCCCCGCGAGCGATCTCGCGCTGCGCGAAGCGGTCGTCGTCTCGGCCAACGATTCGCGCGACAGGCAGCGCAAGGCCAACGACCTGGTGAGCCGTCTCGTGATCGACGAGCTGCTCGGCAAGGGCGCCGACAAGCCGCTCGAGGAGCGCCCCGTCTTCACCGGCACCGTGATGGGCATCACCACCGGCAAGCTCTACGTGCAGCTCGACGAGCCCCCGCTCGACGTGAAGGTCTACCTGCGTGATCTCGGCCGGCTGCGAGGCGGGGTCTTCCTCGCTTCGGAGGGTCACGGCGCGCTCCTGCGCGACGGCAAGACGAAGGAGATCGTCGCGCGCACCGGCGACGAGGTGCGCATCCGCGTGCACGAGCGCGACACCCAGTGGGATCGCTGGGTGCTCGCGCTCGTGTAGCGGAGCCTCGCCCCGCGCTCGACAGCGCCGTCTTCAACGGCGGAACTCGAGCTCACGCGAAGCGGCGTAGCGTGTGTTCGTCGGGACGCGCTCGCCCTGCTCGACGCGGATCAGGCGACCCGTGACGGGCGCAGCCAGCGCGCGCGCCCAGCGCACCGGCAGATCGGGCACGACGAGCTCGCTGCGCTCGTCGGCCCAGACCACCGTGAGCGTGGCGCCGTAGGCGTCCTCGACCACGAAGGCGTTGGGCTGCTCCTGCTCCGGCGCCCACCGGAGCACCGCGCCGCGCAGCGGCACGACCTCCTTCGGCTCGATCACCATGGGCACGTCGAGGAAGCGCTCGTGGAGCGCTCCGCTCGGCGGGTAGCCATCCATGGTGATCATGCTGTAGGGCGCCGCCGGGTCCTTGCCCTCGAGCACGAGCTCGGTGAACACGTCCTCCGGGGCGTAGAAGCCCTCGTAGCTCTCGGTCGTGTAGTGCATCGCGGGGCGCAGCCAAGGCGCGTCGACCGAGAGAAGCGTCTCGGTCGCGAAGCCGAGCAGCACCTCGCCAGGCGCGGCCTTGGGGTATACGAAGGCGCGTCCCCACGTCGACGCCTCGACGAGCGGGCTCGCGAGGCCGGTCTCGCTCGTGGGCAGCGAGATGCTGCCGCGGGCGACGGCCGGCGAGACGGGCTCGGCGAGGTCGAGGTCGAACACCGTGTCCTCGGTGACGGGCCGGTGCGACCAGGCGGACCAGCCGAGCGTGTGCACGGCATGGCGCCTCGGCTCGAGCTTGCGCGGCACCTCGAAGCGCACCGCGAAGATGCCGAAGGGCACGCCGTCCTCGACGGACAGCGTGTAGCTCTCCTTCTGGCCCTCGTAAGGCCCGGCGAGCTGGTTCGTGGCCTGGACGAGCCGGTACTCCCCCGCCGCGCCCGGGCTGTCGATCGCGCCGCTCAGCGTGGGGCCACGCCTGGGAGGCTCCTCGCCTTGCACGTACAGCTCGATGCCGTCGTGTGCGAGCTCGCTGCGCCTGAGGCCGATCCAGCTCGTGCCGTGGTGCTTCACGCAGCTGACCGACAGGGTGTCGGACCAGGACTCGAGCTCGAAGATCGCGGCCCCGTCGGGCCCCGTCGTGCGCTCGAGGGCCTCACCGCCCTCGACTTGAACCGCACAGCGCGCAGCCGCGAGCGGCCCACCCGAGGCGTTCGCCTGTCGGACCCTCACCTCGAAGGTGATCGGCACGAGGTTCGGCTCGAAGCTCGGTCCTCCCCCTTCGCCGTCGAAGGGCCCGCCCGTGTCACCCTCCGCGCAGCTGAGCGCCGCGAAGGCGAGCACTCCGAGTGAGACCAGCGAAGCTCTTCGTGTGGCTCTCATGACCCACCTCCCATCGGTGGCCACCCGCGAGGGTGGGCGCCGCACTCAGCGGCTGAACCGCATGACCTTCGACGCGGACACGCGCTCGTAGAAGCCCTCGAGCGCGCCGGTCTCCAAGCGGAACAGACGACCCTCGAGCGCCCGATCGGTGAGCGCGAGCTCACGCGTGGGCAGCCTCGGGACGACGATCTGATCCGAACCGTGCATCCAGTTCACCCAGAGCTGGTTGCCCTCGAGATCCTCCACCAGGAGGGCGTTCGGCTCGACGCCCTCGGCGGCCCAGCGCACGACCGCTCCCTCGAGAGCGACCTTCGCCTTCGGCTCGAGCAGCGTGGGTGGCTCGAGGAAGGTGTGATGCACGGTGCCCATCGGAGGGTAACCCTCGAGCAGCACCATGCTGTACGGCGAGCTCGGCCGATCGCGGCTCGTCACCATGAACTGCGTGAGCACGTCCTCGTCGGCGTAGAAGCCCTCGAAGCTCTCCGCGGTGTAGTACATGCGGTCGCCCGGCCCGAAGTCGGTCTCGGTCGCCAGGCCGAGCAGCACCGAGCCGTACCGCTCCTTGGGGAACACCACCGCGCGGCCCCACATCGACGCGTCGCGCAGGGGGCTCAGGCCTCCGTAGGCGGGCGGCAGCGAGAGATGCCCTGCCGAGATGGTCGGCTGGATCGTGTCGCTCAGATCCAAGTCGATCGTGGCGCTCTTCTCGATCGGGCGGTGCGACCACGCGCCCCACGCGCCGATGTCGAGCGCGAACTCGTTCGGCCCCCAGCTGCGAGGCAGCGTGTAGCTCAGCGCGAGCAGCCCGAAGGGCTCGCCGCGCCGCACCGTGAGCTGGTACTCGAGCGCCTTGCTCTCGAAGGACTCCGAGAGCTGCGTCGTGGCCTGTACCAGGTGGAAGCTGCCGGACGGCCCGGCGTTCTGGATGCTGCCCTCGATGCGCACGCCGCTCAGCGGCACGGTGTCCATCGGAATGCGTACGTCGAGGCGATCGTCGCGCACGTCGTCGCGCCGCAGGCCGACCCAGCTCGCCCCGTGCCCCTTTGGCGCAGGTGACGGCCAGCGTCTTCGGCCAGGCGCGCAGCTCGAAGAGCGCCACGCCTTCGGCGTTCGTGAGTCGCTCGAGGTACTTGCCGCTCTCGAGCTCGACGGCGCAGCGTGCGCCCGCGAGCGGCGCCCCGCCGTCGGCCCTCAGCGCGCGCACCTCGAAGTCGACCGGCACGAGGGCCGGCGTGATCTCGGGCGCCACCGGGTCGGTGACGTCGATATCGATGAGATCGCCAGGCGTGAACTCGTCGGCGCAGCCGACGGCCAGACCCATGAGCAGGCCCATCGAGACCAGCGAGGCTCGTCGTAGCGTGTTCATGACCCACCTCCTCTCGTGGCGACCGAGCTCTGGGCCGGGCGCTGGGAGTGCACAGGAGGAAGCAGGCAACCACGGCAAGAAGGCGTCGCAGCGTCTGCGCTCACCTGGCCCCCCTCTCCTAGCAAGACGCGTTCCTTTGCGGCGACAAGCACCCACACACGACAAGCCCGCGGAACCACGAGCGCGGCTCGCACGCGAGCACGAGACACGCGTGCAGACGCTGCAGCACGCGTGAAAGCGCTGCGTCGGCGTTCTTCCCCTGCGCGAGGGGTGCCCGCGCAAAGATCAACGCTCGAAGACGAGCTGCCAGCTCTCGCTTCGGCGCAGGAGCGCGCCGCCCGCCTCAGCGTCGGCGCTCACGAGCACGCCTCGCACGCGCCCCTCGCGCAGGGCCACGCCGCGCGAGGGCAGGCTCGGCAGCACGACCTCGCTACGGCCCTCGGGCCAGCGCACGTCGACGCGGTGCACGCAGCCCTCGTCGCAGGCCTCGAGCCGTGTGGGCTGCCCACCTTCGGCGCTCCAGCCGAGGCGTGTGCCTTCGAGCGGCACCTCGCTGCGTGGCTCGAGCACCTCGGGCTGCTCGAGCAGGCGGGCGTCGAGCGCTCCCTCGGGCAGCGCGCCGCGCAGCCACAGCTCGCTCTTGCCGTACTGCGGCGCGTCCGGGTTGGAGAGCTCGATGCGCGTGCGCAGATCCCTCGAGGCGCCGAGACCATCGACGTAGGCGGCTCGCAGGGCGAGGCGATCTTCGCCGTCGAAGCGGCTCTCGACCGCGAGCCCCACGAGCAAGGGCGAGGCCCCAGACTCGAGCTCGGTCCACAGCCTGCCCACGAAGCCCGGCGCGCGCAGCACGGTGCCCGGCGCCGTGGGCAGCCCCACGCTGGCTTCCACGTAGCGTAGCTGGCGCGCCCCCTCCGCAAGCTCGAGCGCCTGCGTGGTGTCGGCCCAGACCGGCCGATGCGCGACGAACGCCCAGCCGAGGACTGCGCGTGCGTGGCCGTTCGCGCCTTCGCTGCGGGCGCGCTCGGTCTCGATCGCCACACGCCAGAACGCCACGCCTGGCCTCAGGCGGAGCGCGTAGCGCTCTGCGCCCCAGCCCTCGAAGCGCTGCTCGCCCGCGCTCGTCTGCACGAAGACGTGGCTCGTCGCGCTGCGCCTGCCGAGGATCTCCCCGTAGAGCGCGACGCTCGCGGGTGCGGGCTCTACGGCGTACAGCTCGAGCTCGACGCGGCCGTCGGGCACGTCGCTCCGGCGCAGGCCGACGATGCTCGTCACGTGCCTGCGCGCGCAGCTCACCGAGAGCGTCTCGGGCCAGCCGTCGAGCTCGAAGTCGGCGAGGCCACCGGCGTCGGTCTCGGCCTCGACCGGCACGCGGCTCGCGCGTTCGACCGAGCAGGTCGCGCCCCCGACCGGGGCGCGCGCCTCGCTCGCCTCGCGCAGCGAGACGAGCAGGCGCACGCGGTCGGCTTCGACGTCGACGTCGACCGTCTCGTCGAGCTCGACGTCGAGCCACGGGCCCTCGAGCGGCGCCGCGCAGGCGAAGGCGGCGCTCGCGAGCGTGAGCAGCGCCGCCGGTGCGGTCGTGTGGCCGTTCATCGAAGACCTCCTCGGGCCGAGGGCCCGTGCGCGACGCTCCGCCGCTCGGGAGCGAGCCCCCAGCGGGGCTCCGCTCCCACGCGACTAGCGGTGGAGATAGAACTCGGGCCCGTAGGCGTAGCGGGTCGCCCAGCCGTCCGCGCCCAGCTCGACCTGATAGAGACGCCCTGCGATCGTGGCGTCGCGGGTGAGCCCGACGCCCGACGAAGGCAAGGTCGGCAGCGTGATGTCGCGTTGGCCGTCGGGCCAGCTCAGCTGCAACATCGCGCCGCGCTCCACGCCTTGGCCGATGTAGAAGTTCGCCTGACCGCCCCGCGCGCTCCACCGGAGCTTGGCGCCCTCGAAGGCCGTGGAGCTCGTGTTCGGGAGGTACTCGGGCAGGTCGAGGAACTGCTCGAGCTGCGCCCCCGCGGGAGGATAGCCGTCGATGAACACCAAGCTCGCGCCCGCGTCGCCGGCGGTCAGGCCGAACCTGGTGATCACGTCCTCGGCGTCGAAGAGCCCGTCGTAGAAGCGCGCCCCATAGGCCAAGCGGCCATCTCGTGTGAAGTGCGACTCGGCGGCGAAGCCCACGGTCACGTTGCGCTCACCATCTGCCCAGAGCAGTCCACGCGCATCCGGCGCGCGCAGACGGCTCGCGGGGTTCTCGGGCAGGCGCAGGCTGCCACGCAGGTCGGTGGGCTCGACGCGCTCCACGGAGAGATCGATGTCCCAGACCGTGTCCTCGGCGAGCGGGCCGTGCTTCGACACGGTCCACACGTCGAGGTGCTGCGTGAAGCCGTTCTGGGCCTCGTTCTTGAGCACCTCGAACTCCACGGCGAGCAGCGCGAAGGGCCGGTTCTTCTGCACCTCCAAGCGATAGGAGTCCGCCGCTTCCTGGAACCAGCTCGACACGCCGTCGGTCGCGTCGATGTAGACGCCGCGGTGCTCGGCCGTGCGGTTCAGGATCCGCCCGCTCAGGGTCACCGTCTCGGGCTCCGGCGCGTCGACCGGGACGTAGACGTCGAGCCTGCGATTCGGCGCATCGTCCAGGCGCAGCGCGAGCATCGCGCCCACGTGCCACTTCGCACAGGTGACCGACAGCGTGTCGTCCCAGCGCTCGAGCACGAACACCGCGTTGCCCTCCTCGTCGGTGATGCGCTCGATCGGCGCCTGCCCCGCGACTTCGACGGCGCAGGTCGCGGCCCGGATCGGCGCGCCCTCCTCCGTGTTCTCGCGGGCGGTGACCTCGAGCATCATCGCGTCGCCACCTCCACCTCCTCCTGTGTCGCCGCCGCCCACGGCTCCCCCGCCGCCGCCTCCGTCGGAGTCACCACAGGCGACGCCGGCGAAGAGCAACAGGCCCGAAGAGACCACCCCCAGCGCTTGGTAGGCTCGCATGACCCACCTCCTCTCGGTGCTCACCGAGCCCGGGGGCTCGGCGCCTTTCAGGTCGGTGAGCGCGGGACGTGCGGCCTCGATGTCGGGCGCCCTCGCCCACCTGGCGCTGAAAGCGCGGCAAGAAGCGCGCCCTGGGCGGGATCGGCGAGGTGCGCCCGCAAGCCCGCGATACCTCGTGCGCCACGCGCAGCCGGCTCGGCTGGCCGCGTGCAGGGCCTGCACGCGGAGCGCAAAACCGCCCCGTCGTGAAGCACGCCGGGGCAACGCGGGTGGCGCGCGGACTGCGCGCTCGCGCTTCGCCTCAGCTCAGCCCGAGCTCGCTCTGCACCTCGCCGAGCGGGCGCTCGAGCAGCGCTTCCCAGCGCACCGTCGGGAGAAAGGCGGCCCGCTTGCCGCGCCGGTAGCCCTCGAGCGCCATGCCGGCGATGCGAGGCTCACGCAAGGCGTGACGCAGCACGCCCGTGAGCGCGATGAGGCGCGCGCTCGGCATGTGCGTGACCGCGTAGGTGAAGGCCTGCAAGGCGACCTCGCCGGGCACGTCGGGCCCGTAGCCGGTGACCACGTGCCAGAGGTCGTGGCTCTGACGCAGACGCTTGGCGACGTAGGCCGGCACGCTCGGCAAGGCCGGCGGCGCGCCGAAGGTGTCCGGGTCGAGGCCGTTGTCGTCGAGGAAGCGCACGTAGGCGCCGCCCAGCGTGTCGGCCGGCAGCGCACGCAAGGCGTCGTAGTCGATCGCGCTCGAGTCGATCGACGGCTGCTCGCGCAGGAGGCGCAGCCCCTCGTCGTCGAGCAGCATGCGCGTGAGCAACTCCGGGAAGCGGCGCGCGTTCAAGCTGAGCCCGAGCAAGAAGACCTGCGAGGTGTCGTTCGGATCCTGCGCGAGCCTCGCGAGCGCTCGGAGCGCGATGCCCATCCGCTCGAGCGGCCTGCCCGAGAAGGCCGCCCTCGCAGCGCGCGCCTCGGCCTCGAGCCCCGGGTCGAGCTTCGTCGGTTCTGCAACTTCATTCATGGTCGCTCCTCCAGCGCTTGTTGACACGATCACCAATAGCGCAGTCGCGAGCGTTGTCAACGATGACAATACGCGCGAGCATGTCCACCGTGAGCCCGCGGCAGAGAGCCCGAACGAAGCCGGCCCCGAAGAAGCGCGCCGCAGGCGAGCCTCTCCCCTCGCCCAAGCGCGTGCGGCGCAGCCCCGAGGAGGCGCGCGCCTTGATCCTCGAGGCCGCCGAGCGCGTCTTCGCCGCCCGTGGGCCAGACGCCGCCGGGCTCAAGGACGTCGCGCGCGAGGCGGGCGTGAGCCACGCGCTCGTCTCGCACTACTTCGGCACCTACGAGGGCCTCGTCGAGCAGGTCTTCGAACGCTACGTCGCGCGCATGCGCTCGGGGCTCATCACGCGCCTCGCGGCCCTCTCGGGCGGAGGCGCCGCCGACGTCGACCTGCTCGTCGACGACTTCTTCGCGACCGTGGCCCAGCCGAGCTACACGCGCCTCGCGCTCTGGGCGCTGCTCAGCGGAAGGCTCGACGCGAAGGACTTCTTCGCGCGAAGGCAGCAGGGCATGCGCCTGGTCGCCGACGCGATCGAGGCGGCCGCCGCGCGTGGCCCCGAACCGCTCCGCCTCTCGCGCGCACAGCTCGAGCTCTTGCTCGTCGACATGCTCGCCTCGGGCTTCGGCTACCTGCTCGGCGCCTCGGTGTTCTGGGAGAGCCTGGGGCGCAAGGCGACCGAGGAGCGCGACGAGGCCTTCCGCCGATCGCTCTCCGCGCGCATCCACGCCGCGCTCTACGGCGCGGCTCCGCGAGCGCGCGCCGCGGGCCCGGGCTGAGGCCTGGGCGCTCTCCCGCCCGCGCTTCCCTCGCCTCAGTCGAGCCCGTCGACCGCGTAGACGAAGCTCGGCTGAGCGAAGCGCAGCACGCGCTCCTCGATGAGCTTCTGGGGTACGCGTGCGCCGTCGACGTACTTCTTGGCGAGCTCGAGCGCGCGCTTCTTGTCGCCGCGCGCCTTGATGCCGGCGACCTCCTTCATGAGCTTGGTCACCGCGGCGGGCATCTTGGCGAAGTCGACGCGGAAGGCCCCCTTGTCCACGCCGTTCGCTGCCACCGCCTCGGGGTCGAAGACGACCGCGCCCTCGTCCATCAAGAAGCCGAGCTGGATCGCCGAGAGCTGGCTGTAGGCCTTGCGCGCGCCGCCAGGCGTGTACATGCCGCGCGCCACGTGGCCGAAGCACCAGACGATCGAGTCGGCCCAGGCCTGCTCGACCTCGGCGGCGCTCATCGCGCCACGCGCTTGGAGCAGCACAGGCAAATACAGCGCGCCCGTCTGCGCCTTGAGCTCCTCGAGCATGCTCGCGAGATCGCCGCCGAAGACCTGGTCGTCCTTCTTCCCGCCGACGGCGTACTCGTGCGAGGGCCCGAGGTTGTGCGCTGCCTCGTGCAACACCGTGGAGAAGAGCCCGG
The DNA here is from genome assembly GCA_938004785.1 of uncultured Polyangiaceae bacterium. Lineage (GTDB taxonomy): Bacteria > Myxococcota_A > Polyangia > Polyangiales > Polyangiaceae > CALKVW01. The sequence continues at coordinate 13,068 of CALKVW010000169.1, forward strand.
CGCTCGGGTCGTCGGTCACCTTGGCGAGCGTCTGGGTCGCGAGCAGCGTCGAGGCGCGCTCTCGCCGCACCGCGAGGCTGTCCGGGTCGGCGTAGAGGTTCGTCATCGCCACCGTGCGGCCTCGGCTCTCGTTCGCCACCGGGCCCCAGTTGGGCAAACTCTGGCCGATCGTCGCGCCGACCGGACCACGCGAGTCGCCGGCGTTGAAGACGATCTCGATGAAGTCGGGCAGGTGGAAGCCGGCCTTGCGCGCTCTGTACGGCGCACCAGCGAGCTTGGCGATGCCCTCCTCCATCGCCTGCTGGTGCGGCGACAGGCGCGCCTGCATCGCCAGCGAGCGCTGATCGATGCGCGCGAAGCTCATGTGGAAGCCGGCCTTCTGGCTGCAGGGCTCCCAGTAGGTCTCGTCGGGCCCGACGCGCAGGTAGTACCGCGAGTTCGTGGCGCTCATCTTCGCCCAGGCCTCGTCGGCCGCGTGCCAGTCGTTCGTCTCGAAGGCGAGCGCGGCCGCCTCGAGGTAGGCGCGCATCGCGCCCTCGTCGGGCGAAGCGAGCGCCTTCGCGGCGGCGCGCAGGTGCCGCGCGACGGCGCGCATCGGCTCGGCGTAGGCCTGGTGGTAGGGCACGCTGACGAGCTTGCCGCCCTCTTCGCGGACGACGCTGAACGGCGTGAGCAGCGCCTTGGCGTCGGCGTGCTTCTCGAGCGCGTCGCAGAACTTCGGATCCTTCTGCAGGCTCGCCGGGTAGACGTCGACCTGTTCGCGTGTGGCGTCGACCGAGGCGGTGCAGCGCGCGTCGCTCTCGAGCTTCGGGGTCTTGCAGGCGAGGCTGCCGTTGCGCCGGAACAGGCTCTGGCTCTCCGGGTCGGCGGCGACCTTGGCGCGCACCTGCGCGACGCCGGACTGCAGCTCGTGCAGCGCGTCGATCGCCAGCGCCGCGGCGTACATGTGGCGCACGAAGGCGCGCTCCTCCGCGGGAGCCGCGCGCAGATCGGTGCGCACGAGGATCGGCGTCGCCGCGTCGAGATCCTGCCCCACGAGCGCGCGGCGCGGAGCGTCCGGAGTGTTCGGCGCCGGCGACGAGCGCCGCGCCTCGAGCTCGCGGTACGCGCCGAAGAAGGCCTGGGTGAAGGCGCCCGCCTCGACGTAGCGAGGGGCCTGGCCGTAGAACAGCAGGGTGGCGAGCTCGTCCGGGTCGAGCGCGCCGTCGCGATCGAGATCACCCACCCAATAGAGCGGCAGATTGCCGCGCACCGCCCAGCGGTTGAAGGACGCGCGATCGAAGCTCGAGAGCGAGGGCGCGGGCGCGGGCTCGGGCGCCCCCGCGGTGGCGTCGAGCAGCGGGTGCTTGCGGGTCTCGAACTCCGGCGGTGGAAGCGTGCTGTCGAGCGGCGCGACCTGGGCCGGGCAGCCGAGGGAGAGCGATACGAAGAGGCTCGTCGCGAGCAGGTGGGAGCTGCGCTTCATGGGCCGCGTTCTACACGAGTCGCGGCGAGGGCGGCGCCAGCTCGAGACCCCGAACCGGCGAGGTGCTTTGCGTCGCCGCAAGCGTGCCTTGCAGCCCTGCAAGGCGGGCGCCGCGAGCGCTCAATGATTCTCGCGTCTTCTCGGTGGCACGGTTCTCGCTAGGGCGTGGTCGGCAGGCGCCGCATCGACAGAGCGTCGATCCGCAGCCGGCCAGGGGGTTCTGCCCGTGCAGTCGTCGACCATGCAGACCAAAGCGAAGAGCCCTCTCGGCCGCAGCAACGCCTCGGACAGCGACGCGCCGAAGTCGGGCAGCCGTAGCACCGTCGCCGCCACGCGGCGGGCGCGCATGAAGCAGCTCACGGGCCGCGAGCGCACGGCGACCTTGAAGATCCGGCCCTGGTCGCAGCTGCCCGGCGTGGTCGGCTACATCGTCGTCGACCCCGAGGGCCTGCTCACCGACCGCTGGGGCGAGCCCGGCCTGCTCGAGGAGGAGCGCGCCGCGGCCTTCCGCGTGCGGGCCCGCGCCGGCCAGATCGACGGAAGCTACGTGCTCGACTCCGCGGGCGACAAACGCCTGCTCAGCGTGATGCGCAAGGACGGCTGGTTCGTCCACGTGTGGCTCGAGGGCAAGAGCGACGTTGGCGGCATCCTGAGCGTCGTGGGAGGCTGAGCGCCTCGGGGCGGCCCAGCGCTCGCCCCGGCTTCGGCCACGTGGGCAAGCTCCGAGCGCTCCTCGACACACTCCGCCTCTTGCCGCGGGCCCTCGGGCTCGTGCACCGGAGCGCGCCCGCGCCGCTCTACGCGCTGCTGGCCCTCACCGCGCTCGCCTCCCTCTTGCCGCTCTCGATCGCGTGGATCGGCAAGAGCCTCGTCGACGCCGTGGTGGCCGCCGATCGAGAGGCGACCCTGCGCTGGGTGCTCGTCGAGCTCGCCCTGGTCGCCGCGCAGCTCGCGACGGGTCGAGGCGCGGCGCTCTCGCGGCAGCTGCTCGGCGCCCGGCTCGCGCGCGACGTCAACGTCGCGATCCTCGACAAGGCGCTCGGGCTCGAGCTCGCCGACTTCGAGGATCCGGGCTTCTACGATCAGCTCACGCGCGCCCGCCGCGAGGCCTCGAGCCGGCCCATGGCCGTCATCAGCGAGGGCTTCGAGATCGTGCAGGGCGCGCTCACCGTGGCGGGCTTCGCGTCGCTGCTCTTCCACTACAGCCCGGTAGCGCTCCTGGCGCTCGGGCTCGCGGCGCTCCCGGCGACGGCTTCCGAGGTCTACTTCGGGCGCGCCGTCTTCCGCATGCGCAACTGGCGCAGCCCCGAGACACGCAGGCTCGTCTACCTCGAGCGCGTGCTCGCGAGCGACGACCACGCCAAGGAGGTCAAGCTGCTCGGCATCGGCCCGGTGCTGCTCGAGCGCTACCGCGAGACGAGCGAGCGCTTCACGCGGGAAGACGCCGCGCTCTCCAAGCGGCGCTTCCTCTGGGGCACGACGCTCAGCCTGCTCGCGACGCTGGTCTACTACGGCGCCTACGCCTCGATGGCGCTCGCGGCGGCGGCGAAGCTGCTCACGCTCGGCCAGCTCACGATGTACGCGATGGCCTTCCGGGGTGGACAGCAGGGGCTCATGGGCCTCCTGTCGGGGCTCGGCAGCCTGCACGAGCACGGCCTCTACCTCTCGAACCTCTACGGATACCTCGACCGGCCGAGCGGCGCCGCGCTGCGGGGCGAGCGGGCCCGCGAGGCCTCGAGCCCCGAGATCGACCGAGCGAGCGGCGCGCGAGGCGGCATCCGCTTCGAGGACGTGTCCTTCCGCTACCCGGGCACCGAGCGCTGGGCGCTGCGTCACCTCGATCTCGAGATCCCCGCGGGGCAGAGCCTCGCGCTCGTCGGCCACAACGGCGCCGGCAAGACGACCTTCATCAAGCTGCTGACCGGGCTCTACGCGCCCACCGAGGGGCGGGTGCTGCTCGGGGGCGTCGACGTGCGCAGCCTGCCCGAACAGGAGCGCTACCGGCGCTTCGCCGTCGTCTTCCAGGACTTCGTCGAGCTGCAGACCAGCCTGCGCGACAACGTGGGCTTCGGCAGCGTCGAGCACCTCGGCGACGAGCCCCGCCTGCGTCGAGCGGTCGATCGAGGCGGCGCCGATCGCCTCGTCGCGCGCCTCGAGCAAGGGCTCGACGCCCAGCTCGGGCGGCACTTCGACAAGGGCGTCGAGCTCTCGGGTGGCGAGTGGCAATCGGTCGCGCTCTCGCGCAGCTTCATGCGCGAAGAGGCCGAGGTGCTCGTGCTCGACGAGCCCACCTCGGCGCTCGACGCCCAGGCCGAGCACGCGCTGTTCGAGCGCTTCCGCGAGCTCACGCGTGGCCGCACGTCGATCCTCGTCTCGCACCGTTTCCCCACCGTGCGCATGGCCGACCGCATCGTGGTGGTCGACGGCGGCAGCATCGTCGAGGAGGGCTCGCACGAGGAGCTGACGCAGAAGGGTGGTCGCTACGCACGCCTCTTCGCGCTGCAAGCCGAAGGTTATCGCTGAGCCCCGCGCGCTTCGCGCCGGCGCGAAGGGCTTTCGTGCCGCCCGCCTCGCCCGTGGTAGCCTCGAAGCGCTACCCGAGGAGCGCGGACGATGGCAGAGCGCAAGCAAGAGGTCGCGTACCGCCCTGGAGACCTGCTCCTCGGAAAGTACCGCGTGGAGCGCCACATCGGCGAAGGTGGCTTCGGGGTCGTGCTCGCGGCGAGGCACGAGGCGCTCGAGGAGCGCGTGGCGATCAAGGTGCTCTTGCCCGAGGCCGCCGCGCACGCGGGCGCCACGGAGCGCTTCCTGCGCGAGGGCCGAGCGGCGGTGCGCATCAAGAGCGAGCACGTCGCCAAGGTGATGGACGTCGGCACGCTCGAGGGTGGGCTGCCCTACATGGTGATGGAGTTCCTCGACGGCCACGACCTCTCGGCCGTCGTGAAGGCGCGCGGCCCGCAGCCCTGGCACGAGGTCGTCGAGTGGGTGCTGCAGGCCTCGGAGGCGATCGCCGAGGCGCACTCGCTCGGGATCGTGCACCGCGATCTGAAGCCGGCGAACCTCTTCCTCACGCGCAAGGTCGACGACTCGCCCTGCATCAAGGTGCTCGACTTCGGCATCTCGAAGATCCGCAGCGACGGCCAGGACAAGGGCATGACCAAGACGAGCGACGTGATGGGCTCGCCCTATTACATGTCACCCGAGCAGATGCGCTCCACGCGCGACGCCGACGCGCGCTCGGACGTCTGGGCGCTCGGCACGATCCTCTTCGAGCTGCTCGGCGGCGTGCCTCCCTTCGACGCGGAGACGATGACCGGCCTGGTCGTCGCGATCATGCAGGAGCCGCCGCGGGATCTGCGCGCGATGCGCAGCGATCTGCCGCCGGGCCTCGTCGAGGTCGTGCTGCGTTGCCTCCAGAAAGAGCCGTCGCAGCGCTTCCAGGACGTCGCCTCGCTCGCGGTCGCGCTCGCGCCCTTCGCCGGGCCTCGCTCACGCAGCCACATCGAGCGCATCGTCGCCTACGCCCAGCGTGGTGGGGCGGCCAGCGCGCGCCAAAGCGCGCCCGCGTCGGGCGGGGCCGCTTCGCCGGGCCACATCAGCGGCGCCGCGCCGCTCGGCGCGGCCGCAGCGCAGAGCGGCGGCGCCGCGCAGGCGCCGCTCGGCGCAGCGGCGGCGCAGAGCGGCGGCGCCGCGCAGCCACCGCTCGGACCAGGCCAGCTGAGCCAGCAGGGCCCGAACGCCAGCCAGTCCTGGGGGCATACGCAGACGGGAGCGCGCGGCTCGCGCACGCCGGCGATCGTCGGTGGGGCCGTGGCCGTGCTCGTGCTCGGCGCGCTCGGCGGAGGCGCGCTCTTGCGGAGCTCTCGGGTGCCGTCGCCCAAGATGTCGCTCACGATCGATCTGCCCTCGGCGGGCGCTGCGTCGAGCGCGCGAGCCCGCGCCGAGCCTGCGCCGCCAGCGCCGCACGACACTGCGCCCTCCGACGAGCCGGCGCCCGAGGTGGAGCCGTCGGCCTCCGCGGCGCAGGGCGCCACGACGAACGCAGCCCCCGCCGCGACGGCGGCTCGAGAGCCGCCTCGCGCCGCGCCTGCGCCGACGGCCGCGCGCCCCGCGGCGGCGAGCGCGGCCGTCGCCACCTCGAGCGCCAAGCCCCAGCCGAGCGCAGCCACCGCGAGCCAGACCAAGCCGAGCGCCGCTCTGCCCACCGCCGCGCCGAAGCCCGCACCCGACCCCTTCGCCACACCGGACTGAGCCCCCCTCGTCGTGCTCCCAGCGCGTCCGACGCGCCGCTGCTCTCTCGCGGGACTGCTCGCGAATCGGATACAAGTACGGCATGCGCACCTGCGTGCTCGCCCTCGCCCTCGGCCTCACCCTCGCCCTGCCCGCCTGGGCCGACGACACCACACAGCCCGCGGCGGGCGAAGAGGCGAACGCGCAGGCCGACGCTCTCTTCAAGGAGGGCCGCGAGCTGGTCCAAGCCGGGCAGATCGGCGCGGCGTGCAAGAAGCTCACGGAGAGCTACCGGCTGCGTCCAGGCATCGGCGTGCTCTTCAACCTCGCGGACTGCAACGAGCGGCTCGGCAAGACGGGCTCGGCGTACCAGCAGTACAAGGAGGTCCTCGAGAAGACCCGCGAGGCAGGCCAGGCCGAGCGCGAGAAGGTCGCGAACGAGCGCATCGCGGCGCTCGAACCGAGGCTCGTGCGGCTACAGCTCACGGTCCCGCCCGGCGCGAAGATCGACAAGCTGACGCTCGACGGAGTGCTGGTCCCCCCGGATCGATACAACCAGCCCATGATCGTCGATCCCGGTGAGCTGCTCGTGCGCGCCGAGGGCCCGAACGACAAGGGCGAGCCCTTCGAAGCCACCGTGCTGCTCGAGCAAGAGGGCAGCACCGCCACCATCGCGATCCCGGTGGGCGAAGGCCCCAAGATGAAGCGCAAGGTCGGCTACATCGTCGCGGGCAGCATCGTGATGGGCGTGGGCGCGCTCGCCGCCGCCGCGGGCGCCGTGGGCGCGGCGAAGGGCCAAGACGAAGGCAACGACCAGCTGCGTGCGGGTGGCATCGGCCTCGCCATCGGTGGGCTCGCGGTCGGCGCGGGCGTGGGTGTGCCGCTCTTCGTCATCGGGCTGAAGAAGCGCCCGGTCGAGAACGTGGCCCTGCTGCCCCAGGAGCCCTCGGTGCTGCCGGAGCTCGCGATCGGCCCCACCTCGGCCGACCTGCGCTGGCAGTTCTGAAGGAGCCACCGAGCGCGCCACCACGCGCCGAGCCGCTCGGCGCACAGCGTCGGACCGAGGTGCCTCACCTGGACGGGACCGCGGTAGGCGACTAGATCCCTCGCCCCATGCCGCGCGCGCCGAGCCGACGACCGAGGCCCCAAGCCGCCCCGAGCAGCGCCGCCGCGCGGGCCCAGGGGCCACGCGTGGCGGCGTCGGGCGCCGGGGCCTTCGAGCGGCTGCTGCGGCGGACGAAGTCGGCCGCAGAGCGGCGCCTCGAGCGGGCCTTCGCGGCGCGACTCGCAGCGCGCGCCTCCCTCGGACCGGAGCTCCGCGCCGTGCTCGAGGCCGCGCGCGACCTCTCGCTGCGGGGTGGCAAACGCTTCCGCGCAGCGCTCGTGGTCTCGGCCTACCGAGGCGTCTCGCCGAGGGCCTCGCTCGGCCCGGCCATCGCCGCGGGCGCCGCGCTCGAGCTCTTGCAGAGCTACCTGCTCGTGCAGGACGACTGGATGGATGGCGACGTCGAGCGGCGCGGGGGCCCGAGCGTGCACGTCGCGCTCGAGCGCGCGCTGGGCCAGGGCGAGCACGCAGCGGCGGTCGGCGCCGTGCTGGCGAGTGATCTCCTGTGGGGCATGGCGCTCTCGGAGCTGCTCGGCTCGCGCGCCGAGCCGCGCGCGCTGCTCTCTGCGTGCCAGCAGCTCGCGCGCTTCCACGACGACGTCGTCACCGGGCAGGTGCTCGACGGGCTCGCGCACGGCGCCGACATCGAGGCCCTGCACGCGCTGAAGACGGGCAGCTACACCGTCGAGGGCCCGCTCACGCTGGGCGCGGCGCTCGCGGGCGCCGACGGCCGCGTGCTCGGGAGCCTGCGGCGCTTCGCGGCGCCGCTCGGCGTGGCCTTCCAGCTGCGCGACGACCTGCTCGGCGTGTTCGGCACCGAGGCCGAGGCCGGCCGGCCGGTCGGGAGCGATCTGCGCGCGGGCAAACGTACGAGCGTGATCTCGCTCGCGCTCGCGCACGCCGACGCGCCCTCGCAGCGCGCGATCGAGGCCGTGCTCGGCCGACGCAACCCGCCCGCGGCAGCGCTGCTCAGGGCGCAGCGGGCGATCGAGGCGAGCGGCGCCCGCCGTGAGGTGGAGCAGCGCCAGGCCGCCCTCTGCGACCGCGCGGCGCGCCTCGCCGCGCGTCTGCCGCTCCACGGAGGCGCCCGCGAGGAGCTGGCTGGCGCGGTCGCCGCGGTCCGGCGGGTGCCCACGACGCAGGTCGCGAAGCCATGAAACATGGCGAGTCTGCGTCTCCCGGCTCCGCGCGCGTCGGCACGGGCTCGGCCGGCGGCAAGGTCATCCTGCTCGGCGAGCACGCCGTGGTGTACGGCGTGCCTGGCCTCGCCGCCGGCATCGACCGAGGCGCGAGCGCGCGGGCCTGCGTGCTGCCCTCTGCCGGAGCGAGCCGGCTCAGGCTCGGCGGCGCCGAGGTCGTGGCGAGCGACGCCGAGGGCGCGCCAGAGCTCGCGCGCGCGCTCGCGGCCCTGCTGCGCGCCGGCTCGCAGCCCGGGGCAGCGCTCGGGATCGAGGCGGAGGCGGAGCTGCCTCCCGGAGGCGGGCTCGGCTGCTCTGCGGCGCTCGGCGTCGCGATCGCCCGCGCGGTCGAAGGCGCGCTCGGCGAGCCCGGCGAGGAGCTGGCGCTCGAGGCGCGGATCGCGCGACGCGCGAACGCCTGGGAGGGCATCTTCCACGGAAACCCTTCGGGCATCGACACCGCCGCCGCGCTCACCGGGGGCTGCCTGCGCTTCGTGCGCGGCGAGGGCGCGACCCGCGTCGCGAGCGAGCACGAGCTCTGGCTCGCCGTGGGGCACAGCGGCACGAGCGCGTCGACGCGCGCGATGGTCGAACAGGTCGCGCGCCTCGGCGAGCGCCGACCTCCGGTGCTCGAGCGCTTCCTCGCGTCGGTCGCCTCCTTGGTCGACCGCGCCGAGGGCGCGCTCGCTGCGGGCGACGCGGCCGAGCTCGGCAGGCTCTTCGATCTGAACCAGATGCTGCTCGCCGGTCTCATGCTCTCGACCGACACGATCGAGGCCATGTGCGCGGAGGCTCGCAGCCGCGGCGCCTTCGGCGCGAAGCTCACCGGATCCGGCGGCGGAGGCGCGGTGATCGCGCTCGCCGGCGCCGCGCGCCCGAGCGAGGCCGCGAGGGTCGACGAGGCCCGCGCGCTCGCCGAACACCTCGTGCGAGGCTGGGTCGCTCAGGGCCGCGCGGCCTTCTTCACCCGCATTCGATCCTCGGAGCCGCAAAGATGAGCGCCCCCCACACCGCGACCGCCGCCGCGCACCCGAACATCGCGCTCGCGAAGTACTGGGGCAAGCACCCCTACGGGCACAACCTGCCTGCGGTACCGAGCCTCTCGGTCACGCTCGAGGGCATGCGCACGCTCACGCGCGTGAGCTTCGACGCCTCGCTCGGGTCCGACGTGCTCGAGCTCGGCGGCAGACGAGCCTCGGGCCTCGAGCTCGAACGCGTGAGCTCGCTGCTCGATCGCGTGCGCGCGCGCGCCGGCGTCGCCCATCGAGCACATGTCGTGAGCCACAACGATTTCCCGACGGCCTCGGGTCTCGCCTCGAGCGCCTCCGCCTTCGCCGCCCTCGCCGTCGCGGCCGCCGGCGCCGCCGGGCTCGAGCTCTCGGCAGCCGAGCTGAGCGATCTCGCTCGCCGCACGAGCGTGTCGTCTGCGCGCTCCGTCTTCGGCGGCTACGTCGAGCTACGCGCGGGGCAAGAGGGCGACGAAGCGCTCTCGGCGAGCGAGCTCGCGCCGCCCGAGCACTGGGATCTGCGCATCGTCGTGGCGGTCACACGCGAAGGCGCGAAGGACGTCGGCTCGAGCGACGGCATGCGCCACACCTCGCTCACGAGCCCCTACTTTCCGGCCTGGGTCGAGCACGCGCCGAAGATGTTCGCTCGCGTGAGGCGCGCGCTGCTCGAGCGCGATCTCGAGGGGCTCGGCGAGGCCGTCGAGCACAGCGCGCTCGCCATGCACGCGGCCGCGATCGCTGCCGATCCGGGCGTCGTCTACTGGAGCGGCGCCACGCTCGAGGCGCTCGCCGAGCTGCGCCGGCAGCGCCGCGCGGGCCTGCCCGGCTGGGGCACGATCGACGCCGGCCCGCACCTCAAGGTGCTCACGACGAGCGCGCACGCCGAGCGCGTGGCCGCGGTGATGCGCGAGGTACCCGGCGTGCTGCGGACGATCCTGACCGAGCCCGGGCGCGGCGCATCGCTCGTCGACGAGCAGGCTCCCCCCGGCGACGCCGGCGCGCCCGAGGAGGCGAGCTCGACGTGAAGGCGCGCGCTCCGGGCAAGCTGGTGCTCTCGGGCGCCTACTCGATCCTGTGGGGTGCACCCGCGCTCGTCTGCGCCGTGAGCCGCGACGCCGTCGCCGACACCGAGCGCGCCCCGGAGCACGTGGGCGCCGAGCTCGCGCGCGCCGTGGAGCTCGGCTACCTGCCCTTCGCGCCGCACGTCGACGTGAGCGCGCTGCGCGCTCCACGATCCGACGGCCAGGGCACACGCAAGCTCGGACTCGGCTCGAGCGCTGCGCTGCTCGTGGCGGCGCTCGCGGCCTTCGAGCTCGGGCCGCTCGACGAGGCGCGTCGCGCGTCGCTCTTCGAGCGAGCGCGCCAGGCGCACCGTGAAGCACAGGGCGGCGGCAGCGGCGTCGACGTCGCCGCGGCGGTCTACGGCGGCGTGCTGCGCGCGGCGCTCGACGACGACGGCCGTCTGCACGTCGAGCCCAGCGCACTGCCGCCCGGCACGACCATCCGTGTGTTCGCCGCTGCCGAACCCGCAGAGACGGCGTCGCTCGTCGCGCGCGTGCGCTCGTTCCGCGAGGCCGATCCGAGGCGCTTCGACGAGCTCATCGGC
>CALKVW010000170.1 GCA_938004785.1 uncultured Polyangiaceae bacterium
GTCGCCTGAAGCCACGTCGCAACGCTGGTGAAGGTATCCATCCGTCTCTCCTCTTCGGTCAGGCCACAGCGGGCGTGGGCAGCAGGTCTCGAACGTCGGCGCGACGCACGCCGGTCACGCGCTTCACCGCTTCCTCAAATGCGACGTCCGGCGTGAGCCCGGCCTCGATGCGCAGCCACGCGTAGAGGACGAGCATCGAGCCGTCGGCGTGCCCGAAGTACTGGTGCGCGAGCACACCCGGCAGCGGCGCCTTCGCGGCGGCGGCCACGAGCCCGAGCGCGAAGCGCCCGTCACGGAGCCCTGGCCAGGCGCGCGGCACCGCGATGCCCGATGCGGGCGCGCTTGTCGCCCAGCGTGCGAGCGACGCCACCGCTTCGGCTTGGGCGGGCGTCGGCAACACGTACGCGCCCTTGTGCGCCCACGGAGCCTTGATGACACGCTGCCACGGCAGGCCCGGCTTCAGGTAGCTCGGGTAGTACGGGTTCACGACCTCGACGCCGAACGACGCGCCATTGTGCTGGCTCGCGTGCCACAGGATGTCCGTCGCGAGGTCGCCATGCTGCGTGAGCGCGCCGTCCGCGCCCATCACGAGGTGCACGCTGAGCCCGCGCTTCTTCAGGACCGCGATGGTCGAGTCGACGCTGCGCGTGACGGTCTCGTGGACGACGAGCTCGACCGCGCGAGCCCGCTTGCCCTTTGATGGAAACCGATGGACGCCGTCCTCGGCGAACGTGCGCACGGCGAGCCCGTCGACGGGACACGTCGCAACGCCGCTGACGATAAAGCCACCGCTCACTGGCTGGGCTCCTTCCCCTGGAGCTGCTCGACGGCGCGCGTCGGTAGCTTGAGCCCCTTGTCGAAGAAGCGTTGCTTGACCTCGTTGGCGATGGGGCGCGTGAAGACCTCAGCCGTCCTGTCCTTCAGCCTCGCGACCACGCGCCCGTTCTTCACGAGCTCGGCGTGCAGATCGTCGACGAGGAGCCGATGGAGGTAGCCGGCGCTTCCTAGCGCGGGATGTTCCTGCTCTTCCTCCGGCGAGCGGAGGAGGAATTCGCGCGAGTGGCACGTCGGGCACTCGGGGAGAGGGACGACGCTGTCCTCGACCTGGTCGTCGCGCTCGATGCCGACCTCGATGCTCGCGAGCGCAATGCGATTCTCGCGGTCGCACTTGGCGCAGCGCTGGACGAGTTCGGTGCTGGTGATCTCCTGGATGGCCATGTGTCTCCCTCACGCGATCGCGGTGTACGAGCCGAACCAGTACGCGGTCGCTGCCGCACCGAGCGACTGGTACGAGAAGAAGCCGAAGCCATCGCGGTCGGCGTAGCCGGTGCTCGGTGTCCCGGAGAAGCCACCGCTAGCGGTGTTCACGCTGAGCGTGATCGACGACGGTGCTGCCGGGAACCGGTTGCGGAACGTGACTCCTCCGCCGCCGGCTACCGTCCGCGTACCGTTGAACGAGTTGGTCCACTCCATGCCGAGGCGACCGACCTCGCGCACGGTGCCCGTCAGCTCGAACGCGGAGTTGACGGTGCTGCTCATCGGCAGGCGCCAAGTGCGCGTCCAGGTCGTGAACGTCGCTGCGAACGAGTCCTCGTGGAGGAACTCGATCTCGTTGCGCGCAAAGCGAAACGCGCCACAGAAGGTGCCGCCCGCGTCGCGCACCCACTGCGCGCCGTCCCACGAGGCGTTCAGCGTGAACCAGATCGAGGAGCCGTCCGCGTAGATGCGGAGGTGCGTCGCGGCTGAGCCGGAAGCGTTCGAGTCGAGGATGAGCGCCTTCGTCCCTCCGAGCGGCGGCTGCCGGATCGAGCGGTGCTGGCCGGTGTTCGCCTCGTTGCCTCGGAAGTGGTCGCCCTCGTAGGTGTCGAGCACCTCGGCGAGCGCCGTCTCGACGTTCGCCGCGTTGAGGTTGTTGCCGGCGTCGGCGACCGAGATGGCGCTCGCGGCGTGCGCGCCGGCCGCCTGGTTCACGTGACCGTTGAGCCCGCCGAGCAGGGTCACGAGCGCGGCGCGCAGTGTGCCGGCCGCGATCGCGGTGGGCGCGCCCGCGATCGCGTCGATGCCGACCAGGCCGGCGCCGGGGGCGGAGGCGCCAGTGGCGATCAGGTCGGTGACGATCTCCTGGAGCTGCGCCTGGACGTTCGTGCCGGCGACGTTGTTGTGGGGCGTCGCCGCGATTGCGGCGGCGTTGTGGGCGCCCGTCGGCGCGCTCACGTGCGTGTTGAGGAAGCCGAGGAGCTGCGCGAGCTGGCTCTTCACGCTGCCCGCGGGGAGCGCGTTCGGCGCGCCCGCCGCTGCATCCACGCCGACGCGCGAGGCACCGGAGCTGCCCACCGCTCCGGTCGCGAGGTCGTCGATGAGCTCGTCGACGGCGGCCTGCACGTTGCCCGCGCCGACGAACCCGTGCGGCGCGTAGTCGATCGCGGTCGCCGCATGGCGCCGGGCGACCGCCGTGAAGTGGTCGCGCAGCTCGGCGTCGGTCTCGTCGAACGCCGCCTGCACCGTCGCGGCGAGCGGCTGGAGGATGCTCCAGGTCCCGGTGGTCACGGCCACCGAGGTGCCCTGCGCGAAGATGAAGGCCTGCCGCCGCGAGGTGTCGATGTCTGCGACGAGGATCTGCGTCTGCCCCGGCCGCCGACGCACGTCGCAGAGGAGCAACTCGTCGGCCTGAAGCGCCGGCTTCGGCGCGACGCCGATGGCCCCCTCGGGCGCCTGTCGCACCACGAGCTCAAACGACTCGTCGCGCCGGAAGAACACCTGCTGGGAGTTGCCGTCCGTGCGCGGGTCGGAGAGCTGGCGCTTGAAGCGAAGGAAGATGCCAAGCCAGCGCTCGTTGCCCACCGTGGCCACGTCGGTCGGGATGCCCACGAGGTCGACGGCGCAGTCCACCGTCTGCCCGGTGCCGAAGAACATGCGCTGACCGAGGTTGTCGTAGGCACGCGCCGGAGCCGTCAGGTCCACGGTCAGGTCGGGCACCGGCGCGTGCGGCGCGGGGACGGCGCCGGAGACGATGCCGTAGATGTTCAGGTCGGCGGCGAGGTCCCGGTCTGCCTTCTCGAGCAGCGCGAACCCGAGGTCGAGCTCGGCCTCGGTGACGCGCTGGCGGAAGTAGAAGTCGACGCGATCGGCCATGTCCTTGCCTCGGAGCGCCCACGTGGCCCTCCAGGGAGGCAAAGCCGGCCGAGGCCATTCTCGGGGACAGCGCGGTTATGATGGGGGGTGACCACGCGCTTCGGCGGCCTGACCTTCGAGGGACCGTTCGACTTCGTTTCGAGGTCGTGGCGAGGGATCATCCGTCGCGAGCCGATCGTCTATCGGCTTCGGGTTTGGGAGGCAGAGGCATCGACCTTCCGCTCGATTCCGAGGGCGGGTGGGGTCGATTCGGACGGCGTGCTCGACATCGGAGAGTCCGACGACGGACGTCGCCGGCTCGATGACTTCTGCTGCGCCCTCGAAGGCAAACCCCGCTCACATCGCGCGGGGTGGGAATTCTCGATCAACGGCTACGACTTCGGCTCGGTCTTCGCCCCGGATAGCCTCCGCATCGAGTTCATCCACCTGGGCTCGAAGGAGCTCGCCGAAGCGCTCGAGCTTGCGCTACTTGAGGAGTACCGCTGGCGCTTCAAGGACCGACCGCCGCTCAACGGGTCGGCCGGGAAGTACCGGAAAGTCCATCAGTGGCTTGAACAACAGGGGCGCGCCGCGCGCGACAGCGACGGCTGGATCGACTTGTCTGGCCTCCTTCCGCTCAGTGCAGATCGGTCGTCTCCCCGAGGTCGCTGAGTCCCAGCTCCCAGTGGTTCGGCAGCACCGGCGGTAGCGGCTCGACGAGGTCCACGAAGTGGGTGTGCGCCGGCTTCAGGTACTCGACGATGGCGCGGAGCTGCTGGCGCTCGCGGTCGGTGAGGATGCGCGCGACCTCGACGTTGAAGGCGTAGCGCGCGAAGCGGTCGGAGGGGCCGAGCACCCAGTCGACGCCGAGCAGCGACTCGCCGAGATAGAGCGTGTCGGCGTTGAAGGGTGTGATGGCCGAGATGTCGATGCCGAGGAAGAAGCGGATCGCGTTCTGGATGCCCTCGGCCGTCCCCTTCTGCCGGTACATCTCGACGAGGACCGACGCGAGGCGACGTTTGCCCATCGCGTCGAGCTCGAACGGGAACGGGGTGCCGAGATCGCGTAGGATGAGGTCGACGAAGGCCTCGGGCGCGCGCTCGAGGTCGAAGATGTCGGGCCAGCGATCGACGTCGGCGAGCAGGAGGTCCGTCACCTCCTGCAGGCACGCGATGAATCGGAACAGATCGCCGGTGTGATCGTCGCGCCGGTTGTGCTTCGGCAGCATGCGCCACAGGTCGAAGCGGCGTGTGAGTGGGCGCGCGGGTCGGAAGCCCGTGAAGCTCGCGCGGTCGTAGGGACCGAGGACGGGGTTGCCGAAGAGGTCTGTCACGCCGATGGCCACGACCTCGTGAAGCACGTCGGGCGTCATCTCGGTGTCGAGCGTGAGGAGCACGACACCCCCCTCGACGTTCACACCGGCGACGGCGACCGAGACGGCCGGCGCTCCCTTGGGCGTGAGGAGGAAGCTTGCACCGCTCGGGACCAGCACGGGCTCGTCGAAGGCCACACGCACGGACTTCTGCGCAAGCGCCTGTGCGCCGACGACACGCGGCGCCGTCCGGTCCTCGACGACGAACGAGTACACCTCGTCGAGCGAGGCCGCGCCCCCTACGGTCTGAGCGAGCACGCGCACGTGGACGGTGGCCAGGCTCGCGAGCGGCACCACCGGGTGCAGCACCACACGCAGCGTGTCAGCGCCCTGCGTGACGCCGGCGAGCGGCCCTGCGAAGGCAGGGGCAAGCTCGGGCACGGCGCTGCCGTCGAACGCGAGGACGCCGTCGATCCACACGCGCGCGGTCGAGCGCTCCACGCCGTCCGGCCCGGTGTCGACCAGTTCGAGGGCGATGGTCGCGTCGATGGGCACGCCGCTCTCGCCGGGGCTCGGATCGCGGTTCACGAGCACGAGCCTCGGCGTCGTCGCGAGGAGCGCCACCGAGTCGACGTAGAGCGCGGGCAGCTCGATTGTGCTCATGCCGGGCTCCTCACGCGGTCACCAGCTCGAGCCGCACGCCGATGGTGTGCAGGCCAGACAGCTTCGAGACGTTCGCCGCGAGGTCGGTGACGAGACGCTCGCGGCCGGGCTTGGCACGCATGGACGCGAGCTTGGTGCCATCGACGACGATGCTGGCCTCCCACGCGAGCCCCGGAGGGGTCGACGCGGGCACCCGCAGCCGCAAAAGCGCGCGCACCAGCTTTACGCCGGTGAGGTCCGTGTCCTGCGTGACCTCGGCGTGGTCGCCCGGCGCGAGCTCGAACAGGCGCCCGGGCTCGTCGTCGCCGAGGACGAAGGCGTAGTCGCCGCCCGTCGCCTTCGACGTCGCGAGGCGCCCCTGTCCGCGCCCGAGACGGCTGGTGAACGCGGTCAGCGCCATCGCTCACACCTGCCGGAACAGCTCGAGGTGGTCGAAGTAGGCGCGCCGCGTGACGTCCTTCACGGAGAAGCCGAAGCCGCCGCGCCCCGACGTGAGCGGCTGCGAGCCGGAGTTGATGCCGAGGTGGTCGTCGATGAACTCCACCATGCCGGACACGGGCTGCCAGTCGGGCGGCGTGCCGAGCGCGTGCAGCGCGAGGTCGTTCTGGAAGACCTTGAGGACGACGTCGCCGTTGGTGTTCACGATGACGTCGAGGCGCAGGTGGAGCCACGTCGCCTGCGCAAACGACGCCGCCGACTTGAGCAGCACGCCGGGCCCGTCGGCCGTGGGTAGGCCGACCGTGACTGCGCCCTTGCGGAGCACGATGCGGTGCGGATCGTCGTCGGAGAGGCCGAGCAGGTACGCGCTGTCGTTGACCGAGTTGCCCTGGCAGCAGAGGAACAGGAACGGCGAGAAGCCAGTGGGACCACCGCCCGGTCCGCGCTGCACGACGCCGCGAATCGAGCCGCCCTTGGCCATCGGCGCGAAGCTCGCGAGGTTGGCGAAGAGGCCCACCGCGCCCTCGACGGCCGCGAGCGAGTTGAAGGCGTAGAGGAAGCTGCCGCCGCCCGGTGGGCGCGCGATGCCCGCGGTCACGCCTCGGTCCACGGTCGCGATGTCGAGCCCGTCGTTGAGGTACGTCCAGTCTGCTTCGGCCATTGCTCGCTCCTCACTGCGTCGTCGCGGGCGTCCACCCGTTGTTGAAGTCCTCGACGGCCTGCGCGCCCGCGTCGAACATCGCGGTGCTCGAGGTGACCGCCGCCCACGTCCAGGCGTAGAGCTGGTTGCTGCGCCACTCGTCCTCGAAGTCCTCGCGCGGCTCGCCGTCGAAGACGCCCGTCGCGGCGATGACGTCGGCCCACTCGCGCGCGTAGGGCACGTTGCTCCAGCCCGACTCGCAGTCCTCGGCGGCGTTGCCATCGAAGGTCGCGGTGACGAGCTGCGCGGGCGGCAGGTCGTAGAGGTAGACGACGTTGGCCCAGCCGCTCTCGAACTCCTCGTACCCCTTGAGCGCGCTGTCGAAGAACGCGAGCACCACGACGACGTCGTCGATGGAGTCGAGCAAGTCGAACCAGCGCTCGAAGTCCTCCCACGCCTCTTCGGGCGCGGTGCCGAAGCCCGCGATCTCCTCGAGGCTCGTCACCGCCGAGAGCGTCCAGTGCTCGGCCTCGCCGGGCAGCGCGCCCGCGTCCTCGAAGCTGGGGTTGAGGATCGCCATCAGAGCAGCTCCCCGGTGTCTCCGTTGGTGAGCGTCACGGTCCGCAGCACCGGGAACTCGCGCACGTTGAGGCGCACGTCGGCAGGCAGGCCGTTGAGCGTCAGGTCGAGACGCGCGTCACCCATCTTCCGCACGCCCGGCGTGTCGCGGATGACGTTGAAGAGGTCGCTCCAGGCGATCTCGCCAACGGGGTTACCCTCGGCGTCCTTGATATTGAACCCGAAGTCGACGAGCGGGTTCGGCGTGCCGTCGGGCTCGTTCACGCGGAAGTACGAGGCGAGGTTCGCGCGCACGCGATCGCGCACATCGTTCGCTGCGTAGCCTTGGCGTAGGAAGATGCGCGCGGCGACGTCGACGGTCTTGTAGACCGGGTCCTGCACGCTGACCTGAAACGTGAGCGTGCACGGGTAGACCTCGGTCACCTGCTGGAGCACGAGGTTCTTGAGCGCGGGCGTCGGCATCGCGCCGGGCGCCTGCGACTGCGGGATGACGTAGAGGATGCCGGTGTTCTCCGCGATGGTCGGGTCCTCGTTCGACGTGAGCATCAGCGCGCGGGCGACGCCGGAGAGACGACGCGCGTTGATCTCGAAGTCCTCGCGCGCGACGGTGCGCGTGAGCGCGCGCAAGCTCTCGGGCGCGAGCAGCTTCGCGGAGGCGACGGTCTGCCGGTCCGCGCCGCCCGAGGCGGGTGCGGGGTTCCGCACGCTGACCTGCACTGCGTTGCCGTAGGCGTCCTTGAAGGCGCCCTCGAGGACGGCGATGCGCTCAGCGTCGACGTTGCCCGCGCTGCCGCCGCCCGTCTTGTAGGTGACCGAGACGGTGCCGCTCGGGGGCATGCCGCTCACACCGTTTCCGAAGCGCAGCGTCGCGCGATCGTTCTGGTCGACGGCGACGACGAAGTGCCGGTCGTTGGGGCGCGAGTCGAGGAAGCTGTCGACCTCGGCGAACGCACCCTGCGGCGTCGAGACGATGGCCGAGTCGTCGAGGTACGGCGCGAAGTCCAGATGCAGCGCGAGGTCGGCGAGCCCGCGCGCGTCGAAGAGTTGCGTGTGCGCCTTCGAGTTCTCCACCAGCGCGAGGACGCGCGGAGGATCCGCGGCGTCCGCGATGACGGCGGGCGCGAGGAGCTGGAAGCGCACTGGCTCGGTGACCTCCTGCGTGCGCAGCACCGTGCCGGCCGGGATGGTGACGCTGGCCACCGGCACGCGCGCAAGCTGGAGCCAGACCTCAGCGGTCGCCGCCTGTGCGCCGTGGAGCCGGTAGCCGAGCATCTTCGCCAAGGCCATCACGCTCTTGCGCTGCGTAGCCGTGACGAGGCGCGACTCGCGAGCGAGGTTGTCCTGGTAGAAGGTCAGGACGTCGCCGACGTAGGCGTAGAGCTCGACGAGCAGGTTTCCGAAGCTGGCGACGTCGAAGTCGGTCCAGTCCGGGAACACGCTCTTGATGAGCGCGATCAGCCGCGCCCGAAGGGCGTCGAAGTCTTTGTCGGTGTAGTCGACGGACTCGGGCAGCGTGGCCACGGCGGGATGCCTCCGGGGAGGCAAAGCCCCGGAGAACCGGCCTTCGGGGACGGGCTCACCGCTCGATCGACACGTCCACGGCCGCGTTGGTTTCGCGCTCGCGAACGCGCACCCGCAGCGTGAGGGCCGGACCGTCCTGCTCGACAGCGAGGCTCACGAGGGTGGCGCCGGGGACCCAGCGCTTGAGGGCGTCCCGCACGTAGACGCGGGCCAGCTCCTTCAGGGCGGCGTCGTTGCGCTGGTGGCGCAGGAGGGCCAGTCCCGCGCCGAAGTTGGTGCGCCAGGGCAGCTCGCCCGACGAGCGCGCCGTGGCGCCCTCCGTGAGCAGGGCTTGGCGGACCTTCGAGGCCAGCAGCGCCTCGCCGCTGCCGACCGCGAAGTCGCGCTTCTTATCGCGCCGAAACGGGATGAGGAGGTTCTGGGCTTCGCGGCTCATGGCGCTCTCCTCACGGCACCGGGATGGCGCCGCGCACGTCCTGGAGCGCCTTCACGATGGCGTCGATCGGCGGCACCACCTCGTCGAGCGGACGTCCCGCGAGGTTCGAGAGGTCGGGCACCTCGGGCGCGCCGACCATGCCGAGGAAGATGTTGAGGATGCCGATGAGCTTTCCGAGGCTCGCGAGCGCCTTGCCGACGTTCGCCGCCTCGGTCGCGACGTTCGCCTGCGCGCAGCTCGTGATGGCCATGAGCCCCGCGTCCTCGAGCTCGGTGGCGCGATCGATGGCGCCGAGGATCTGCTGCATCTGCTGCTGCAGGTGCAGGAGCTGATCGCGCGCCTGCCTCAGCGTGTCGATGACCAGGTCGATGATCCCGATGATGGTGTACGGCAGCGAGAGCTGCGGGATGAGCTTCAAAAGCTTCGACACCTTCTCGGCCAGCTCGGGGATGCACGCGGCGAGCGCGGTGGGGTCAGGCGGCGGCCCGAGCGAGTCCGGGATGGCCTTCACGCAGTTGAAGACCGCCACCACGGTGTCGATGATGTCGAACACGGGCATCAGCGGCGTGAGCGCGGGTTGGATGGCCTCCATCAGGTTGAACTGCTGGATACTCACGCCGCCCGGTAGCGTGATGACCGGCGGATCGCCGAGCTCAGGGATTTCGAGGCAGATCGGGAGGGCCACGTTCGTCTCCTTCAGATGGGGGCGGCGATGGGCCGGACGACGCGGCCGCCGATGGTGATCTGCGTGCCCTCGATGCTGATGGCGCCGACCGCGCGCAGCGTGAGCGCCGTCGTCGCCTGCAGCGTCATGGTGTTCTCCTCGGCGTCGAAGACGAGGTGGTCGCCGGTCTTCCTGTTGGTGAGCCGGAGCTTCCGCCCGCCGCTCGTCTCATCGAGCTCGACGCGAAAGGTCTGCGTCGCGAGCACGCGGTTGTCGGGCGGGTTCTTCTGCGCCTCCTCGGGGACCTCGCTCTCTCCGTTCGGCTTCCCCCAGTGCGCCGCGAGGTAGTACGGCGCGTCGACGTTGCCTTGGTTGAAGAAGACCGCGACCTCGGCGCCCTCCTCGGGCACCGCGAAGAAGCCCCGGTCCTTCGAGCCGCCGCCGCTCGTCCCCAGCGGCCACGCCCACGCGCTCTCGGGCTCGAGGACGCCCGGGATGCAGACGCGCACACGACCGAGCTGCTCCTCGTCGTCGCGCTTCGTCACGTAGCCCACGTACATGCCGAGGAGCCGCGAATCGTGCGTGTGGATGTCGTCGTCGAAGGTGCTCATCGCGTGATTCCTCAGTACATGCGGCTGACGCCGGCCTCCGGGTCCTCGACGCCGACGACGTTGCCGTCGTGCCGGTACTCGACGACGGTGCGGCCCGTCTCCGGGTCGACGCGCTCGAGCTCGGTCACGGTGCTCGTGCCCGTCGCCGGTGTGGTGCGGTTCGGCTCGCCGCCCTGCGGCTGCCCTCGTGCGTTCGGGCCCGCGCCTCGGCGAGCGCCGGTGCCGTCGCGCGTGAGCTTCAGGTCGACGACGTAGCCCGAATACGAGATGACGTGCTTCGCCTCGGTCACGTAGTACTTGCCCGAGAGCAGGCTCGAGATGCCGCGCACCTCGACGACCTGCTTCGCGCGCAGCGTCGGGTCGCCCACCACCTGCAGCGCGAGCTTCACCGTCTCGCGTTCGGCGCGGCGGAAGCGCGCGGCAGACTCGCGCTCGGCGGCAGCGGGCGTCGGCGCGGAGGTCGGATGCACGCTGGTCGTCGCGTTGCGCTCCTGGAGCGAGGTCTCGCCGGTCTCGCGATCGACCACCTCGAGGACGTCGCTCAGCGTCGCGCGCTCGACCGTGGCGCTCGTCGCCGCCGACTCCACCGTGGTCTTGGCGAGCGGATCGCGCCCACGCACCTCGACGCGGCCGGCGCGTCGCTGGAGGTCGCTCTCGACGCTGACCGAGATGATGTCGCCGCGCCCCGGGTCGGAGAACCACGTCAGCACGTGCTTCGGCGCGCTGGCCTGATCGCGCGAGCGCCAGTGAAAGCCCGTGTCGTCGACGAAGTACTCGTACTCCTCGCGCGCGGCGAGGCGCCGCAGGAAGCGCGCATCGGTCTCGGCGCTCTGACTGATGGTGTCGAGCACCTCGCCGGCGTCCTCCACATCGAGGAACTCGCCCTCGTAGCCGTGCTCGGCGGCGATCTCCCGCACGACGTCGGCGCGCGACTTGTTCGCCCAGGAGCGTGTCTTCGCCTCGCGGTTCATCAAGACACTCGTGGCCTGGCCCTCGATGGTCAGTGTCTGGAAGCCCTTGAGCTTCTTCACGACGACGCGGCGCGGTGGCGCCATGTTGCCGGGGTAGCCCCAGGACACTTCGAGCGTCGCGCCGCCCACCAGCTCCGCACGCTCGAACAGCGCGAGGTCGAAGTTGTCGAGCTGGAGCGAGACCTGGTCGGCCTTCTTCTCGGCGTCCTCGTAGGTGAACGCGATGATGCGCCCAGCGAGGTCGAGCGGCTCGCCGCTGGGTGCGCGTTCGTTGTCGAGCAGCGTGATGCGGACGCCGGGCCCGCTGCGGTCGACGATGGTCATGCGTCGAACCTCCGGCGCTGCTCACTGAGGATGACGTCGGTGAGCACGCGCAGGCTGGGCACGACGAGGCGCCTGCCCACGTCGAGCTCCAAGGTCGGGTCCACGATGGGGTCGGGCTGGAAGTCGGCGAGCACCCACCAGAAGCCGCAGGCACGCGGCAGCGGCGCGAAGTAGCGGCCGGCGAGGCCTTCGAGCGAGTCGCCCTGCGCGACGACGTGGACGCGGGTGTCCGTGTGCTCCTTGAAGCGGTACGGCTCGCGCTCGCTGAGGAAGCGGCGCCCCAGCTCGTCGGGCACGCCGAGCGCGAAGGAGTGCCGAGAGCCGGTGCGAGGGGCCATGCCGAGGCAAAGCCGCGCGCCCAGTCTCTCGGGGACTACAGCTCGGCCTCGCGCAGCTCCTCGCTGGTCACGCGGGTGTCGAGAATCTCCTCGAACGTCACGCTGGCCGCGTAGACCAGCACGGTTCCATCGACCGCGAGCTGCTTGTAGGTGAACTCGACGCTGGCGACGACGCACTCGACGGTGACGACCTCGGGCCAGATGAACAGCACGCGCGGTGGCGCAGTCGCGGCGACGTCCTCGGTCCCCTCGGGTGGCACGGTGAGCGCGCGCAGGAATGCCCTGAACTCGAGGATGTTCACGTCGCCGGGCTGCTCGGCGGCGAAGTAGCGATCCAGGTAGAACTCGACGCCCGAGAGCTGACGGTTCGCAGTGCTCTGGAACTGGAGTACCTGGTGCGAGAGCCCGGGCACGGCGAGGCGGTTCCAGTTCACCTGCAGCTTCTCGGAGAGCTGCGTCGGGTTGAACAGGCACTCGATGCTCTCGCCGCTCGTGACGTTCACGAGCACGCAGCGCGGTGGTCGGGCGATGGCTCCGTCGAACGACACGTTTGACCTCCTCAGTACGCCGGGACCGGCGAGAACGAGCGGGTGGCCGTGTCGCGGTCCGCTCGATGGACCGCGGTGGCGAGCGTGGTGCCGTCCACCTGGAGGTTGACCGTGATGGGCGGCGACGCGGGCGGCGTGGCCGGCGTCATCGGGAAGGACGCGGGCACGGCGGGCGTCATCGCCGCGACGGCAGGCATCGTGGAGGTGGCCGCGTCGAGCGCGGTCAGCGTCGAACCAGCGGGCGCCACGGTCACGCCAGCCGTGACCTCGTCGACGCCCTCGAGCAGACCGCGCTCGATGTCCTGGCGCAGGCTGCGGATCGCGTCGGCCCCACCCAGGTCGGCGCCGAAGACGCCGGCGATGGTGTCGATGACGCCCGCGATGGTCTCGACGAAGCCGAGCAGGAGCTGCGCGAGGAAGTTGATGGTGTTGAGCACCACCTTCTTGAAGCCCACCCACACCTGCGCCCAGTTGCCGGTGACGAGGCCACCGAGGATGTCGACCACGCCGCCAATGAAGCCCACCACCGAGCGGAACGCCGCGATGATGACCGCGAGGCGGTTCACGACGAACGACACCATCACACCGATCGCTCCAGCGATGCCGGCGGCGACGTAGCCGATGACCGTGCCGAGGAACTCGGCCACCGAGCGCAGCGCATCGAGCGAGCCGCCCGCCTGGCCGCTGGCGCTCGACGTGAAGCCGAACATCGCGCCGAGCTTGCCGAGCTCCTGGAAGACGAGGGAGACCGCGTTCTTCACCGCGTCGAACACGGGCTGAAGCGGCGCCATCGCCGAACGGAAGGTGTTGATGGCGCTCGTGACGACGTCGATGACGAACGTGAGCGCGCCGACGAAGACCTCGACGAGCACGCCTGCGATCTGTCCGAGGATGCGGCCGAACGCGGCGAAGTCGTCGGACGGGATGCCCGCCGCTGCGTTGGCTGACTCGCCCGCGACGAGGCCCAGCGCCTGGCCGAGCCTGGTGAGCGCGCCGACGAAGGCCTCGAACACGGGCGCGGCTGCCTCGATGGCGGCGCTGAAGCCCTCGCCGATGCCCTGGAAGAAGCGCTGGATGCGGAAGGCGATCTGGTAGACGCGGATGAGGAACGTCTTGAGCCCCGCGTTCTCGGCGCGGTTCAGCTCCTCGCGGACCGCGCCGGAGAAGCCGCCCTGCTCGAAGAGCTGCACGAGCCCTCGGAAGGCGAGCTTGATGCGGTCCCAGACGCGCGCGAAGAAGTCGGCGATGCCGCCGACGTTGCTTCGGAACGCGACGACGAAGCCTGCCACCACGGCCGCGAGCACGCCGAAGATGAGGATGGCCGGAAGGATGGTGGCCATCAGCCCGCCGAGCGTGATGCCCGCCGCCTTGAGCCCGATGAGGAGGAGGGCGAAGCCCGCCTTGGCGGCGATGACAGCGCCAACCAGCGCGACGACGGCGCCCGCCCCGACCACGAAGGCCGCGAAGGCCCGCTTCACAGGTGCCGGGAGCTGCCGGAACACGTTCAGCACCGCATTCACGACCTCGACGACGATCGTCACGAGCGGCTTGAAGACCTGCGCGAACGGCTCGCCTGCGACGATGGCGAGGGTCTCGAGCGAGCCCGCGAGGAGCTGCTTCTGCCCCTCGAAGGTGTTGAGCATCTGCTCGCGGAAGCGCGCGGCCGTGCCCCCTGCGTTCTCGAACTGATCGCGCAGGTACGCGATGGCCGCTGCGCCGCGCAGCGTCTCACCGGAGTTCGTGCGTACGCCGTTCGTGACCTGTGTGAGGATGGCGTTCACGCCGCCGAGCGCCTCGCGCCCGAACGTCGACAGCAGGAAGGCCGACCGCTGCGCCTCGCTCATGCGATCGAGCTGGGGAGCGAGGTCGCCGAGGATGTCGAGGAAGCTGCGGAAGCGGTTCTGCGAGTCCGTCACCGACACGCCGACGCCGCGCAGCGCCTGCTGGACGCGCGGATCGGCCATGCGCTCCATCGCGACCGCGACGGCGGTGGAGGCGCGCTCGACGCCGGGCACGACATTCTTCACGAGGCCGAGGGAGATGAGCGTCTCGGAGAGCGACTGGTGGAGAGCCTGGGCGCCGCGCGAGGCGGTACCGAGGGCCAGCGGGAGCTCGCTCGCATCGAGCGCGAACACGTTGACCGCCTGCAGCATGCGGTCGACGGAGATGGAGGCCTCGTCGATGGAGAGGCCAAACGCCTTCATGGCCTGCGAAGCCAGCCCCGCTGCCTGAGACGGGGTGAGCTGGCCGAGGGAGCCCGCCGCGAGGTCGAGCACGGGGTTCAGCAGGCGGACCGACTCGGTGACGTTGAAGCCGGCGGCGGCGAGGTCCTGCAGCGCCTGCGTCGCCTGCGTCGGCGAGAACTGCGTGGCGAGGCCCGCTTCGATGGCGGCGTCGTGGAGCCGAGTCAGCTCCTCGGCCGTCGCGCCCGCGATGGCGCCTGCGGAGGCGACGGCCTGCTCGAACCGGCCTGCTGCGTTGGCGAGCGAGAACGCGGCCCCCACCGTCGCGGCGCCGGCCGTGAACACGGCGAGCCCCACGCCGAGCTGCTGGAACGCGCTCTGGATGTTCTCGGTGCCGAGCCCGACGCGGCGGTCGAGGCTCATGAAGTTGCGCTCGAGGTTCCCGATGGCCCCCGAAGCGAGGTCGCGCGCGGTGAAGACGAAGCCGAGGCCGAGGTTGTTGAGCGCCACGGGTCACTTCCTCCCTCGACCGTTGCGCGCGGCCTTCTCCAGCTCCTTCGCTTCGCGCGCGCGCTGACTGCCGATCCGCTCGATGAGCCAGTCGCGATCGGTGGTCGGCAGGTCGAGGGCGTCGTCCAGCGTCACCGCGAGGCCCGAGCCTCCGTGCTGCTGCCAGCAGAGCTGGAAGAGGCCCTCGCGCCAGGTCTCCATGTTCACGTCGGGGAAGAGCTGCTCCGGGCCTTCCGCCTCGCGGTCCTGTCCTTGCCCGGCAGGAAGAACCCCTTGTCGAAAGGGAGCTCCACCTCCTGCGTCTGGAAGCACTCGGGGCACTCGATCTCGATGGTGGTGTCGACGCCGCAGTCGACCCGGTCGAACTCGTCGACGAGGAAGTCCGCATCGCGCATCGTCAGGTCCTCGAGGAACTGGCGCTTCGCCTTCGCGTCCACGCCGTCGATCTCGAGCACGCGGTACGCAAGCACTGCAGAGAGCAGCTTGTCGGGCGCGGAGCGCTGGAGCGCGGGCAGCTTCCGCTCGTCATCACCGGTCAGCAGCTTGAACGCGACCTTCTTGCCCGCGTCGGGCAGCGTGGTCTCGAAGCGGTTCCCGCCGACGAACGCGACGCGGCTCTCCTCGGAGAGCTTGCGCACCGGGAGCTTCGTCAGGTCGATCTCCCAGTCGATGCGCGCGCGGCAGTTGTCGTTCCGGCACGAGACTCCGAAGGCGTACTCGGGGCCGTAGGTCAGCGCGCGCACCATGAGCAGCGCGAAGAAGCGATCGCCCTGGAGCACCTTGCCGAGGTCGAGCTTGGCGCCTTCGGCGAGAGCGTAGGGCCCGGGGTCGAGGGTCTCCTCCCAGCAGGCCGCGAGCAGCTCGTCGACCTGGCCGCCGCTCTTGGCGAGCTTGCGGTCCGCGAGGACGCGCTCCTCGCGCACCTTCATGCCGCGAACGCGGCCCTTGAGCCCCGAAGGGCACGTGATGACGTCTGCCATGCGCTGCCTCCACGGGGGCAAAGCTGGCCGGAGGGCACGCGGGGGACAACGACCCTCGCGGTGAGGCGAGCCCGTGGCGTATGGTGGTTAGGATGGTCGCCATCGCGCGCAGGGGGCTGAGCCCCGAGTTCCTCGCGGACCTCCAAGGAGGTTTGCTGGCGCCTATCCGCGAGCGCGTGGCGAGGGACCAGAGCCTCTGCCTCGAGCTGCGCGAGGACTACATCAACGTCTACTACCGGGGCGGGAACGTGATGCGGGTGTCCCGGGCCAACGGTGGCTATTCGGCGTTCTTCGACACGAAGTACTTCCAGGGAGTGGTGCCCTCGATGCCCGGAGCTCGCCTACGCGAAGCCTCCGACGTCGCGGCCTGGCTGGCTGCGCTCCCCACGCTGAAGCAGGCGATGGACCTCGCGCAGCCCGGCGAGGAACGAGAGGTCCAGCAACTCATCCTTCGCGACAACAACCTCGGATGCATCGCGCGCTCGACCGACTACTACGTCTGCGACATCGAGTACGCGAACCACCACGGCCGCTTCGACCTCGTCGCGGTCCGGTGGCCATCAACGCCCACCGCGCGGAAGAAGCAGGACGGCCATCGCCTCGTGCTCGGCGAGGTGAAGGTCGGCGACGGAGCGCTCGAAGGGACTGCCGGTCTTCACGCTCATTTAGATGACGTGAACGGCTACCTCGCCGCGCCCCGCAACCTCGCGGCGATCAAGGAGGAGATGCTCCGCGTCTTCAACCAGAAGCGCGCGCTCGGCCTGGTCGACTGCGAGAAGGACCTCAGGGGCTTCAGCGACGAGCCGCCCGTGCTTCTCCTCGTCCTCGTCAACCACGACCCGGACAAGTCCCGGCTCCGTGAGCTGCTCCGCACCCTGCCTCCGAGCCCGCACGCGGAGCTGCGCATCGCCACGGGCAGCCTGCTCGGCTACGGACTCTACGATCCCGCGATCCTCACGATCGACGAGGCACTCGCGCGCTTCGAGGCCTGCATCTGATGGCCACAGGCCCCGTCCTCACGATCCACCGGGCCGCTGATGAGATCGGCGGTAACTGCATCGAGCTCGAACACGATGGGCACCGGCTGCTCCTCGACGCGGGCAGCCCGCTGGTGGGCGACGGGACCCCCGAGCCGCAAGGCGCGATCCCGCGCACCCTGGACACGTCGAAGGACCTCGCGGGCTTGGTCATCTCCCACCCGCACCAGGACCACTGGGGCCTCCTCCGCTCGCTGCCAGCATCGTGGTCGGTGTGGAGCGGTGCTGCGTCCGAGACGCTGATTCGGATGACGGCGTCGCTCTCGGGCGGCGGCGTCGCCCAGAGGTTCCAGACGTACCGCCCGCACGAGCCGTTCAGCGTCGGCCCGTTCACGATCACGCCGTTCCTCACGGACCACTCGGCTTTCGACGCGCACATGCTGCTCGTGGACGTCGGCGGCAAGCGCGTCCTGTACTCGGGCGACTTCCGCCGCGTCGGGCGCAAGGCAGCCCTCGTCGATGGGCTGATGAAGAACCCGCCGCCCGGCGTGGATGTGCTCCTCCTCGAGGGGACCACGCTCGGTCGCGCGGAGGCGTTCCCGACCGAGGCCGCGCTCGAGGACGCCTTCGTCTCGCTGCTCCAGCGCACGCCCGGGCGCGTGTTCATCACGTGGTCCGCGCAGAACATCGACCGCACCGTCACGATCTACCGGGCCTGCAAGAAGGCGGGGCGGACCTTGGTCCTCGACCTGTATACCATCGACGTCATGGAGCGCCTCTCGGCGCTGCGCGACACGCTCCCCAGGCTCGGATGGCCCCAGGTGCGCGCCGTCATCACGTCGAGCATGAAGTGGATGTACGAGAGCCCCGACCGCATGAACGCGCCCGCGTTCGTCGAGCGCGTCGCGACCTCGGGTCACGCGATGGGGGCCGCGAAGCTGGCAGAGATGCGCGATGCCGTCGTGATGCTGCGCTCATCGCTCCTCCGCGACTTCGTCAAGAAGGGCGTCGAGCCTACCGCCGACGACGCTTGGGTGTTCTCGATGTGGTCCGGCTACCTGAAGACGCCCGAGTACCAGCAGGTGCGTGCGGCCTTCGAGGCGGCAGGCGCGACCTTCGCGCAGATTCACACGAGCGGTCACGCCTCGCGCGACGATCTCGAGGAGTTCGCGCGCAGCATCGCCCCACGCCGCCTCGTGCCGATCCACAGCTTCACGTGGGACGAGCACCTCGACGGCTTCGAGAACGTGCAGCGTCTCCGCGACGGCGAGCCGTTCACGATCCCGTGAACATTACTGGATGAGTTCGAAGAAGTCGTACGTGAGCGTCACCGACTCGATGACGTTCTCGTCGCTCTCGTTGTCCCATTCGCCGGCGACGAACTTCACCGGCCACGCGCGGGAGAGCGACCAGCGGCGCAGGGTGAGGCCGTCGCGATCCTGCTGCACTATGTCGAGGTTGCGCTTGTAGTTTACGTCGGTGAGCCCGAGGCCGCTCGACGTGATGGCGACGTCCTGGAACCAGTCGAAGAGGTCGCGGTCCTGCGTGGCGCCGCGCTCGAGCGTGACGTCCGAGAACGTGAGGCGTCCGGGGCTCTTGTTCGGGATGAGCGAGCCGCCCTCGAAGTACTGCACGTTGGCGACCTCGACGGAGAGCTCGCTCGCCTTCTGGAAGCCGGCGTGGCCGACGTCGTCGATCTCCACGACGAACTTGAACTTCTTGTGGAAGCTGCGCGGGTTGCCGATGACGGTCATGGGTTAGCTCCTCATCCCTCTGCGGCCGCGAGCTCGGCCTCGAGCGCGCGCGTGTCCTGGCTGATGCGGAGGATGATGAACTCCGCGGGCTTGTTGGTGGCGAGGCCCACGCGGGCGATGAGCTTGCCGGCGAAGATGACCGTGGGCGTGTTGAGCTGCTCGCTCACGTCGACGAAGAACGCCGTGCTCGGCGTCTTGCTGCGGAAGGCTCCGTTGTTCATCTGCGCGAGCAGGAAAGCGGTGATGGTGCGCCGGACCTGCGCGCGCAGCCCCTCCGTGTTGTTCTTGTGCCGCGCGAACTGGAGGCCCTGCTTCAGACTCCGCTCGATGAAGATGACGCCGCGACGCTCCGCGACGTAGGGGAAGTTGCCGCTGCCCTTGAGCGTGCGCGAGCCGTCGATGAAGCGCGGCAGGCCCGGCCCCGTCGTCAGCGGGTTGATGCGATGCGGATAGACGAGGTCGCGCTTGTTCTCCTCGAGGACCTCGTCCGTCTCGAAGCCGAGGACGCCGAACATGCGCCCCGCCTCGATGCCTGCGGGCGGGTCGTAGACGCCGCCCGGCTGCGCCGAGTCCGTGCGCGCGAAGACGCCGGCCACGATGCCCGAGGGCGGGACGACGAGCTGCTCGGCCGACCCGAACACGCTCTTGGCCGGGTTGAGCACCTTCACCCGAGGCCAGTAGATCGCCCCGAATTCGGAGAGCTCCTCGAGCGCGGCCGTCGTCGCGACGTAGGTGACGATGTCCGTCGCGCTCTGGTTCGCGGGCGGATCGAGCACCGCGAAGACCGCGCCGTCGCGGTCGACCTCGCAGTAGCGCACCATCGCATTGTGGACGGCGGGCGTGGCGCGCCCTGGGACGAGGAGCAGCGACAGCTCCTGCACCTGGTCGAGCGCGTGAAAGCCCGTCTTGGCGGGCTCGCTGCCGATGAAGTCGTTGTCGTCGAGCCCCACGAGTCCGTCGCTGCCGCCCGTGAGGGCCACCGTCTGGGGCGGCGGGATGGGCGCACCCACGAGGAGCTGGTCGATGACGCGCACGTAGACGGAGCCGTTGCGCGCGTCGTTGACGATGCTCTCGACGTAGCGCGCTTCGCTCGGGTTCATCGAGAGGTTCGGGAAGGTCTCGCGGTAGGCGCCGTCCTCCACGACGAGCAAGTCGAACGCGCTCGGCGAGCCGTTCGTGGCGGCGCGAACCTCGGCCTCGACGCGGTTCGCGTAGGCGCCAGGGTCCTTGCCCTCCACGCGCACGGCGTTTGCGGTGCCCGAGGCCGCGCCAGAGTGGAGAGCGTTGTCGAGCGCGAACGCGGCAGCCGTCGCGGAGTTGGCCTGCACGCTGGCGCC
The DNA here is from genome assembly GCA_938004785.1 of uncultured Polyangiaceae bacterium. GTDB lineage: Bacteria > Myxococcota_A > Polyangia > Polyangiales > Polyangiaceae > CALKVW01. The sequence continues at coordinate 19,898 of CALKVW010000170.1, forward strand.
GGGACCGGTCGCCACGGTGCGCACGTCGAGCACGCCGCCGATGCCAGCGTCGATGGTCACGGTGGGGATCGCCGCCTCGACGACGGCCTTCACCTCGGCGACCTCGACGGCCCGCAGGTTCGCGACGTTGCCGCCGCCGACCGAGGCAGCACCGGGAAACGCGAGCACCGCGTTCGCGGTGCCGCCGGTAACCTGCACGCGGCTCGCGGTGCCTTCGGTGTCGCTCGCCAGCCGAACGATGCCGCCCGGCGTGGTGGCGCGCCCGCCGACGATCACCGCGTTGATGGCGGCGGCGACCTCGGTGGCCGTGGCGTTGGCGATGTCGGCGAAGTCGGCGGCAGAGAACAGCACCGTCTGCTCGAGGCCGTTGTCGACGCGCAGGAGCAGCTCCATGCCGTCGGCGAGCGCGTACGGACCCGCGCCGCCCGCCGCCATCGCGGCCGCCGAGCCGTTGAACACTGCGTCGGCATCGGGCGCACCGTCCACGGCGAGGCGAACGAGATCTCCGTCGTTCAGCACGAAGGGCCCGGGCGCGGCGCCGAGCAGGATGCCCGGCGTGGGACCACCGCCCGCCACGAGGAAGCCCGCCGCCCGAACGGCGGTGGCGGTCGCTGCATTGGCGACGTTCGAGTAGTGCGTGGTGCGGACCACCCAGAGCTGCGCCCCGCCGTTCTCGAAGAAGCCCATTGCAGCGAGCGCGAGATCCGAGTCGGGCGTGAAGCCGCCGAACTTGGTCTGGAAGTCGTCGAACGACGTGCAGAGCACGGCTTCGCCGATGGGGCCGCGCTCGGTGACGCCGACCGCGCCCGCGACGGAGGTAGGAGCCGAGGGGATGCCGCGAACCTTCGGCTCCTCCTCGACGATGACGACCTTGGACGACAGGAGCTGTCCGCTCACGATGCACCTCGCTTGTTCTTCTTCGCCTTCACGTCAGGGCGGCTGACCTCGGCGAGCGAGGTCGTGTGAAAGGGTGGAGTCGCGGCCACGACGGGCTTCGGCAGCTCAGGCACGTGGCGCTTCACGGCGAGGTCGCCGCGCTTCACCGCGCGCACGACGTCTGGGATGGTCAGCACCGCGTCATCGAGCGCGGGGCTCGTCACGTCGCTCGCGAGCGTGAGGGACTTGGCCGTGCGCCGTGCCCGGCGCCCCTCCTCGACGTCGCAGCGGCACTCGCCGAGCGCCTTGCAGTACGTCTCGTGCGCGAGCACGAAGACGAGGCAGCGGCCGCTGGTGTTGGTCAGGGAGACGGTCACGGAGCACCTCCGGGAGCGATGGCCTGCGTCGGAAGCAGCTCGGGCTCGGTGACGCGCTTGCCGAGATCGAGGGGCAGCCCCTCGTCGACGTCGAAGCCGCGCACGACGAAGCCGCAGGTGAACGCGCGCACGTCGTCCTTGCCCGCAAGCTGCGTACGGAACTCGCCATCGGCGTCGAGCTCCCAGCGGACGGTGCCTCGCGACGCGTCGGCGGGATCGCGCTGCAGCTCGAGCCAGCGGTTGCGGTTCAGGAATGTCGCCACCGCCGCCATCAGGTTGAACAGCTCGGCGGTCCGCTCCGACGCGGCGGTGAGCGAGAAGACGAGGTCGACGGTGTACGGTGGCTTGCGCCGAACGAGCTCGGGCCCAGAGACGCCGCCCACCACGTCCTCATGGGCGACGTTCGCCGAGTAGAATCGGTTCGGGCGAAGCGTCGGCCCGGAGAGAACCAGCGACGGCACCTTCGCCATCGCGATGACGTTCAGCCCGTCGAGCGTCGTGTCGTCGTAGTCGACGCTGACCGTGGCGCTGACGTTGGCGAGCACCTGGCGCTTCAGCTCGCGCAGCATCTGCCGGATGACGCGAGTGAGATCGGCCTCGCGCGCAACGGTCGGACGCGAGAACCGGTAGGCGCTCGCGAGCACCACGGACTCGCCGGGGATCGGGTCGCCCGCCGCGTCGAGGTTCTGCAGTTCGACGTCGACGACGCCGACCGCGTGGACCGGCGTGCGGAGGTCGACGATCCGCTGCCCGGCCTCGTCACGGACGGACAGCACCTCGGCGAGCACACCGCCGAACAGCACCCGGACCCGGTTGGCGAGGTCGGCTCCGACGAGCTGCACGAGGTCGCCGCCGCTGGACGGCCCAGCGGCAGGCTGCACGGAGCTGAGAGTCGGGAGGGCCACGCGGAGGCAAAGCCACGGGACCTGCTGCTCAGGGGACGCGCCCCTTCACATCAGGGCGCGAGGCCAAGCTCCCTGGCGACGCGCTCGAGGAACCGCCTGCTGGCGCCCTCCCGGAACTTGTCGAACGCGGGCCGGAGGAAGGGGCGCGCCGGGACCTGCACGACGATGACGCCGCGCCCGCCGCCTCCCGTGGGCTCCTTGCCTGCCTTGCGGAGCAGGGCGAACAGGAAGCGCCGCATCTTCGGCGTGATGGGGATGATGACCGGCGGACCGCCGAACTCGTGGAGCTTCGCGAGGTCCACCATCGAGGCACCATCCTTCGAGCGTGCCGAACGCGAGACGCCGATGAAGGCCTCGTCGCCCTGCACGATCACGGTGATGGAGTTGCGGAGGTCGCCGCGGACGATGAGCGCCTTGCTCCCGCCGAAGCCCTCGAGCTGGCGGGCGGCGATGGTGAGCGGCGACGGCGGCTTCAGTGGCTCGCCACCGGGCGCTTGGCTCGTGAGCCCCTGGACGATGTCGTTGCGCAGGGCGTGAGCCTCCTGGCGCACGGCGGTGCCGATCGCCGCTTGCAGGCGCTGTGGCGAAGCGGTGAGGAGCCGCCGCGCCCGTGCCCAATCTCCCGTGCGCGAGACCGCCATCGCTTACCCCTGCTTGAAGCGAAGGCGCGGCACGTGCTCGTCGAGCCAGCCAAGCGCAACGTGCGTCGCCTCGTTGATGACCGCGCCCTTCCTCACGCTGATGGCCGAGAGCGCGAGCGACTTGGCCGTGACCTCGATGTCCGCGTCGCGGCAGCCGTAGTCCTTGAGGACGGAGGCCGTGAGCTGTGCCGAGGGCGTCGTGCCCGTGCGCCAGAACTGCAGCTCCAGGTTCGAGCGGTAGGCCTCGGCTTCCCAGCGGGCGCGCGCCGCGCGGTCCGCGAGGTAGCTGACCTCGTAGGAGAGCCCCTCACGATCGTGCTGCACGACGTGTTGGTGCTCGTGCACGCAGATGACGACCTGGTGCCAGAGGTCCCAGCCGCCCTTGGGCGAGCCGACCTCGAACGGCGTGTAGATGCGCCGGCCGATGGTGGTCGTGAAGTTCTTGAGGAAGCGCTCCTTGCTCTGGACGCCGAGCGCTTCGAGCCCGCGCGCGACGAGTTGCATCTCGAGCGCGCTCGACTTGTTGATGACGCTCGTGCGGAAGTGGTCCTGCATGAAGCGCCAGAAGGCCCAAACCTCCTCGGGCTTCACGTCGAGGAAGATCTTGCCGACGACCGGCAGCGACTGGAGGTAGCCCTTCATCGCCCACCTCCCGCCGCCGCGTCCGCGTCGCTCGCGGGCACGCAGGTGTGCCCGGTGATGTGACCGTCCTCGGTCGCCTCGTCGACGTACGCGCAGACGAAGGGCGCACCGCTCCGATCGCTCACGTCGTCGCAGTCGGCGAGCTCGTGGTAGCTGCCGTCCGCGTCGCAGATCTCGGCCGTGTTGCTGGTGCAGCGCGTTGCGCCCCGGACGCAGCCGTCGATGGGTCGGCAGTGCGCGCCGAGGCAGAGGGCGGCCAGGGCGCTGAAAGTGAGGGCTCGCATCATGATCCACTCCGTGCGGCTGCGCGGTC
>CALKVW010000171.1 GCA_938004785.1 uncultured Polyangiaceae bacterium
CTTCAAGAAGGTCGGCAACCAGGTCGAGCTGCCTGGCCCGGTGCTCTTCGTCACGGGCAGCGACAAGCTCCTGCCCGAGTCCGATCCGGTCCTCGAGATCGTCGAGTCCTACCTGAAGCAGGAGACGAAGGTCACCCTGCTCCGTATCGAAGGCCACACCGATGGCGACGGCGACGACGCCAAGAACCAGGACCTCTCGCAGCGTCGCGCGATGAGCGTGTCCAAGTGGCTGACCGCCAAGGGCATCGACTGCAAGCGCCTCCTGCCGGTGGGCTTCGGCGAGACCAAGCCGCTCGCCGACAACAACACCGAAGAGGGCAAGGCCAAGAACCGCCGCGTGTCCTTCTTCGACGCGGCGATCGACGGCAAGCCGGCCGAGAAGGGCAAGCCCGTCGACGGCGGCGGCAAGAACGCCGGCGACCCCTGCCAGTGATCGGCTGAGGCGGGGGAGCGGAGCCCGACAGGCCGCCGCTCGTCCGCCGGGTCTCGGGCGCACCGCCCGGCCCATCGCAGACAGGCACCTGGCTCTCGGCCGGGTGCCTGTCGACGTTCCATGCGCCAGGGGCGGTCTCGCTCGGCGGCCCCCGCGCGCGCCGCGACCGCTCCTGGTCGGGCCCGAGCGCTCGGCTCCGTGCACCGCAAGTAGCGCTTGCACCTCGATGGCGGGCAGGAGACACCTGCCTCGTGCTCGTCGAAAGTCTCCGCCCTTCGCCCGCCGCGCGCGTCTCCTACCTCGCTCTCATCCTCGCCGCGCTGGCCCTCGGCGGCTGCGCACCCGACCGCAGCGACGCCCGCGAGTGGCTGCCCAGCGACCACGATCAGCCGCCCGGGGCCGCGAGCGCCAGCGCTGCGCGACCCCAGAACGACGGCTCGTCCCTGGTGGAGCTCGCGTGGCAGAAGAACTGCGCGAGCTGCCACGGCGTCATGGGTCGAGGCGACGGCCCTCAGGGAGCGATGGCTGGGGCCCCCGACCTGACGCGCGCAGACTTCCTCTCAGCGCGGACCGACGCGCAGCTCGCCGAGAGCATCCGGCAGGGCAAGAACCGCATGCCTGCGTTCGACCTGCCTCCTTCGATCATCGATGGCCTGGTTCGCAGGATCCGAGAGCGCGGTGCGAAGTAGCTGATTTCCAGAGCTTGCAGCAGCTCTCCGCGGTCGCGCCTGCGGCTGGCGACAGCGGCAGCCCATGGCTCCGGAGAGCGGCGCAGTTCCGCGCGTCCAGCCTGCCACACCTCGCGTCCTACTGGACGCATCTATCCCACTCATTTGATCTCTCAGAGATGTGCATCCAAGCATTCAAACTTGCAGCACAATCGGTCGAAGTTCCAGGCCGCGATGGCGGCGGCACGCGGTGTGGAGAGGGGATTGGGCTTGCGTGACGCAGCGCACTGCCGCTAGTTCTTGCCCCGCTTCACTGGGCTGTGGCACCTTATCCTACATGGTCCCCTCGGCAGGCTTCGATGGGCTCATGAGCGTTCCCCCGCTGTCGTTTCTTTCCGGAGACACCGCCTCATGAAGTTCGCTCCCTGGTTCCTGGCTGGCGTCGCCCCCTTCGGCGCAGTCGCCTACAACGGGTACCTCGGTCACGCGCTGGTCGTGGCCCTGACCGTCGGCATCTTCCTCGGCACCCTCTCTCTCGGCCGCAACCCGCCGGTCGAGGCGGCTCAGGTCGACCCCTCCAAGTGAGCCTGCACCCGCCCAGCGCCCGAGGCTGAGCGCTCCGAGCCGAGCGTTCCTCCGGTCGAACTGGCGCGGGCTCGGCGGCCGAAGCGCGGGCTCTGTGAGGCCCGCCCGAAGCTTCGCACCGCCCGCGAGGCGCCGGCCCGTGAAGAGCCGCTTGACGATTCCGTCGGTTGCGCCTCCCATCGACCGACATGGTGCAGGAACGGGGCGTCGGCCGCCTGAAGCGCCTGGACGAGTTCCAGCTCCACGAGCTGGAGTCCGTGCGCCTGCTCCTGCGCGGCGACTCGGTCATCGACTGGCACCGGTTGAACCTCCGCACCGAGGACGACGCTCGCGCCCTCATCCGCGCGCATGAACTCCGCCCCGAAGACCCGAGGGATCGCGCGCGGCTCGACGCGCTCCGCGACGAAGCGATCGGTTTTCTGCGCAGGCAGTTCGACTTCCCGATCCCCAAGCCGGTTGCCGCTGCGAGCGTGGAGGCGCTGCTCTTGCTCGCCTCCGGCAAGGGCCACCGTCAGACCTGCGCCTGCGCCATCCTCAAGGCGATGCACATCATCCATCACCTCGATGGGCGCGAGCTCCTGTTCTGCCTGCCCCTGAGCGACCAGGAGATCTTCCACCTCGTCGAGGAGAAGGTCTACCGGGTGGTGGGAGGCATGCTCGGCGCGAGCTTCCCGATCGTGGAGTTCGTCGGTGGGCGCAAGAACAAGGACTCGCTCTATACGAAGCTCCTGTCGAAGCGCGACACCTCGGCCTCGCAGGTCTACGACAAGCTGCGCTTCCGGATCGTCACGCGCTCGGCCGACGACATCCTCCCGGTCCTGCTCCACCTCTCCGAGCGGCTCTTCCCCTTCAGCCTCGCCGTCGCCGGCGAGAGCATCAACACGATCTTCCACTTCAGGAGCTACTGCCTCGAGCACCCGCACCTGCGCACGATGATCAAGGACTTCCAGACGGGTGTGGACGATCGCTACACGCCGAGTGACAACCAGTTCTCGGCCGACAGCTACCGGGTGATCCACTTCGTCGTCGATCTCCCGGTCCGTCTGCCCGACCGCATCCTCGAGCTCGCGCCCGTGTCCGCCGCGCCGCTCGGCTCGGTCGTGTTCGTGCTCTGCGAGTTCCAGGTCCTCGACCAAGCGACCGAGAGCAACAACGAGCGCGGCGACGCGAGCCACGATCGCTACAAGGAGCGACAGCGCGCGGCCGTGAAGCGCCGACTCAAGATCGGCGTGCGTCCCCTGCTGACGCCCAAACGCCAGAGCTCCCCGGCGCCCAAGCGCCGAGGCTGAGCGCCGAGGCTGAGCGCCGAGGCTGAGCGCAGAGGCGCGCACGCACCGGAGCGCCCTCGCTCCGGCGGCCGCGCGCGCGACACCAGAGACCTCTCTCGACGGCCGGGCGGTTCTGTGCGAAGTGCCGGCCATGCGTCTGTATTCCGGCAAGATCGGGCCGCTCGCCGAGGAGCTCGTGCGTGCCTTGCTCGAGACCAAGGCCATCGAGGTGGAGGACCGCCGTGAGGTGGTCAAGGACCTCGAGTCGGTCTTCACGAGCTACCAGAGCGCCGAACGCGCCGTGACGGACAAGGCCAAGCAGCTCTGCGAGCAGCGCGGCATGCCCCCGAGCGAGCTCGGTCGGCTCAAGAAGCTCGCCGCCGAGCAGGCCGGGATCAAGGTCGGCGAGGACATGTTCGACTACCTGCTCGACCAGTGCATCGAGATGCTCATGCACTCGGCCAACGTCGAGGAGGTCTACGCCGAGGACCACGATCTGCGGCGCCAGATGCGCCCTGCGCTGCGCAAGCACCTCGAGCTCGACGACGCGCTCGACGCCGAGGTCCGCAGCAAGATCAAGCACGTCAGCGAGGGCACGCGCACCTGGGAGGTCGAGTACCAGCGCGTGATGTCCGACATCCAGCGGCGCAAGGGCCTCTGAGAAGCGCGCGAGCGCACCGCTTCGATCCGACCGTCCCGAGCACACCATGGCGAAGACGCGTTACCTGGTCACCGGAGGAGCCGGCTTCATCGGCTCGAACCTCGTCGCGGCGCTCGTCGAGCGAGGAGAGCGCGTGCGTGTGCTCGACAACCTGTCGACCGGGTTCTGGGAGAACCTCGACGGCATCGAGCAGCAGTCGCAGATCGAGCGAGTGACGGGCGACATCCGAGACGCCGAGGCCGTCGCGAAGGCCTGCGAGGGTGTCGAGGTCGTCTTCCACGAGGCCGCGCTCGGCAGCGTCCCGAAGAGCGTGGAGCTCCCGGTCGAGAGCGACTCGGCCAACGTGCACGGCACCGTGCGCGTGCTCGACGCCGCCAGGCACGCCGGCGTGCGCCGCGTGATCTTCGCCGCGTCGAGCGCGGCCTACGGCGAGAGCGAGGAGCTGCCGAAGCGCGAGACCATGGCGCCGATGCCGCTCTCGCCCTACGCGGTGAGCAAGCTCGCCGGCGAGAACTACCTGCGCGTGTTCGCGCAGCTCTACGGGCTCGAGACGCTCAGCCTGCGCTACTTCAACGTGTTCGGCCCGGGCCAGACGCCCGACGGCGCCTACGCCGCCGCGATCCCGCGGTTCGTCGATCGTGCGCTGCGCGGCGACACCATCGAGATCTTCGGCGACGGTGAGCAGACGCGCGACTTCTGCTTCGTGAAGAACACCGTCGGCGCGAACCTGCTCGCCGCCGACTGCTCGAAGAAGCTCGAAGGCCAGGTGGTGAACATCGCCGGCGCGCGCCGCATCGGCCTGAACGATCTGGTGAAGGAGCTCGGGCGCGCGCTCGGCCGAGAGGTCTTGGTGCACCACGGCGCGGAGCGAGCGGGCGACATCCGCCATTCGCTCGGCGCGATCGACGCCGCGCGGGAGCTGCTCGGCTACGAACCGAGCGTGCGTTGGGAAGACGGCCTCGCGCCGACGATCGCCTATCTCGACGCGCTGCGGAGCCGCGGCCTCGGAGCCGCCGCGAAGGTGACGGCGGAGCTCTGGCGCCGCTGAGCGCGACGGGCGCCCCACGGCGCCAGACGGCGGCGCTTCGGCCGAGGAGCCGTGGCGGCGCCAAGAATCGAGTCGGGAGCAGTCAAACGAATGTCGACCGAAGCCAGCGTGGACGAGTTCCTGCTGTTGATCCTCTCGTCGCCGTCCGGCGCCGGGAAGACGACGCTGTGCGGAAAGCTGCGGGCCGATCTGCCGCGCTTGCGCTTCAGCGTCTCGCACACGACGCGCAAGCCCCGGCCGAACGAGCTCGACGGGCGCGAGTACCACTTCGTCGATCGAGCGCGCTTCGAGGCCATGATCGAAGCTGGGGCCTTCGCGGAGTGGGCCGAGGTCCACGGCAACCTCTACGGCACGGCGGTGTCGGAGATCACGCGCGCCAAGGCCGAGCACGCCCAGGGCGTCATCTTCGACATCGACTACCAGGGCGCGCGTCAGATCAAGGCGTGTTTCCCTGACGCGGTGGGCGTGTTCATCCTCCCGCCCTCGCTCGAGGAGCTCGAGCGACGGCTGCGGGGCCGGGGAACCGAAGACGAGCCGACCACGCTGAGGAGGCTCCAGGCCGCGAGGCGCGAGATCGCGCACTACGGCTTCTTCGACTACGTCATCGTCAACGATCGGCTCGACGAGGCCTACCTGAGGCTGCGCGGCGTGGTCGCAGCAGAGTCGAGCCGGCGACACCGCTGGGCGCGCCTCTGCGAGTCGCTCCTGCTCGGCCCCGAGCCCGCGACGAGGATCGCCAGCGGCTGAGGCAGCATCCCGCCGGCTCCGAGGCCCGGCGTCCGTGGACACGACGCCCCGCGCGACGCTCGAAGCTCCCACGCATCTCCCCACGACAGAGCGCCCTTGCGGCGCCGCTCACGCTCTGCGACCGAGGATACACAGTGAACCAGCGCGCTCCCGTCCTGATCGTCGGCTCGATGGCCTTCGACGACCTCGAGCTGCCGAGTGGCAGCTTCAAGAACACCGTCGGTGGCTCGGCCACCTACGCGACCTTCGCGGCGACCGCCTACGCGCGAGCGCGCGTGGTCGCCGTCGTCGGCGACGATTTCCCGGCGGAGGTCTTGCGTGCGCTCGACGCGCGCGGCGCCGACACGGCGGGCATCGAGCGCGCGAGCGGCAAGACCTTCCGCTGGGCCGGTCGCTACGACGCGGATCTCGTCGGCCGGGAGACGCTCGATACGCAGCTGAACGTCTTCGCGGACTTCCAGCCGAAGATCCCCGAGGCCTTCCGCTCGAGCCCGATCGTGCTGCTCGGCAACATCCACCCGCAGCTCCAGAGCGACGTGCTCGACGCGATGAGCGCGCCCGAGCTCGTCGTGGCCGACACCATGAACTTCTGGATCACCGGTGAGCCCGAGAAGCTCGCGGCGCTGCTCCCCCGTGTCGGTGTGCTCATCATCAACGACGAGGAGGCGCGCCAGCTCTCCGGTGTGCACAACATCCGGCGCGCGGCGACCGAGATCCGCAAGCGTGGTCCGCACACCCTCATCATCAAGCGCGGCGAGCACGGCGCGCTGCTCTTCGACGAGAGCGGCATCTTCGCCGTGCCGGGCTACCCGCTCGAAGACGTGGTCGACCCCACCGGCGCAGGCGACTCCTTCGCCGGCGGCTTCGTGGGCTACCTCGCGAGCCACGTGCAGCAGGGGCTCAACCCGCGCGTGATGCGCGACGCGATGATCCACGGCACCGCCACGGCCTCTTACTGCGTCGAGGCCGTGGGCACCCGCAAGGTGAGCGAGCTCATCGCCGGCGACGTGGAGGCGCGCGTCACGCAGATCCGCGCGCTCTTCCAGCCCCTCTAGCGAGGGCGGGGCCACGGGCCAGGTGCCGCGTGGCCGGCGAGGCGTGGGGCGAGCCAGGCGTGTGGGGCGAGCCAGGGTTTCTTCGGTAGAGCAGCAAAGAACGAGGAGTGGACATGAACGAGACGAAGGCGCGCGGTGGGATGTTGGGTCTGGTCGGTGGTGTGGTCGCGGTGGCCGGCGCGGTGTCGCTCTCGCTCGTGGCGGGCTGCGGCGACGACACCGGCACGAGCTCGTCGACGAGCAGCTCGTCGAACGGCGGCTGCGCCCCCGGCGAGGGCTGCCCGGCGGTCGAGAGCGAGTGCATCGCCTTCGCCGACAACGCCGGCAAGGATCGCTTCGCGCTCCGCCTGTCGCAGCTCCGGCTCACGGCGCCCCAGGGCCTCTCGGGCGATCCGACGGTGCGAGGCATCGTCGACAAGGGCATCTCGCTCGCCTACCCGGGCTGCAAGTCCGAGACGGGCGACGCGCTCTTCGTCGGCGACGGCACCTTCTCGTGGATCCTGGAGTTCGACACCACGACCGGCACGCTGCGCACCGGCGGCGCGCTGCCCGAGGCCGACCCGAACCTCGGCTACTGCTTCGTGAACGAGACCATCCAGGGCTTCGACGTGCAGCCCTTCGAGATCAGCGCCCCGATCACGAACGGCGGCTTCGAGACGGCCGAGCGCAAAGACGTGGTCGTGCCGATCTACACGAGCCTCACCGACCGCTCGAAGGTGATCCTCCTGCCGCTGCGCTCGCTGCGCATCTTCGGCGGCTCCATCTCGGCCGATCAGAACTGCGTCGGCAGCTTCAACGCCTCGGGCCTCGACCCGAACAACCTCTGCCTACCCGACGCGAGCACCTTCCAGTTCGTCGATGGCGCGAGCATCGACGGCTACATCACCCTCGAGGAAGCGGACGTGGTCACCATCCCCGAGCTCGGCGGCAACTCGCTCTGCACGCTGCTCGCCGGCCCGGAGAACCTCGACACGGCCACGAAGAAGTGCAAGCGCACCGGCGGCGTGATCGACTTCAAGGGTGACTGGTGCGCCGGCGCCAACGAGGCCGACCCGGGCACGGCCGCCACGGCCAATTGTGCCGACTCGGTCAAGCTCGCGGCGACCTTCTCCGCGAGCGCCACGACGCTGCGCAGCTGCAACTGAGCGAGCCCGTCGACCGCGCGGCGCGCGCCTGCGCCCGGTCGACGCGCGCTGCCGCCCCCGACCCAGCCCCCCGCCGGCCTCCGAGCCGCCGGGGGGCTTCGTGCATCTCGCGGTGGCGCATTCGTGTTCGACGCGTCGTGTCACAGCATCGAGCCTTGCGGGCGTCGGTCGCAGACCGCTAGCCTACGAAGGTCCTTCTTCTGCAACGTTGTCGCTCTGGTGACGGAGCTCGCGCGCTCGAGGTGAGCGGGTGAGCAGTCCAGCCCGCGCGAAGAGAGGTACTGCGAGATGGTCCGATCCAAGCTTCGATACCCCTGGCTGCTCGGTCTCGCCCTCGTTCCCGCCTGCGCCGGCGACGGCTGCACGAGCGGCTGCGGTGGCATCACGCCCCTGCCTGGAGGCTTCGTCTCCGAGGAGCGCATCGAGAACGCCGCGGCGGTGCGGATCACTCCGTCGGGCCTCGACTTCATCCAGGACAACCTCGGGAACATCGCGCCGAGCCTGCTCGGGCAGGACAGCGGGATAGTGACCTTCGCGATTCCGCAGACCCAGGGCACGGTCAACATCATTTTCAACATCAACTACACGATCTGCTCGGGCAACCAGCCCTGCAACGTGGAGATCGATCTCGCCAACGCGAACCTGAACGTCTCGTCGCAGACGCCGAGCGAGATCCGCGTCGAGGGCACCCTGCCCGTCCGCCTCGCTTCGCTGCCGATCTCGACCAGCGTGGGCAGCGCCACGGCGACGCTCACCGGCAACCAGGCTTGCCCGGGCTCGAACCAGACCTTCGCGAACGTGGGCGTGCGGCTGCGCCTCTCGGTCGTCGCCGACACCGACACCTCGCACGCGCGCTACGGCTACTCACGCATCCGCATCGACGAGATCTTCCTCGACGAGAACGACATCGAAGACGCGCTGCGTCTCAACTGTGGAGGGTTCCTCGGATCGGTGCTCGACTTCGTGAAGGGCCTGATCGTCGGCCAGCTCATGGACGGCCTCACCGGGACGCTCGACGAGACGGTCGAGGAGCAGCTCTGTCAGGCGGCGAACCCCGCGGTCAGTCCGCCCTGCCCCACCGGCACGAACGACGTCGACGGCATCTGCAGGTACGGCACGACCGACTCGGCGGAGTGCGTCTCGATGGTGCTCGGCACCGACGGCAACGCGAACCTCGGCGGCCTGCTGGCCGGCATCTCCCCAGGCACCAAGGGCGGGCTCGACTTCTTGCTCGCCGCGGGCGGCGACTCGCTCCGCGACGACAACTCCGGCCGCCGCTGGGGTGATCTCAACCCCATCGGGGGAGGCGCCACGCTCGGCTTCTACGGCGGCGTCGAGCCGAAGCCCGTCTCCGGCTGCGTGCCGCTCAGCAACACGCCGAGGCCGACGGGCCTGCTCATCCCGAACGAGCTCATCGACGACGCGCTGGTGGCGGGCGACTGGCCCGCCGGGCTGCCCGGGCCGCACCTCGGGCTCGGCATCTCGGAGAGCTTCCTGAACTACGCCTTCAGCGGCATGTACAACTCGGGTCTGCTCTGCATCGGCCTCTCCACGGAGACGGTCGACCTGCTCAACTCGACCACGCTCGGGCTGCTCGCGCCCTCGCTGCGCGATCTCTCGCTGCAGCGCGAGGAGGCGCCGATCGCGATCGTGCTCAAGCCGCAGAAGCCGCCGGTGGTGGCGCTCGGCAACGGCACGAACCTCACGACCGACCCGCTGCTCGACGTCACGCTCGACGACGCGTCCTTCGACTTCTACATCCTCTCGCACGATCGCTTCATCCGCTTCATGACGGCGACCTTCGACCTGCGTGTGCCGCTCAACCTGACGGTCACGCCGGAGGGGCTCGTGCCCGTGATCGAGACCATCGGCATCAGCAACGGCCAGATCACGAACGCCGAGCTGATGCGCGAGGACCCGGCCCAGCTCGCCGCGAGCCTCGAGGCGCTGCTCTCGGGCCAGATCGGCGGGCTCATCGGCAGCGGTCTGCCGGCCATCGATCTCAACGACTCGCTCTCGAGCCTCGGCCTGAGGCTCGTGATCCCGGAGAGCGTGGAGGGCCAGGGCTCGCCCGGCCTGCGCAAGCTGGTCAAGGAGGGCGAGGACTTCCTCGGCATCTTCGCCGCCTTCGAGGTCGCCGGCGCGGCGAACGCCCAGCTCACCGCCGACGAGACCGTCGACACCACGGCCCAGCTCGTCGAGCTGCGTGTCGACCCGCTCGGCCTCAAGCCCGCGGGCTTCCGGCCCGGCAACGAGCCGGAGGCGATCATCGCCGTGGCGGCCGACTCGAGCCGCGGCGCTCCGGTCGAGCACCAGCTGCGCGTCGATGGCGGCGCGTGGAGGCCGTGGACGCGTGGGAACCAGCTCCGTGTGAGCGACCCGGTGCTGCGCCTCGAGGGTCGACACGTCGTCGAGCTGCGCTCGCGCGAGGTCGGCCGCCCCTACACGCTCGATCCCGAGCCCGCTCGCGTGGAGCTGCTCGTCGATACCCAAGCCCCCGCGGTGCGCGTGCGCCCCGAGGTCGACGCTCAGGGCGAGGTGGAGCTCGACGTCTACGACCAGGTCTCGCAAGGCGCGACCCAGGTGCGTTGGCGCTTCGACGACGGCGAGTTCGGCGCGTGGGTCGCGCGCGACGCCGCGCTGCGCGTCGCGGTGCCCGAGGGCGTCGCCGAGATCGAGATCGAAGCACGCGACGAGCAAGGCCAGCTCGGAACGACGCGACAGGCGCTCATCCGAGGTCTGCCGAAGGACGCAGGCGACTCGGCCTGCAGCTGCAGCACACCCGGCAGCTCGGCGCCCACCCCGCCCTGGAGCGTGGGTCTCGGCGTGCTCGGCGTGTTCGCGGCGCTCGCGCGTCTCGGCGCTCGTCGCGCTCGCCGCCCCGACGCTGCGGCGCCCAAGTCGCCGAAGCCGCGAGCGGCACGCAGCGGCGTGGGTGGGGCGCGCGGCGTGGGTGGCGCGCTCGTCGGGCGCGGCGCGCACCAAGCGGTGGCGGCGGCCGCGCTGCTCACCGCCGCGGGCACGCACGCCGGCTGCTCCTGCGACGACGACACGACGCCGCCCGGCTCGAACTACAAGTGCGAGTCGCCCTGCGTGACGCTCGAGCCTGGGCTCGTCGGCTCCTACACCTCGACGGCGGTGTCGAGCGACGGCACCCTCTGGGTCGCGGGCTATCTCGAGGCCGACTACAACATGGCCTTCCAGTACGGCGATCTCGTCGTCGGTCGCTACGACGGAGAGAAGGTCGACTGGCAGATCGTCGACGGGGTGCCCAGCGAGCCCGAGGTCAACGACAAGGACTTCAACCGCGAGGGCTTCCGAGGCGGCCAGATCGAGCCGGGCGACGACGTCGGGCTCTGGACCTCGATCGCGCTCGACGCGAGCGGCCAGCCGGCCGTCTCGTACTACGACCGCACGAACCGCGCGCTCAAGTTCGCGAGGCTCAAGGGCGTGAGCTGGGAGATCGAGCGCGTCGACGGCGGTGACGGCGCCGACGCAGGTCGCTACTCGAAGCTGCTCTTCGACGGCGACCGCCCGACGATCGCCTACCTGTCGATGGTGCCCACCGACTCGGGCTTCCCGAGCTCGAAGGTCCGCCTCGCCCGCGGCGCGGCGACCGGCGGTGGCTTCCTGCTCGAGGACGTCAGCGTCGACGAAGCGACGCCCTGCCGCGCGCGCCTCTGCACCGGCGGCAGCGTCTGCGCCGAGTCGACCGGCGAGTGCGCGGCGCCCGCGAGTGGCTGCGCCAACTGTGGCGCCGACGAGCAGTGCCTCGCGCTCGCTTCGGGCACCGCCTGCGCCGCCGCGCTGCCGTCGAACAAGCTCGACTCCTTCCCGCTCGCGCGTGGTCTCTACGTCTCGCTGGGGCGCTCCTCGAGCGGCCTGGTGGTCTCCTACTACGACCGCATCGCCGGCACCTTGTCGGTCGCGCGTGAAGGCTCGGGCGGCTGGGAGGAGACGGTCGTGGACGGGCTGCCGAGCAGCGATGGCACGCCGGCCGACGTGGGTGTGGGTGCGTCGATGTTCGTCGACGGCAACGGGGATGTGCACCTCAGCTACGTCGACGGCTACGCCGAGGCGCTGCGCTACGCGCGCGTGGTGGGGACCGAGGTCGAGGATCTCGAGGTCGTCGACGACGGCCTCTCGGTCAACGGCGTGCCCTTCCCCGACGGACTGCACGTGGTCGGCGACGACTCGAACATCCGCGTGACGCCGAGCGGCGAGGTGCGCATCGCCTACCAGGACGCGACGAACGGCAAGCTGCGCTACGCGGTGGGCACACCCAAGACCGGTGGACACGACTGGACCGTGAAGGTCGTCGACACGGTCGACTTCGGTGGCTTCTTCCCGAGCCAGGTGGAGCTGTCCGGCAGCGCACGGCTCGTCTCCTGGGGGCGCCGCTCCAAGGAGCGGGTCGAGGGCGACGTGACCGTGCAGAGCCCCTGACGACCAGAGCCCCTGAGGACCGGGACCGCGCGTCGCGCGGCCCGGCGTGGTGCACGCGCCGAGGCGACGGGAAGCTCCCGTCGCCTCGCGGCGTTTCCGAGGTCGGCCCGCGCGCCCACCTACGGTGTGCGGGCATCTCTCCGACTCGCGCCGAGCGACGACGACGCGCGCGGAGGTTCCTACCATCCTTCACCGGTGCTAGAGGCTCGCTCGTGGCCCAGGAGACCGACCGCTCCGCTCGCGCTGCGCTCGACGAGCTGCGACGCCACCGTCATGGCGACGAGCTCGCGAGGCTCGTGCAGGCGCTCGCGACGAGCGCCTTCGACGAGCGGCGCCCCTCCCTCGACGACGGCTTGGACGAGGCCGCGAGCCGCCTCGGCATCGACGAGGTGAGCGCCGAGACCTCCTTCGGCAACGTGCTGCGCGCGACGCGAAAGGGGCACCAGGCGAGCGCCACGGAGCGGGTGATGCTCGGCGCCTTGCTCGCGCGGGGTCTCGGTCTGACGCCGCCGGAGTCGGGCGACGCCGAGGCGAAGACGGCGAGGGCGATGCTCTGGCTGGCAGCTCACACGCCCGTCGACGCGACCCAGGCCCTCGACGACGCCTGCCCTGAGCTCGCGCCGCGCCTCTACGACCACATGGCCGAGGCGCTGCGCCGCTTCGACGCGAACGGCGTGCTCCAGGGCGAGGCGCTCGACCGCGCGAGCGCCGTCGTCGGCGTCGCGACCCTCGCCTCGAGCCTCCGAGGTCGCGCTGCGCTCGAGCAGATCCGCGCCGGGCTGCGCGATCCGCTGCTCGCGCAGCTCGCGACCCCAGCCCTCGCGGTCGAGGCGACGCCCCGCAAGCTCGGTGGCGAGCTCGCGCCCTGGCCGCGCAGCTCGGTCTGGACGGTGCTGCTCACCGTCACGCTCATCCTTCCGCTCCTCGCGCTCGGGCGCGCCTTCGCGAGCAGGGTCCTCCGCCTGCGCAGGCCGGTGGACCTCGAGCTCTCGGGCACGACGCTCACGCTCAAGACGCGCACCGAGCTCATGGGCAAGACGCTGCGGGAGCAGGTCCGCGTCTGGGATCGCGCGGCCTTCGCTCGGGCGGGCCGAGAGCTGCGCTACGCGAGCCTGCCGACCTACGTCGGCATGGTGTCGCTGCTGCTCGGCAGCTACGTCGGGCTCCGCCTCGTGCTCGACGGCCTTCGCGGCGGCTCCCCCCCCTACCTCGCCGCTGGCGTCGGCGTGCTCGTGCTCGGCCTCGTCGTCGACTGGCTCAGCACGCGCGCGCCCTCGCGGGATCCCGAGCTCTGCAGGCTCGTGCTCGAGACGCACCGAGGCGAGCGCGTCGCGATCGCCGGCGTCGATCGGCGCGCGGCGGACTCCGTGCTTCGAGACCTGTCGAGAGCCGCACCGAGCCCGCGCTGAGCCGCGTCGCTTTCTTGGCCCCTGGCGCTGCCCTTTGGTAGCCCGGGGTTCATGAGCGACAAGGTCCGCTTGCTGAGTGAGCTCCGCGTCATCCTCCGCACCTCGCTGGCGCTGCAACGAGCGGGCGCGGCGACGTCCCGCCTCGGGCGCGCGCAGGGAGAGGTCGACGGCTACATGCGCGCGCTGCTCGACGCAGGCATGGCGACGCAGAGCGAGCTGTTGCGGCTCGTCGCCGAAGAGCGCGCCAGCGCGAACGGGCCGGCCCTCGGGCTGGTCACGGGCGGCGCCGGCGTCGCGGCCTGAGCCGTCTCGGGCGCAGCAGGCAGCGCTGCCCGGTCGGCGCCGCGCCGAGGGCGCCGCTTCAGCGCCCGCGCACGAGGTTCTGGTCGGCGAGATCGAAGACGCGCTGCAGCTTGCTCTCGGGCAGGGTCGCCTTGCCTTCGACGAGGAACTTCGTGCTCGCCTTGCCTCCGGAGACACGGGAACGCTCGTGGCTCTCGAAGCGGAGCTCGGGCAGGCCGACTCCCTTGCCCATCAGCGAGGCCGCGGTGTCGATGGCGCGGATGAAGTCGAAGTAGTCCTGGATCGACTGGCGCGCCTCGGCGAGCGCCTCGCGGTTGCTCACCTCGAACACGATGAGCACCTCCGCCTCGCCCGACGCGAGCGTGGTCACCGTCATGGTCATGCGCGTGAGCTCCTTGGAGAGCGGGGGCGCGCCTTGGATCGCCGAGAGCGGTCGGTGCGGATGCACCATCGAGAGCTTCACCGCGTAGGGCAGGCCGCCCGGCGGAGCGTCGAGCTTGCCGACGGCGGAGAGGTCCTTCTCCTGGCTCGCGGGTAGGACGTACAGCTGCTTCTTCGCCTCCACGAGCGCGAAGATCCGCTCCCCGCCTTCGACCTTCGCCTTCGCGGCGGGCACGGGCGCGCCCTCGACCCAGCTGCCCTTCTGCCGCTTCACGAGCCCGTCGACGGCGGCGCGGGCCTTCGCGAAGTCGCCGCTGAACGACATGATCGCCACGACGCCTCCGCTCGCCCGCACGAGCTCGGGCGCGGTGATCACCATCGTGTCGATGTCGCGCACCGGATCGATGTCGCTCCCGCGGAAGAAGCTCCTCCACTGACGGATGTTCGTGAGCAGCCCGCCGAGCTTCGCGCCCACGGGGTGCTGGCGGAGCTGCTGCCCGACGAGGATGATCGTCACGTTGGGCGTGCGCTGCAGCTCGCGCGCGGCGGCCGCATCGGCGATCGGATCCGACTCCGGGCTCGACACGACCGGAGGCCCCGCGTCGGGCGGACTGGCGTCCGGCCCCGGTTCGGGCCCGGCGTCGGGCGGCTCCGCGTCTTCGGGGCCCGCGTCGAGATCGGCCGAGTCGGGCGCGGCGTCGTCCGGAGGACCGGCGTCGGGCAGCTCGGCGAGGGCGTCGGGCGGGCCGGCGTCGGGCAGCTCCGGAGGGGCGTCGGGCGGGCCGGCGTCGAGCGGCTCCGGTGTGCCTGCGTCGAGCGAGATGCCCGGAGGCGGCGGGGCCGGCTCGCTCGTCGGCTCGGGAGGGAGCTCCACGACCGTCGGTGGCTCAGGCTGCGGCCCGGCTGGCGCCTCGGGGGACTCGACGAGCTCGTCGTCGATCTCGAGCTCGATGGGGATGACCGCGTCCTGGTTGCCGCCGATCAGCGTGTCGCGATCGGCGAACAAGCCCTCGAACAGCCGGAGCTGAGGGACCGCCGGCAGGTGCAGCAGCACGGCGACGAGCCAGGCGAGCATGCGCGCGCGCCTCGACGACTGGAGCGTCGCCAGGATGGGCAGCGGGCCTTCGGGCGCAGGCCGGTCGGCGGGGCGAGCAGTCATCCGTGTGGCCACGATGGCACGCCGGGTGGCGCGACGACCACAGGCCTACGCCAGAAGATGTGGGGGCGCCACCCCAGCGGCGCCTCGAGCCTGCTGGCGCGGAAACTGGATCGACAAGCGGGATGTGTCTACTAGAACCCCGTGCACAGGCTCCGGCGCGTCGCCGGAGCGCCCCCGCTCCCCAGTCGCATCTCCGATGAAGCCCGAGATCCAGAAGCGTGCGAAGCGCCCGGCGCCCCGAGGGGTGGAGCCGCGTCGCTGGGCTGCGCCGATCGCGGGCTTCGTCGGTGCGGTGCTCGTCGCTGGTGCGGGCCTGGGCTACGCAGGCTGCCGCAGCGGGGAGGCACCGCTCGAGCGCACCGACGAGCCCGAGCCGAGCGGCGCCACCTCGGCCACGGCGGAGAGCGTCGAGCCCGCGGGCGGCGAAGACGAGCTCGAGAAGCCCGCGCCGCCGGCGGGATCCTCCGAGGCGGTCGCGGCGGCAGCGCCGGCGAGAGAGCCGGGCTTCGACCCCGACGCGCCCTACGACGGCCCCCTGCTCGGCGCGATGGCGCTGCAGACGCCGGTCTACCCCGAGCCGCGCTTCAGCGACGAGCGCCTCGGCTACATCCGTCAGGGCGGCAAGGTGCCGGTCGACCCGAAGCCCATCAAGAAGCCGAACTGCAAGCAGGGCTGGTACCGGCTGCTCGAGGGAGGCTTCGTGTGCGGCAAGTACTCGACGCTGGATCTCGAGAACCCGCGCGTGAAGCTCGGCATCCGCGCCCCCGATCTCTCGGCCATCCTGCCCTACCAGTACGCGTACAACCGCTTCCACGGCACGCCGCTCTACAAGACGCTCCCCACGCGCGAGGACATGCTTCGCTACGAGCCCTACCTCGCGGAGAAGAAGCCCGCCGACAAGGGCGCGAAGGAAGAGCCGGCGACGAAGAAGGCCGAGGGTGGAGGCGACGAGGCCGCGAAGAAGTCCGCGCTCGACACCTCGAGCACGAAGCCCGCGAGCGACGCCGCGCGTGAGGGGCGCCGGAGCGCCAAGCGGGTCCCTGGCGACGAGGGAGCGGGCGGCGCACCGAGCACGCGCGACGACGCCCGCGCGGAGCAGGCCGCTGCGGCTCCGAGCCCGGACGACGCGCAGGCCGCGGAGGCCGAGCCGGCGGAGCCCGAGGCGCCCAAGGCTTGGTGGCAGAGCGACGAGAAGAAGCCCGCCGTCTCGCTCGCGGATCTGGAGAAGGACGCCGACGGCAACCTCTCCAAGCGCATGGTGAAGGGCTTCTTCGTCGCGATCGACAAGTCCTTCGGCTGGAACGACAGGCTCTGGTACCGCACGACGGGTGGGCTGGTGGCGCCCGCCGATCGTATGTACATCAACAAAGCGCCCGAATCGAAGGGCATCGACTGGCCAGAGGGGGCGAAGCGGGTGGGCTTCGTGCTGAGCGACAAGGCCCGCAAGTACACGCTCTCCTCCGACGGCAAGACGCTGAAGGACGTGGGCAAGCTCGAGCTGCGCGCCGCGGTGCCGCTGACCGACGAGGAGCGCGAGATCGGAGGCGCGAAGTACCTGCGCGCGGTCGAGGGCTACTGGGTGAAGTCGCAGCAGTGCGCCGTCACCGAAGCCGGGCCGAAGCCGGACGAGGTCGGCGAGCACGAGCGCTGGGTCGACGTCGACCTCAGCTCGAAGACGATCGTGCTCTTCGAGGGCACGCGCCCCGTCTACACGGCGCTCGTGTCGCCCGGCAAACGCTCGAAGGAGAAGAAGAAGAACCACGCGACCCCGACGGGCAGCTGGCGCATCCGTGAGAAGCACATCGCGGTGACGATGGACGGCGACGGCGCCTCGGGCGACCTGCCCTACTCGATCGAGGACGTGCCCTTCGTCGCCTACTACAAGGGTTCGTACGCCCTGCACGGAGCCTTCTGGCACTCGAACTTCGGCCGCGAGATGAGCCACGGCTGCGTCAACCTCTCGCCCCGCGACGCGCGCGTCGTGTTCGACTTCGTCGAGCCGCGCCTGCCGAAGGGTTGGCACGCCGTGTGGGCCACGAAGGCGAAGCCCGGCAGCCTCGTCGTCGTGCACGACTGAGCGAGCGCACGAGCTCGTTGCGTCGTGCTGCTTGACGCAGCGCGCGCCCACGGTGAAGCGCCTCGGGATGGATCAGTTCTCCGCACACCTCGATCGTGGCTGGGAGCTCGTGCAGCGCGGCGACACGCGCGGCGCGGCGGCTTCTGCGCGCCGTGCGCTCGAGCTCGATCCCCAGTCGCCCGAGGCGCACAACCTGCTCGGCTTCGTCGCCGCGATGGAAGGTGAAGGCGAGGAGGCGCTCGAGTCCTACCAGCAGGCGATCGCGCTCGACGACACCTACCTCGAGGCGATGCTCAACGCGGCCGAGGTCT
>CALKVW010000172.1 GCA_938004785.1 uncultured Polyangiaceae bacterium
CGTCAGCGGAGCGGGCAGGCGATACGCTCCCGCCTGCGGCCCTCGATCTCGGGCCGGAGGAGCGAGCGTCGACTGGGCCCTTCGCTCCGCCACCCAGGCTGCCCTCCGGCCTCGAGCCGAGCGTGCCCGCGGCGCCCTCTCGAGCGCCTCTGCCGACCTTGCCCGCCGAGCTCGGGCCGAGCTCTGCGCTGCCGTTCGAGGCCCAAGACGCGCCCACGCCGCCCGCACCGGCGGTGGCGCCGCCGCTTCCCTTCGCGCCGCGCCCGGCCTCGATGCCGGGGCCGACCGCGCCGTCGAACACGCCGCCCGCCTGGATGCCGTCGACCCAGGCCCAGCCGCTCCCACCGAGGAGCCACGGCGCGGTTCCCACGGCGGCCCGCCGTGATGGCGCCGAGCGAGAGCTCGACGCGGCCGCCGTGGCGCTCGTGCGCACGCTGCCGGAGGAGGCTCGACACGAGGCCATCCGTGGGCTCGGCCTCACCGCGCTCGCCTACGCGCGCGCCGAGCAGCGTCAGCTCGAAGAGCTCGAGCGCGAGCTGGGCGAGGGGCGCAGCGAACGCCTCGCCCAGCTGTTGAGCGCGCTCCACGAGCGCGCCCTGATGGCGGGCGCGACGAGCGCGCCGCCGGCATGAGCTGCCTCAGCTGGGCTCGGGGCGACCGAAGCGCAGCAGGAGCCCCAGCCAGCCCCGCGCGAGGTAGAGGCCGTTCAGCGCGATGTACATCCAGAAGAACGCATCGAGCCTGCCGGCCAGCGCGAAGATCCAGATGTGGCTCGGGTAGTGGTTGAGGAAGCGCAGGAAGGTGAAGGCGGCGAGCGCGAGCCGCCGAGCGCCGCTCGCGTGCGCGGCGGTCTCGGCGGACTCGTAGAAGGCCTCGACCCCCTGCTCACGCCCGCTCAGCTCCGGGCGCCGCACGAAGTTGGTGAGCGAGATCGCCGACGCGACCACGATCACGCCGACGATGCTCGCGAGCATGAAGCGCTCGGCCGACCACGGTGAGAGATCCAGGCCGAGCCCGCCGAAGCGCGCGGCGCGCAGGCCGAGCGCCGCCACGAGCAAGATCGCCTTCAGCTCGTCGGTGAAGAAGTCGAAGAGATGCCCAGCCTTCGACGCCAGCTTCTTGTGGCGTGCGAGCATGCCGTCGGCGCAGTCGAACAGGTACGAGAGCTCGAGCACGCCGATCGCGATGAGCGCGCCGCTCCAGCCGGGCAGGAGCAAGAGCAAGGCGGCCGCGACGACGAAGATGCCCAGGTTGAGCAGCGTGATCTGGTTCGGTGTCGCCGGCGTGCGCGAGAGCGCCGCGACCGTGAAGCCCGCGAGCACGCGCATGAAGTAGTGGTTGAAGAGCTGGTCGTTCTTCTTGCGCGTGGCGAGGTAGATCGCCCAGCCCTCACGGAACATGCCCGCCACCATGGACGAGACGCGGCCCCGAGCGCAAGCGCCCGGAGCCACGTGGGGGCTGGATCGCCAGGCCGGGCGGCTCGACCGGGTCGCAAGCCCGGCCAGCTCAGCCAGCTCAGCTGAGCCAGCTCAGCCAACTCAGCCCAGCCAGCTCAGGCGAGTATCCCCGGGACGAAGCCCTTGGCGAGCGAGCTGTCGCCGAAGTCGTCGAGTGGCTCGCCCGAGCCGTTGACGCAGCCCACGGCGGCGCCCACGACGTTGAGGATCTTGTTGTTCGTGGTGTTGCCCGCGTCGACGTAGCGCCCCGTCTGGATCGCACCCTTGGCGCCGCCCGCGAGGATGTACGGCACGTTCTGGTAGCTGTGCCACTTGTTCGAGAGGTCGTTGGTGAACACGGCCACGCCGTGATCGAGCAGGCTGCCCTGCTCGAGCTGGTACTCGTCGAGCTTGTCGAGCAAGTAGCGGAAGAGACCGAGCAGCTTCCGGTCGATCAGGTGATGGAGCATGTCGGCGTTGGGGATCGGATCACCCACGTCGCCGTCGCCGTCGATGCGGTGTGAGATGCGGTGGAAGGTGTTCTGCTTCGTGCCGTTGATCCAGTAGCGCGTGCCGTCGTTGCCGCTGCCGAGCTGCACCGTCGCCGCGCGGGCGACGCCGCAGGCCATCGCCAGCGCGAGCACGTCGAACTGCAGGCGGCAGACCTCCTCGAAGTAGTCGTCGTTGTTCGAGTTCGCAGCCATCGACTGGAGGTCGGCGACGGCCGTGTCGCTCAGCCCGCAGATCAGCCCCGCCTCGAGATCACGGATCGAGGTGAAGTGCAGATCGAGTCGGTCGCGATCGGCCTTGCTCAGGTCGCTCCTCGAGAGCAGCGCCTGCATCTCGTCGCGCACCAGATCGTTGACGCTGTTGCGCCGGTTGCGCAGGCGCTCGAGCTCCTCGGGGTCGAGGGTCGAGAGGCCGAAGAGGTTGAGATAGACGTTGTAGGGGTTGTTCTCGGCGCTGCGCAGATCGAGCTGCTGGCGGTAGGAGAGCACCTCGTCGAGGTAGCCGTACTTGCGACCGACGTAGAGCGTGAGCGGCTCGGTGCCCGGGGCGCCCAGCTCGCGCTGGATGCGGTTGTCGATCGACTCGCCCATCGAGAGCGACTCGTTCCCCGAGGGGGTCTGCGAGACGCGCGCCGCGGTGAGGACCTGGTTGCCACCGCCGGAGTGACCGCAGCCGTTGCCGGGGAAGCCGAAGTTGAGGCCACGCACCACGACGAGCTTGCTCGCGTAGGGCGCGAGCTCCGAGATGGCGCGCCCCGTGTCGGCGGCGAGCTGCGCTTCGGTGAGCGGGCCGGGGGTCGAGCTCGGCCAGAAGCGCTCCGGCTCGTCGTTGGTGGCCTGGGCCACGCCGTTGCCTTCGCGCACGAAGATCGCGAAGGGCTCGACGTCGCCCGTGGCGGCGGCGGCGGACTTGCGGGGTCGCAGCCCCTCGAGGAAGGGCAGGGCGACGGTCACGCCGGCGAGCCCTCGCAGGAAGGCGCGGCGACCACGGGGGGGAAGTTTGGGGGTACGCATCACTGCACCTCCTCACGCAGCCGGTAACGCATGACGTCGCTCGACAGGATATCGACCAGGAGATCGCGGGTCGAGGCGCCGCTGATCGAACGCTCCGCGACCCTCTCGACCAGCGCCGCGTCGGCCGCCGCGCGTGTGCGGCCGAGCGCGAACTCGACCCAGTAGCCCGCGTAACATCGGTGCACCTGCAAGCTCTCGGCGAGGATGTCCGACAGCTCGATGGCGTCGGCGAAGGCGCGCTCGCCCTCCTCGAAGGGGAAGCTGGCCGACGCGTCGACCGGCTTGTCGCGGTCGGTCGTGCGGTAGGCGCCGATCGCGTCGTAGTGCTCGAAGGCGTAGCCGATGGGGTTGATGAAGCTCGAGTGGCAGCCCTGACCGCAGGTGCCCTTGCCCGTGAGCGCCTCGACGCGCTCGCGGCCCGTGCCCTGCTCCGGGAGCTCGGCCCCGATCGCCTCGTCGGGCGGGTCGCCGAGCTCTTGGCAGAGGATGCGCCGGTTGATGAACACGCCGCGCAGGATCGTGTCGGGCTCGGTCGCGGTGCCCTTCCACGCGAGGAAACCCGCGCGCGTGAGCACGCCGGAGCGCTCGCTCGCATCGAGCTCCACGCGCGAGAAGCCGCTCTCGTCGGCGGTGGGCAGCGAGGCCGGGTCGAGCCCGTAGACCTGCGCCGTCCGGGGGGTCACGAAGGCCGTGCGCGAGGTGAGCAGCTCGGCGATGCCGCCCTGCTCGTCGAGCAGCGCGTGCTCGGCGAAGCGCGACAGCTCGGCGCGCAGCTCGGGTCCGAGCTCGGCGTCGAAGTAGGGGAAGAGCGCTACGCTCTTCTCGATGTGGTCGTACTGGTCGCCCTTCAGGAGCTGGTCGACGAAGCGGACCAGCGTCGCGCGCGCACGCGGCGAGTCGAGCAGGCGCTCCACCTGGGCGCGCAGCCCCGCCTCGGTGGCGAGCTGGCCCTGCGAGGCGGCGTCGAAGAGGGCCGCGTCGGGCATGCTGTCCCAGAGCGCGTAGGAGAGGCGCGAGGCGATCTCCCAGTCGCTCAGCGGGATGAGATCGTTCGACTGCGCGCCGCCTGGCACGGTCACGCCGCTCGTACCGAGCTCGCTCCGGTAGAGGAAGTGGGGCGACTGCAGCGCCGCCTCGATCGTGACGCGCACGCTCGCGGCGAAGGGCTCGTCGCCGGGGTAGGCGGTGGGGCCTTGGGCATAGGCGGCGAGCAGCGAGGCGGTCTCGCCCGCGCTGAGCGGCCTGCGGTAGGCCCGCTGGCCCAGGTGCTCGACGAAGGCCTGCGCGCGCTCGGGCTCGGTGCTCGGCAAGGAGCTCGGCACGATCTTCGCGAGCAGCGCTTGATCGGCCGTGACCATGGCCGCGAGATCCTCTGCGGCGGTCTGGTAGCTCTGCCAGAGGGCGGGCGCGACGGAGAGCTTCTCGAAGTTGTTGTCGAAGGTCGTCGTCTGCAGGTCTTGGGCGAAGGTCGCCGAGAGGCCCGTGGGCTCGTCGAGCCCGAAGAGATCGACGACGGTGAACTCCCACTGTCGGTGGCTCAGGCGAGGGAAGCGGGTCTGCGCGGCGACCTGCAGCCCCGACTCGGTGCAGCCCACGCAGCTGCCATCGTCGTTGCTCGAGGACGCGCCGTCGTCGCCTCCGATCTGGCCGGTGCAGGCTGCGATGGTGGCCATGGCCGCGAGCAGCAGGCTCGGCGCGAGGCGCGCCGCGCGGTGGTGGTGCGCGCGCGTGGCGGGGGGCTCGGTAGGGGTCTCGTCCATCGTGGGGCCTCCTGTCACGTCTCCGCGTGACCGTGGACGAGATTCTTGCAGCTCTCACCGTCGCTGAACAGACCGCCCGGCGCGGCGCCGCGCCACGGCGTCGCATTCCGCCCGCGCCCCAAGCTTGCGCCCGGGGTGGAACGCCCCCCGCGCCTCGCCCGCGTGGCGCGCAGCCCAGCCGCGCCGTTCTGCCGGTCGTTCAGTGACGCGCGAGCACGCGCTCGATCGCCTCGGGCACGAGGCCGTAAGCCTCGGCGGCCTCGAGCAGGCCCGCGTTGTGCGGCAGACCGGTGAGGTAGGCGTGCGCGTAGGGCGTGTCCTCGAGGCCGGCGAGGCGGCGGAGCAGGTGCGGCATGCCGCGCTCGATGGCACCGCGCGCGCCCTGCAGGTCCCCGGCGTCGACGCAGGCGTCGTGGAGCGCGAGGTAGACCGGCGCTTCGTTCAGGAGGCTCGGCGCGCCGCAGTCGAGCAGCGAAGCGGCCTCCTCCGCGAGCGTGCGTGCCTCGGCGGTGTTGCCGCTGCGGCGCTCGGCCTCCGACCAGAAGCCGAGCGTCACGGGCAAGAGATCGAGGTTGCCCGTGGTGCGGTAGGCCTGCGCGACGCGCTCCAGCAGGCTCTTCGCGCGCTGCAGGTTCGCGCCCTCGCTGCGCAACAGCTCGAGTCCTCGATAGAAGAGGATGCCGAGCGTGCTGCGGTCTTGGATGACGTAGGCGCCTGCGGCCGCCTCGTCGGCTTGGGCGCGCGGTTCCGTGAGCAGCGCCGAGACGCGCGCGTCGGCGCCGAAGGTCGCCGCCCAGCCGAGCAGGTTCATCTGGCCGTGCCGCACTGCGCCCACGCTGCCGACCGCGTGCGCCTTCGCGAGCCCGGTCTCGATCTCCATGAGCGCCTCGTTGCGCGCGCCGAGCGTGGTGAGCGCGAAGCCGAGGTTCACCGTGAGGATCGCCTCCCGCTCCCAGAGTCCGGCCTTGCGCGCGGCGCGCGCCGCGTTGCGGCGCGCGTCGAGCGCGGCTGCGAGCTCTCCGCGCGTCTGGCACACGATGGCGAGCGTCTGCCAGGCGTCGACGGCGGCCCACTCGAGCTCCTCACGGTCCGCGAGCTCGAGCAGGTTGGAGGCCTCGCGCTCGGCCGCGTTGAAGTCGCCGGCGAAGGCGCAGCGCTGCGCGAGCGTCGCCGCGCAGCGCGCCGCCTCCTCGAGCAGGCCGAGGCTCGTCGCCCTGTCGCGCACCGAGCGCAGGCGCTCCTCGATGCCGTGCCCTTGCCCGCGCGCGTCGTCGTAGCGTGCGGCGGCGCCTTCGGTCCTGAGCTCGCTCGCCTCGTCGAAGGTGTTCTCGCGCATCGACTGGATCGCGGTGTCGCGCTCGCTCCCTCGCGCGTCGAGGCGCGCCTGCGCTTCTTCCAGGATGCGCGCCCTCGCGAAGGCCGACGGCCTGTCGTCGGCGAAGGCGAGCGCTCGCTCGCTCATGCTCGCGGCCTCGGCGAGCGAGCCGGTGGCGAGGGCGCGCCGCGCGGCCGCCTCCCAGTGCTCGGCGGCGTCTTCGTGGCGGCCTCCGAGGTCGTAGTGGTGCGCGATCGTCGCAGCGCCCTCGCCCTCGTCCGCGAGCCACTCGGCGGCGCGCGCGTGCAAGTCCTTCTTCAGCTCGTCGCCGACCATCGCGTAGGCGACGTCGCGCACGAGCGCGTGCTTGAAGAGGTACTCCTGGGTACCCGCGAAGCGGGACTTCGACTGCTCGACGAGCAGATCCGCTGCGATGAGCCGCGGCAGCACGGGAGCCGCGCCCGTGACGCCGAGCGCTTCGAGCCCTCGGTCCCAGCCCGTCATGCCGAAGATGCTCAGCCGGCCGATGGCGTCGCGCGAAGGATCGTCGAGCGCGTCGAGGCTCACCTGGATCGCGGCCTCGATCGTCGAGGCCGCCACGAGGCCTCGGCCCCGCGACACGAGGCGCGCGAGCTCCTCGGCGAAGAGCGGCGAGCCGGCGGCTTGGTCGGCCACCTGGTCGAGCTGCTCCTCGGTCGCCTTGTCGCCGAGCAGCCCGCGCGCGATCGAGCGCACCGCGCGACGCGGCATCGGCTTGAGTTCGATGCGCACGTGGTCTCGGGTCGCGAAGCGAGGCGAGGCCGAGCGCCAGAAGGTCGGCCTCACGAGCAGCATCGCGAAGAGCGGGCGGGACTGCGCGCGGCCGAGCAGGTGGTCGATCCACGCGACGGACTCGGCGTCGGCCCACTGCGCGTCCTCGACGACGAGTGCGCAAGGGCCCCGCCCCGCGACGTCGAGCACGAGCTCGGTCATGGAGACGTAGAGCGCGTCGCGCGCGGCCTGCGGCTCGACGCCCTTCGGGAAGGGCTCGTTGGAGAGCAGGTAGGCGAGCAGCGGCGCTTCGTCGGTGGGCTCACGCCCCGCGCCGGAGGCGCCGGCGATGGCGGCCACGGCCTCGTCGAAGCTCGCGCCCTTGGGCAGCTGCAGCAGCGAGCGGAGCGCGTCACTCGCCGTGCCGAGCGCGAGGCTCGTGGCGTAGGACTCGCAACGCACGAACATGAGCCGAGGGCTGTCGCTGTCGCGCTGCTCGAGGCGCGTGAGGATCTCCTGTCCGAGCCGGCTCTTGCCGATGCCCGGCGGGCCGGTGACGGTGACGACGATCGGGGTGCGGTCGTCGACGCAGCGCTCGAAGGCGCTCTGCGCGAGCGCGAGCTCGGCCTCGCGACCGACGAAGCTCGACGAGGCGATCTGGCGGCGCCGCTGGGAGGCGACCATCATGCTGACGTCGGCGCTGGGGATCTCGAACTCGAAGCGCCCACGCGAGAGATCCTCGGTGACGTCGTCGAGCGCGACCCGGCCGTCGTCGGCGCTCTTGGCGAGCTTGGCTGCGCGGTCGACGATGTCTCCGCTCGAGCGGGTGAGGTCGACCCGGGTGCGGCCGGTCGCGATGCCGACGCGCCCGCCACGCTGCGCGAGCTCTCGCCCCAGATCGATCGCGCGCTGCGCCTCGTCGCCGTGTGCCTGGCGCGCGCCGAGGTGTACGACGATCGAGTCGGCGCCCAGAGGCAGCGCGTCGGCGCCGAGGGCGCGGATGCGCGCGAGCTCGGCGGCGCGGATCTCTCCGGTGGCGACGCCGAGCGCGACGAGCGTGGTGACGAGGCGGGTGCCGAGGCGTGCGCGAGAGTCGTCCTCGCGCAGCACGAGCTTCTCGACCCGGGCGAGCTCGGCCGACTCGCCGAGGGCCGCGAGCCTGTCGGCCACGACACGCGCCGAAGCGGGGCGCCGGGAGGGCTCCGCCTCGAGCAGTTGCGCGACCAACTCGTCGAGGCTCGCGGGCACCTCGAGCAGGGCCTCGGAGAGCCTGGGCGCGGGCCCGGTGACCCTGCGCGCGAGCGTCGCGATCGAGGTCGGCGCGGCGTGCGGCGGACGGCCCGCGCAGAGCTCGTAGAGCACGGCGCCGAGCGCGAAGAGATCGCTGCGTGCGTCGGGCGCGGCGTCGCCCTGGGCCTGCTCCGGCGCCATGTAGGCGGGCGTGCCCACGATCGCGCCGGCGCCCGCGAGGGAGGTGTCGCCCGCCGCGGCGACGCCGAAGTCGAGCAGCTTCGCGTGCAGGCCCGCGCGCGCGGCGAGCAAGGCGGAGGAGCGCAGCGTGGCGCTCTGGCCGTCGGCGCCGAGCGCGCTCGCGTCGAGCAAGAAGATGTTCGAGGGCTTGACGTCTCGGTGGACGATCTTCGCGGTGTGCGCGCAGTCGAGCGCCTCCGCGACCTGGCGGATGACGTCGACGGCCGCCCGCAGCGAGAGCGGGCTGCGACGCTGTCTGGCGCCGAGGTCCTCGCCCTCGAGCCACTCCATCGCGACGTAGGGCGTGCCCGCGGGCGCGCGGTGCCCGTGCGCGTCGGCGTAGCCCACCTCGAGCGTGCCGTAGGCGAGCACGTGCACGATGTTCGGGTGCTCCACCGTCGAGAGCACCTCGCCCTCCGCGAGGAAGCGTTCGCGGTCTTCGGGGGTGGAGCTCGTGTCGGCGATGAGCTTGACCGCGGCCTGCTCACCGCTCGCGACGTCGAGCGCGCGGTAGACGACGCCCGAGGCGCCGCGCCCCACCTCGGCGGCGAGCGCGAAGCGTCCTGCGAAGAGGTCGTCGGACGGGGCGTGCATGGTGGGATGGGGGGCCGCGCCTGGACGCCGCGGGAGGTACCTACGGAGGCTCGCAGGGTACCCAGGCGAACGCGTCACGCAATCGCTTCGCGCCGAGCGCGGCATACGTAGGCGTCGCGCGCCTCGGCTCGCGGACCTTGCGGTTCGAGACCTGCTCGGCGATGTTGCTGCTTGCTCGAGCGGGGAGGGGCGTCGCGCGGTGCGAGCACGAGGCCGTTCGGAGCTGCGGGGAGGCGATGTCATGAGACGAGTTCGGGACAGGGCGAGTCGGGCGGGTGCGTGGGCTCTCGTGGCGGGTGGGGCCGCGGTGCTC
>CALKVW010000173.1 GCA_938004785.1 uncultured Polyangiaceae bacterium
AGGGCATCAAGAACCGCATGGAGTTCTTCCGGGGGGCCATCGGTCACTACCTCGCGCATCTCGGCGCGCGCGACGCGGCCGCGCTTTTCACGAACGTGGGCACCACGGGCGCGTGAACGCGGCGGAATCGGAGGGGCGTCGGCAGGCCGAGAGCCGCCTCCGACGCCCCGTGTCCGCGGAACCTCGTGGCTATTCCAAGCACCTGAAAACACATAACAAATCACCATTTTTTCCGCCTTGCTAGGGGCGCAAATGGAAGCGTGTATGTCCTCACGCGACGGGCACTGGGCCCGGCGCAAGACGCGAGGACGACGATGAGCACGACGACGATGAGCACGACGACGAAGAACACGCAGGCGACGAAGACCGTGAGCCAAGGCGAGAGCCGGTACGGAACGCCCGAGCCGCAGATCGCGCTGCGCTTCCCGAAGGGCGCCAGCTACCGCGTCGTGAAGGCCGCGCTGCACAGGCTCGCCGCCGAGATCGAGCTGGCCACGCCCGCGAGCGAGCGCTGGTGCGTGAACACCGGGGACTTCAACGAGAGCGGCCGCGTGTACCTCGAACTCGCCGACGCGACGCCGGCCGAGGCCGAGCGGGGGATGGCGCTCCTCAAGAAGCTCCTGGCCTGAGGCTCGGCGCGAGGCAGTCAGGCGGTCCGTTGGCCGACCCCCGCGTGCCGTAGGGCTGCCTCTGTCGGGCCCCGCCCGGCGCAGCAATCGGCGAGCTTGCCGTCGACGAGCACCGCCGGAACGGACTGGACGCCGAGCGACTTCGCGCGCGCGGCGACTGCCGCGTCGTGCATGTCGTGCACCGTGATCTCGCACGACGGGCACGCGATGTTGTTGATGAGATCGATCGTCTCCTGGCACGCGCCGCAGCCCGCGCTGAAGACCTCCACGTTTCGCTTTGCCATCTCTTCTTCTCCTCTTCTTGGTTTCAGGTGGTCTTGCAGGCCGGACACGACGACGTCGCGCGCCTCGGCCAGGTGTTCCAGATCGACGCCGCGACCAGCAGCCCGAGCCCGGCGTACATGGCGGCGTCGCTCTCGAGCGCGAACTTCCCTACGAGGACGATCGCCGACGCGCCGAGCCCCAGGAAGAGCGGCCCGAAGCCCCGGCGCCGCCGGGCTCGGAAGCCGAGCGCCACGACCGCGGCGAGCAGGAAGACCGCGGTGAGCGGCAGCAGCAAGCGCACGTCCATGAGGAAGCCGAGCCCCACCGACGTGAGCACGCCAGCGTACGCCGGCCAGCACGCGGGACACGCAACCTTGGGGAGCAGCGCGAAGCCGATGCCCGGCAAGACGCCCAGGCTCGAACGCCACCCGGTAGGCGGTTTCGTGGCAGGCGCGCGGCTGCCAGTCAGCGCCGCGAGGACCTGCTCCGCGCCGGGCGCATGTCCCGCGCCCTCGTAGAGACGGCAGCTCACCTCCGCAGAGGGCGCTTCGCCTGCCACATCGCCCCCGTCGACGAGGATGGTCGGCGAACCGAAGCCGCGGGTGTGCGGCGGCGCCTCCGGATCGCCGATGCGATGCTCGGACCAGGTCGGCTTCATGCCGGCACGGGCGAACGCGAGCAGCAGGTTCGTCCGCGCGAGCGACACGTTCGGACAGTCGGGGGAGTACACCAGGTCAACGGTCACCACGCGTCACCTCCTGTTCGTCGAGCGCGTCGAGGATCGGGCAGTCGCTCGTCGGACCCTTGCCCCGGCACGTGCGCTCGAGCTCCGTGAGCGCCGCTTGGATGCGCGCGAGGTCGAGCATCTTCGCCTCGATGTCCGCCATCTTCGCTCGCGCGAGCGCACGCACGTCGGCGCAGCTCCTCGCAGGGTCGACCCGGAGATCGAGGAGCTCGCCGATCTCCTTCAACGTGAAGCCCAGCTCCTTCGCGCGACGGATGAACCTGAGCCGCCTCACGGTGTCTGGCGGATACTGGCGATAGCCTGACTGACGCCGAGGCGGCTCGGCGAGCAGCCCCTCGCGCTCGTAGAAGCGCACGGTCTCTACGCCGATCTCCGCGGCCTTCGCGACCTCGCCGATGGTCATGGGCTTCATGCGTAGAAGTATGCACTCTGTACCCAACTACAGAGTCAAGGGCTCTTGCGCCGGTCCCTGAACGCGAGCAGCGTCCCCCGGAGCCCAAGGCGGACGTGCCCCGGCTCGGTACCGGAGCGCGACCGCGAATAGCCGCTTTGTACGAAAAGCGGCTACTCAGCCCTTGGTGGCTGAGGTTCAGAGCGACGCACGAGGTGAAGTAACGAAACCTATCGGGGCTCCTCGACGTCACCGAGCCAGTGCTCGATGAAGGACTCGTTCGCCCAGTCGCGCGCGCCATCGAACCGTAGAGCGACGCGGCTCTCGCCCGGCGTCAGGAGAAAGGTCACCGGCAGACTTCTCACGCCGAGAGCCCGCTCTACCTGTGCACCGTTACCGAGAAAGACATGTGACCCTGCCTGGCCGTCTAGGAAGCGCTCGACGTCCGCCCAATCCTTGTCGAGCGCGATGGCCACGACGTCGACCGCTCGCCCGTTCGGCAGCGCCAGAAGCGCCGGCAGCTCGGCGCGACACGGAGGGCACCAGGTTGCCCATACGTGCACAAGCGTGGGTCGCGCGAGCGGCGACATAGTCGCGGTGCTGCCGTCACGTCGACCGAGGGTCAGCGGGGGCATCGACATCTCGACACGTTGGGGCGGCTCGGTCCCGAGCGCTCGGGCCGAGCTGGGCTGGTGCACCCGCTGACGTTCGACGACCCAGTATGCTCCGAGCGTCGCGGCCTGGACCGCGATGACCGTCAGCACCCAGCGCGCGCTCCGATTCACGCGACGCCCTCATGGCTTGGCGCGGGCAGCACCTCCGGGGGTTCGGGCGTACGAGGATCCTGCTTGACCTCCTCGGGCAGTCGCGCGCCGAAGACGGCGTAGAGCACCGGAAGCACGAGCAGCGTCGCGATCGTTGAGGTGATCATTCCCCCGACAACCACCGTCGCCAGGGGGCGCTGGACCTCCGCGCCGACACCCGTATTGAAGGCCATCGGAATGAAGCCGAAGGCCGCGACCATCGAAGTCATGAGCACAGGCCTTAGGCGTGTCTCGGCCGCCTCTCGAATCGCCTCGAGCGGCGCTTGGCCCCGCTTGAGGAGCTGCATGACGTAGGAGACGAGCACCATGTCACCCAGGACTGCCACGCCCGAGAGCGCGATGAACCCGACGCCCGCCGAGATGGAGAAGGGCATGTCGCGCGCCCACAGCGCGACGATCCCGCCAACGGCGCCGAAGGGGACGCCGGTGAAAACGCGAAGGGCGTCCGCCGCCCGGCCGTAGGTGAGGTAGAGGAGCGAGAAGACCAGCAGCAAGGCGATGGGGACCACGAAGAGGAGCCGGGTCTGCGCGCGCTCGAGGTTCTCGAACTGGCCTCCGAGGGTCGTGTAATAGCCCTCCGGCAAGTCGAGGTCTCGAAGAACGCGGCGCACGTCCGCGACGAACGAGCCCACGTCCCGACCGCGCACGTTCGCCTGGATGACCACCCTCCGCTTGGCCCACTCGCGCTGGATGGTCGAGGGACCTTCGACGACCTCGATGTTCGCCACGGACGACAGAGGAACCTGTGCTCCGCCTTCGGTGCGAATCAGCACCTGGCCGATACGCTCCGCGGAGCTGCGCGCGTCGTCCCCGAGACGTAGCACCAGGTCGAACCGTCTCTGTCCTTCGATGACCTCACCGACCTTCCGTGTCCCGAGCGATTCGACCATCTCGAGGATCTCGCCTACGGGAATGCCGTAGCGTCCCGCGGCCTGGCGGTCGACGTCGATGGTCAGCATCGCCTGACCGGTGAGCTGTTCGACGGTGACATCGGCCGCTCCGGGGATCTCCTCGACGGCACGGCGGATTTCATCCGCCGTCGCGCGGAGCTGCTCGAAGTCGTCGCCGAAGAGCTTGATGCCGATGTCGGCACGAATGCCCGCGATCATCTCATTGACGCGCATCTCGATCGGTTGCGTGAACACGCTGCGCATGCCGGGCATCCCCTCGAGGGCCCGACTCATGGAGTCGACGAGTTCGTCCTGTGTTCCTGCCGCACGCCACTCGTCCCGCGGCTTGAGCGTGATGAAGACGTCCGAGACCTCGAGGCCCATCGGATCCGTCGCAACCTCGGCTGTGCCCGTTCGAGTCCAGACATGATCGATCTCGTTCGGGTAGCGCTCCAGCAGGAGCTGCTCGATCTGTGTCCCGTAGCGCACGGACTCCTCGAGAGAGACCCCGGCGATGCGCACGGTGTTGATGACGATCGCCTGCTCGCGAAGGCGCGGAACGAACTCCGAGCCGAGGCGCGTCGCGAGGAACGCCGCGTTCAGCACCACGAGTCCTGCGATCGCCAGCACCATCTTGCGATGGTCGAGGGCCCAACCGAGCAGACGGCGATAGCGGTTCTTGAGCCACTGCACGACGCGGTTGTCTTTGTGGCCTGTGCCCTTCTTGAGGGAATAGCTGGCGAGAACCGGCATCAGCGTCATCGACAGAAGCATCGAGCCCGCGAGAGCGAAGATGACCGTCAAAGCCATCGGGCGGAAGAGCTTCCCCTCGACGCCCTCGAGCGCCAAGATCGGCAGGTATACGATCGCGATGATGAGCTCCCCGAAGAGGGTCGGCTTGCGCACTTCGACCGCGGCATCGCGTACGATCTCACGCACGCTGCGGCCTGACGTGTCCTCGCTCAGCCGGCGCGTGGCGTTCTCCACCATGATGACGGAGCTGTCGACGACGAGGCCGAAGTCGATGGCGCCAAGGCTCATGAGGCTGCCGGCGATGCCGAAGCGCAGCATGCCGTTGAACGCGAACAGCATCGACAGCGGAATGGCGAGCGCGACGATGAGCCCAGCCCGAAGATTGCCGAGGAAGAAGAACAACACCGCAATGACGAGGAGCGCTCCTTCGAGCAGGTTGTTGCGCACGGTCTCGAGAACCTGTGTGACGAGATCCGTCCGGCTGTAGACCTCGGTGAGCTCGGCTCCCTCTGGGAGGCTTCGTCGCGCCGCCTCCAAGCGAGCCTCGAGCTTCTGGGTGAGCTCGCGGCTGTTCTCGCCCATCAACATGAAGCCGAGACCGAGCACGGCTTCGCCCTGGCCCTGGTAGGTCACGGCGCCGCGCCGGAGCTCATGTCCTTCGCGTACCTCGGCGACGTCGCGGAGATGGATGGGTGTGCCGCCTACGGTCGCGAGGACCATCGCTTCGAGGTCGGCCGCGCTCGAGACGAGCCCCTGGCCCTGGATGAACTGGGCTTCGCCGGCCTGGTCGAGGAGACCGCCTCCTGCGTTGCGGTTCCCGTGACGCACCACCTGCGCCACGTCATCCAAGGTGAGCTCGTGCTTGATGAGGCGCTGCGGGTCAACGATGACGTGATACTGCTTTTCGTAGCCGCCCCACGTGTTGATCTCGGCGACGCCGGGAACCTGAACCATCTGCGGGCGGATGACCCAGTGATGCAGCGTGCGCAGCTCTTGCGCTGAGAGCGTGTCGCTGTGCAGCACGTACTGGAACACCTCGCCGAGTCCGGTGGCAACCGGGCCGAGCGCTGGTCGTCCGACTCCTTCGGGAAGCTCGGCGGCCGCGAGCCGCTCGCTCACCACCTGCCGCGCCAGGTAGATGTTCGTGTCGTCGTCGAAGATCGCAGTGACCTGTGAGAAGCCGAACTTCGAGATCGAGCGCACTTCGGTGAGCCCAGGCAGTCCGGAGATGGCCTGCTCCACGGGGAACGTGATCTGCCGCTCCACCTCGAGCGGCGACAGCGCCGACGCCGTCGTGTTGACCTGCACCTGCACCGGGGTGGTGTCGGGGAAGGCGTCGAACGGTAGCCGCGTGAGGCTCAGAACGCCGACGAGCGCGAGCACCGCAGTCGCCAGCAGAACGACGGGGCGATACCGGAGGCAGAGATCGATGAGGCGCGTCAGCATTAGTTGCCTCCCGCCGCTTCGACCTCGCAGCAGCCCGCGCCGATGCTGCCCGGCATGATCTCCGTCCTCAGCAGCACGGCCCCGGTCGTCACCACCGCGTCGGCCGCTTGGACACGGCCCTCGACCTGAACACGCTCGCCGTCTCCGTGGCGCTGGACAACACGGGGTTCGTAGACGCCTTGAGCCGTCCGGACAAAGACCACCTCGCGCGTCCCGACGCGCTGCACGGCGCCTCGGGGGACTGTCACGGCGGTGCGCGGAGCGCCTGTCTCGATGCGTGCGCGCGCGAACTGGTTGGCGCGCAGGCGGCCGCTGTCGTTCCGGACCTCGGCCCGTGCTGCCACGGTACGGGTTCGCGGGTCCACTTCGGCGGCGATCCAGGTCAGCTCGCCTTCGAGAGGAAGGTCGTCGCTTCCCTCTATTCGGACGACGACGCGTTGACGGAGCGCGACTCGCGAGGCGTACGATTCGGGAACGTCGCAGAGCGCCCACATCACAGACGTGTCGGCGATGGTCGCGAGCGACTCGCTATCGGTCGCGAGCAGACCTATCACGGCGGGTCTTCGCACCACGGTGCCGGCGATGGGCGCAGACAGCGTGTAGCGCCCGGACGGTGTTGACTGAGCTGCGCCCGCCATGCGCAGGGTGGCCTCGGCCGTCCGCGCCTCGGCCTGCGCGGTCGCGAGCTCTTGTTCAGCGACCTCCACCTGACGGGCTGAGGCGATGTCGCTCGCCCTCAGCTCGCGCTGCCGCGCGAGGTTGGCCTGCGCGGTACGTACTCGCTCGCGCGCCGTCTGCAGGGCGCCCTGAATCTCACCAACGCGGGTGCTCTCCAATTCGAACAGGGGCGCTCCTCGCGCGACCTGGGCACCCAACTCGGCGCGAACGCGCCGCACGATCCCCGGCACGATGGCGCGGATGTCGGCCACGTTGTCGGCGTCGAACGCGATGCGCGCGGTGCACTCCACCGCTTGCGAGGCTCGTGACCGCTCGGCGGCGACCGTTTGGATACCCGCCGACCGCTCGATATCGGGCGAGCGAAAGCGCACGACTCGAGCCTCGATGGCCGCTTGCTCCGCGCCGGCTGGGGGCTCCTGCGGATTGCATACTGGGCACACCGACTCCGGGAAGCCGTGCTCCTCGCAGAAGTCACCCGCCGCGCGAAACGTGGCAACGAGCGATGGGTTGCACCTGGTGCATTTCGACTCGGGAAGCGCATGCTCCACGCACCAGTCCGCTGCCGACGCGCTTGTCCCGCCGGGTGGCGATTGCGGATTGCATGCCGGGCACACCGACTTCGGGAAGCCGTGCTCCTCGCACCAGTCGCCGGCAGCTTGAAACTGCGGGATCAGCTCCGGGTTGCACTTGGTGCACTTCGACTCGGGCAGGCCGTGTCCGGCGCACCAATCTGCGACCGCGGCGGGCGCTGCGCCCACATCCGGGATCGGCGCTCCGGGGTTGCAGATCGGACAGAACGACTCGGGGAAACCATGCTCCGCGCACCAGTCGCCTCTGGCCTGATACACGGCGGCGAGAGCCGGGGTGCACTTGGGGCAAAGTGCTTGCGGAAGGCCGTGTTCACAACGTCCAGCCCTCTGCGCCGCTGAAGAGCTCGCAGCCCGCGCGGGAGCTTCGCGGCTCTCGCTTCGGTCCTTGCACGCCGGCAGAGCCAGCGCCACGAGCAGACAAGCAATGATCGTCCGCCACGCGCTCATCGCGTCTCTCCGGCTCGAGGCGGACGTTCAATCTGCAGGCCGGGGTTGCAGATCCGACACTGCGACTCGGGGAGACCGTGCTCTTCGCACCAGTCACCGGTCGCCTTGAAGGCGGCGGTGAGCGATGGATTGCAGCGGGTGCATAGCGACTCTGGCACCTGGTGCTCGCCACACCAATCTTCATGCGAGCCGGGCTGTATGCCGTGGCGCGCGTGAGCGGGCTCCTCGGTGGATGCCGTCGCGGCTGCGCTGGCGGGTTGCTCTGCCCTTGGCGTCGAGTCTCCCTTCTTGTCGCAAGCGGCGACAACGAACGCAATGAAGGTCGCGAGTGCCACAGTGGAGATAGATGTATGGCGCATGTTGATTTTCCTTTCACGGCGGTCTGCCGACCGCCTGGATGTTGATGAACGGGTCATCGGAGAGATCCTGTGCTCGCCGCCAGCTCGGCTCGAGCGTTTGCCGCCCCGAGGAGGAGGTCGGCGTAGTCCAGCTTCGCTTGCACGAGCTCGCGGCGAACCGCGAGCAGCTCACCGAGCGGGATTGCGCCGGCCTCGTACGTGGCGGTCGCGAGTCGCTCGGAGCGATCGAGCGTGGCCAGTCCCTCTTGCTCGAAGCGGCGCGCGGCCGTGCTCAGCCGCTCAGTCGTCATCTGCGCCGTACTGGCTTCAACGCCGGCTGTGCTTCGCGTCGCATCGAGCTCGACGCGAAGCCGCTCTCGCCGCGCTTCCGCAACCGTGGTGGTGCCCTGGCCGTGGTCGAACACCGGCAGCGCGATGGTGAGGGTTCCCTG
The DNA here is from genome assembly GCA_938004785.1 of uncultured Polyangiaceae bacterium. GTDB lineage: Bacteria > Myxococcota_A > Polyangia > Polyangiales > Polyangiaceae > CALKVW01. Next base: position 8,448 of record CALKVW010000173.1, read on the forward strand.
AACGATGTCGTCGAACTCCTCGCGGGCGTAGCCAGCGCCCAGCGCGAGATCGGGGACTCCACCGGCTCGCCCCAGGTCCGCTTCCGCCTCGGCTTGACGAATGTCGGATCGGAGTGCCCTCATGTCGGGGCGGTCGCTCACGTCGGCCCCCGTCGTGTCGTGGATGCCGAGCTGACGAAGGTCACCCAAGCACGCGAGCTCGGTAGGAGCTTCGAGCCCCAGCAGCGCCTTCAGTCGACCTTCTGCTTGCGTGAGAGAAGCGCGTGCGCGATCGATGTCGGTCCGCGCGCGCGCTACGGCGAGCTCCGAGACAGACTGCTCCAGCCCGCCAACCTCGCCCACCTCATGGCGCCGCGAAGCAACGCGCGCGACGGCGTCGGTTATGCGCAGGTTCTCTTCGGCGAGCGCAATTCGCCTCTCCCAGTACAGCGCCGAGATGAAGGCGAAACTGACATCTCGAAGCAGCAGGCGCTGAGCGTCCTCGCTCCTCGCGACGCCGGCATCCGCGCCCGCACGTGCAGCCGCGATTCGCTCGCCGCGCTGCCCTCCGACTTCGAGCCACTGCTGCGCTGAGACGGACCAGTCGACGGTCGCCCCATCGCCTGGGCCATCGGAGCGAAAGCGGGGGCCCGCCGCTCCAGACACCTGTGGATTGAAGCGCCAAACCGACGCCGCATCGATGTGACTCGCCGCCTCACGAGCGCGTGCCCGCGCCGCCGCCAGCGTCGGCGATTGCTCACGGGCGAGCGCCAGCGCTCTCTCGTAGGTGATCTCAACGATCGGTTGGGGCTGCTCCTGCGCGCGTGCGGACTGAGTCCACAGCAAAACGCCGAGCAAAAGGCCGATCAGCCTTCTTCGGAACATCGCAATTCTCCCTTGCAGGGCGAGGCCGCGTCCCCGTGTGGAGACGCGAACTCGCCGACCTAAACCAGTGCGTTCGTGTGGTTCAGGTCAGGGAGCGCGGAGGTCGAAAGATACCAGTACACGCGTCCGAGGCCGGCGCGTCGACGGGTGCGAACGTGCGCGCAGACGCAGAGGTCGCCGCGCTCGATGTTACCGAGAGAGGAAGAACGGCCATCGCGACGCCCAGACAGCAACCGCAGTTGGGGCACTCGTCGGGGCAGTCGTCCTGGCAAGGGTCGCTGCCTTGGTGCTCGGAATCTGCGTCGCCTTCGTCGTCGCAGGGGTCCGCGCCGGCGTGCTCCTCGTGATCACCGGCGTGCGGATCGCCGACCTCGTCGTCGCAGGGGCAGGAAACGCCACAGGTTCTCGAAGGTGATGCGAACGCGATCGAGCCACCGAGCCCAGCGGGGCCAAGGAACACGGACACGACCAGCAGCCACAAGGCTACCCTGCGCAAGGCGCTGGTGATGTCGCGTGCGTGGAGCATCAGCGGGTCGTCATCCTACAGGGACATGAGCGGCGCGGCTTCGGGTAACCACTCCGGCGTGGGTTGAAAGCATCGTCATCGGCAGCTATCATCGTCGGATGGCGATAGATAACACTCGCGCGCCGCTCGCGTCAAGCAGCCATGCGACCGCGCTCGATACCGCGGCGGCGTTGTTCCGAAGCCTCTCTGATGTCGCGCGGCTGGCGATCGTGCGCCGACTCGCTCAGGGGGAGGCTCGGGTGGCCGATCTCGTAGACGAACTTGGCCTCGCACAGTCGACGATATCGGCCCACGTCGCCTGCTTGCGGGACTGCCAACTGGTCGCCGGCCGTCCAGAAGGGCGCCAGGTGTTCTATTCGCTGGCCCGACCCGAGCTGCTGGAGGTGCTGGCGGCCGCGGAGGTCCTCCTCGCGGCGACGGGGAGCGCGGTCGCTCTGTGCCCAAACTACGGAACCGACAGCGGATGCTCCAAGGGGAAGCCGTGAGCGACGCCTGTTGCGGTCACGAGGAGCCCGGCGGCGGCCATCCTCCCGAGCCCGAGCGCCTGTGGCACGTCTCGGAGCTGCGGGCGGCTGCGATCGCCGGTGCACTGCTCGCGGGTGCATCCGTCTCGGGCTGGGCTGATGCCCCACGATCAGTCGCGCTTGTGCTTCAGGCCTTGGCTCTGGTCATCGGAGCTTCGACCTTCGTACCGTCCACGCTGAAGCGTCTGGTCAAGGGCAGCATCGGCGTTGGCACCCTGATGACGATCGCGGCGGTCGGCGCGGTTCTCCTTGGAGAGCTCGGAGAAGCCGCGATGCTGGCGTTTCTGTTCTCCATCAGCGAAGGGCTCGAGGAGTACTCGCTCGCGCGCGCTCGCCGAGGCCTGCGCGCACTACTCTCCCTGGTTCCGGCGCAAGCCGTTGTCCTACGCGACGGAGCCGAGAGGATCGTGTCCCCTGCTGATCTGCGTGTGGGTGACCGGATGATCGTCAAGCCGGGTGAGCGTGTCGCAACCGACGGCATCATTCGCGGCGGTCGCAGCGCGCTGGACGTATCGGCGATCACCGGCGAGTCGGTTCCCGTCGAAGCCGGGATCGACAACAAGGTGTTCGCCGGCTCCATCAACGGGGCTGGGGCGCTCGAAGTCGAGGTCACCACGACCGCCGAGGACAACTCCCTCGCCCGCATCGTGCGCATCGTCGAGGCCGAACAATCCCGCAAAGGAGCCAGCCAGAGACTCGCCGACCGGATCGCGAAGCCATTGGTCCCCGGCATCATGCTCGCATCCACCGCCATCGCCACCGTGGGCAGTGTCTTCGGCGAACCCTCGGTTTGGATTCACCGGGCCTTGGTGGTCTTGGTCGCGGCCTCTCCATGCGCGCTGGCCATCGCCGTTCCAGTAACCGTCGTGGCGGCGGTCGGCGCGGCGAGCAGGTTCGGTGTGTTGGTGAAAGGAGGCGCCGCCCTGGAAGCGCTCGGTCGCGTGCGAGGTGTTTGTCTCGACAAGACTGGCACACTCACCCGTAATCAGCCGATCGTCATGGAGATCGCCACCGCGAATGGTGCTCGTCGCGAGCATGTACTCGCGGTTGCTGCGGCGCTCGAAGCGCGCAGTGAGCACCCGCTCGCGAGAGCGATCCTTGCCGAGGCGGAAGCACTGGGACCGAAGGCGGCCGTCGACGTCGAGGCTGTACCCGGCGCCGGACTCACCGGTCGGCTCGATGGGCGGCTCGTCCGACTGGGTCGCCCTGGCTGGCTCGAACCGGGTCCTTTGAACGACGAACTCCAAAGGATGCAGCAGGCGGGGGCCAGCGTCGTCCTCGTTGAAGACGATGGGACTCTCATCGGCGCGATCGCCGTTCGTGACGAGCTGCGGCCAGAAGCGGGAGAAGTCGTTTCCTGGCTGCGCCGGCGCGGCTACCACGTCGCGATGCTGACCGGTGACAACCTCGCCACCGCCACGGCGCTGGCGACGGAAGCCGGAATCGGCGAGGTCCACGCCGAGCTGCGCCCGGAGGACAAGGTCCGCCTCGTGCGTCAGCTGGGTCGCGAGCGCTCGACTGCGATGGTCGGCGACGGGATCAACGACGCTCCTGCGCTTGCCAGCTCAGATGTCGGTATTGCCATGGGGGCCATGGGCACCGACGTCGCGATCGAGACGGCTGACGTTGCGCTAATGGGGGATGATCTACGGCACCTCCCCCACGTCCTTCATCACGCAAGACGAGCCCGTCAGATAATGCTTCAGAACGTCGGGATGTCTTTGGCGATTATCATCGTGCTGGTGCCGTTGGCCCTGCTTGGCGTACTCGGCTTGGCGGCCGTCGTGCTCATCCATGAGGTGGCCGAGGTTTTCGTCATCGCCAACGGTGTGCGGGCGGGCCGAACTCGCCCGCAGCTCACTATTGCTGCCCTGCCCGGATGAAGCGTATTTCTATGCCCTCCGCGGCACGAACCGCACCTCCCGCGGGATCGAGTTCGTGGAGGCGAGATGCCTGGCGTTCGTGGCGTGGGATGCCATCTCCCGACGCGCTCCGATTGACGTGGTCGATCCGCTCTCGACAAGGGTCAGGCTCCAAACTACTATAGCGGTTAGTAGATGACAAGCCACCGGAGGAGCCAGCCGTGACGTTCCGCCTTCGCTCAGGGAAGAAGGGCCTCGAAATCCGCCTTCACGACCTCGAGGCGACCATCATGGACGTGGTTTGGGGCAAGCACCTCTCGTCCTTCGCCGTCGGCGACGTGCTTGCCATCCTCGAGAAGCAGCGGGACATCGCCTATACGACGGTGATGACGACCGTGACGCGGCTCTACGAGAAGGGGATCCTCGAGCGCGAACGCGACGGCAAGCGCTACATCTACTCCCCGAAGCTCACGCGCGCGGAGTTCATGGAGTCTACCGCGCGTGAGGTATTGGACGAAGCGGTCGGTGGCCACCAAGCGATGGTGATGCTCGCGGAGAAGGTCTCCGAGGCCTCGGCAGGCGAGCTCGACGACCTCGAGGCGATCATCCAGAAGCGACGAGAGGAACTCGACGCGTGATCGAGGCGACCTTCCCGCTGCTCGGCACGGCGTTCGTCGTGCTCATCGTGCTCCCCACCTTTGCGCTGCTCGCGAAGGCGGGTCTCGTGATGCTCGAGCGCGACGAGGTCGGAGGGCCGCTTCACGGTCTCAACCTGCGCTACGTGCTCCTGACCGGCTCGAGCGTACTCCCCATCGCCTGGCTGCTTTCGGCGGGTCTGCATCAGGCCGAGACCGCGAAGTCCGCGCTCGCGTGCTTGCTCGATCACGACACGGCTGAGCTGTGCTTCGAGCCGGGCTTCTTTGCGCTCATGCTGGCTGTTGTCGTTGTCGCTTCCTCCATCGGCGTAATGCGAAAGCATCGAGGTGTACGAGTCTCTTCGACCGACGCCGCGCGCACGCTCCTGCGACGTGTTGCTCGCATCACTTCGAGCGATCCCGTGCTCGCCAGTCTTCGTGATCGTGTCGTCGTCACCGACGACGATGGCTTCGCCCTCGGCACCCACGGGCTCTTGAAGCCGCGCGTCTTCGTCGGGACCGCGTTTGCCGCACGCCTCTCCGAAGAGATGCTCGCGAGCGCGCTCGGGCACGAAGCCGAGCATGTCCGCGCGCTCGATCCGCTCCGCTATCTGATCCTTCAGCTCGCGCTCGCCGTGAACCCGTTCGGGCGGTTCTTGCTCGAGCCGCACGCTGTCCGATGGCAGGCCGCGCGCGAGGCCCACTGCGATCGTGAAGCCGTCATCCTGGGTGCGGCTCCGCTGCCGCTCGCGGACGCCATCGTGAGAGCGGCCCGGCCCGGTGCTCGCGAGGTCGTCGCGCTCGGCGCACGTGACACCGCAGTCCTCAAGTTCCGCATCGGGATGCTGCTCGCCTTCTCCGAGCGCGCTCCCGCCCGCTGTTGTCACCAGGGTCCCTCGGCCTTTCCGGTGGCGTTCGTACTCCTGCTCATCGCGCTGCTCCTGCCGCACCAGACCGGCACGGCGGCGCTCGATGCGCTTCACACGGGCGCGGAGCACGCGCTCACCTACTTCTGGCGCTGAGGATCTCGATGACTCGAACGCACCGTACACGCTTGTCCTCAACTACTATGGCGCCTAGTAACAGCGCGGTCGTAGCGGCTTTCTCGCTGCTCGTCGGCGCATGTGCCCACGCAGCACCGACGAGAAGTGCCCTCGATGCTCGCGAGGCACCGCCGCCTCATCTCCGCGGTCCGGCTGACGGTGGCGCGGACCTCGGTCACGCCGAGCACAGCGATCCCGTGCCCGACCCGTCCGCTGGGGGCGAGGTCTCACTCGGCGGCATGTTGGCGTTCGCCGACCAAAATTCGCCGATTCTCTCCGTCGCCCGAAGCACCCGCTCGCGTGCGGAAGCAGCCCGCGTGGCCGCTACGATCCTGTTGCCCACGAACCCGGAGGTGTCGGTCGCTGCCGGACCCCGCTTCGGCATCGCTGGAACGGGCGTCGACGTCGACGTGACGTTGATGCAGCAGATCCAGATCGGTGGCGAGCGAGGTCTTCGAATCGACGCAGCCGATCGCCTTCGGGACCTCACCGACGCGGAGATCGAACAGATCCGCTGGGCCGTGCACTGCGACGTGCACGCAGCCTTTCACCGCGCCCTCGTCGAACAAGAACGCATGCGCCTCGCGGAGCGAGTCGTGACCTTCCAGCAGGAGGTGCTGCGCGTCGTCGAGCGTCAAATCGCTGCGGGCGAGGTTGCTCCCCTCGCGCTTCGACTGGCACAAGCCGAGGTGGCACAGGCGCAGCAGGTGTTGGTCGCCGCGCAGCAGGCATTCCTCGTGTCGCGCATCCGTCTCGCGCAGCTCTCCGGATGGCCCGTCGCGACGCCGCCGATACCGGCCGGCGCGGTCGACAGCCCCCGAGACCCGCCGCCGCTCGAACGCCTCAGCGCGGTCGCTCGCGAGCGCCTCCCGAGCCTCCGCGCCGGTGCTGCGCGGATCCGAGAGGCCGAGGCCCGCTTGACGCTCGCCGATCGCGAAGCGTGGCCGCGGCCATCCGTCGGCGTGCAGTACCGACGCGAAGGCAATCCGTCGAGCGAGGGCGCGTACGACATCGTGATGGGCGTCGTCTCGATCCCCATCCCGAGCTTCCAGTTGAATCAGGGGGAGCGCGCACGCGCCCGGGCGGATGTGACGGTCGCGGAAGCCGAACTGGATGCGTCGCGACGCTTGCTCGACGGCCAGATCGCCGAAGCGCGCAGCGAGGTCGTCGCGGCGGCAGCCCGCACGCGCGCGTATGGCACCGAGATCCTCCCGCGTTTCGAGGAGAACCTCACGCTGCTGCGCCGCTCCTTCGAGCTCGGCGAGATCGACATCCTCGCGCTCTCCACTGGGCGCGAGCGCTTCTTGCGCATCCAGAGCGACGCGCTCGGCGCGCAGCAAGACTACTTCGTCGCGTTGGCCGGACTCGAGCGGGTCGTCGGCGTCGACCTTTGGCGCGATGACCATCACGAGGAGAGCACCCCATGAACCGCATGCTTCTGACTTCCTTCCTACTCGCCCTGCTGACCTCGGCCTGCAACAAGGGCGGCAGCAGCACCGGCGGTCATGCCGAGGAAGGTGGGCACGCCGAAGAGGGCGGCCACGCCGACGAGGCTGGCCATCGTGAAGGCGAGCATGAGAACGAGGTGCATCTCTCGGCCGAGGCGCTCGAGCGCGCGGGCATCCGCGTCGCCGCCGCTGAACGACGAGCACTCACCGGAGGCGTGGCCATCCCGGCTGAGGTTCAGTTCGAACCGAGCAGCACGGCTCACGTGGGCCCGCTGGTGCCCGGACGCATTACCCGCGTCTCGGTGGCGCTCGGCGACCGCGTGCGACGCGGCCAACTCCTCGGCGTCGTCGCGTCGAGCGACGTGTCGGCGGCTCGATCGCGCCTTGACCAGGCCCGCGCGAGACTCGCCGCGGCCGAGTCCACCCTCCGGCGGCAACAGCAGCTCGCTACGGAGGGCATCGGCGCTCAACGGTCGCTCATCGACGCGGAGGCACAGGTCGGCGAGCTGCGCGCGGAGGTCGAAGGCGTACGGCGTCAGCTCTCGGTGTTCGGCTCTGGAAGCGCCGGAGAGCTCGCCCTCACGGCTCCCATCGAAGGCGTGGTGGTCGCAGTGCACGGGACTCTTGGTGAGACCGCAACGCCGGACCAGCCCGCGTTCATCATCACCGACCCGACTAAGGTCTGGGTGCGCGGCAACGTCCCGGAACTCGAGCTGGCTCGCGTCCAGGCGGGCTCGGCCGCCGTCGTTCGCCTCCATGCGTTTCCCGATGTCGCGATGCCCGGCACCATCACGTACGTCGCGCCCGCGCTCGACGAGCGCACCCGCTCGCTTCCCGTTCGCGTTACGCTCCAGGCTCCCGACGCTCGTCTCCGCAGCGGTCTCTTTGGGAGCATCGAGCTGGTCGGCGGGAGCGCAGATGAGCGTGTGCTCGTCGTCCCGGCCGACGCGGTGGCGACGCTCGACGGCCAGACGGTCGTGTTCGTACCCGCCGATGAGCCGAACAGCTTTCGGCCTCAGCCCGTCGCGCTTGGCCGTCGCGCAGGTGGCTTCTTCGAGGTCCGCTCGGGGCTCGAAGAAGGTGCACGTCTGTGCGTGAGCGGCGCGTTCACACTGAAGAGCGCTCTACGCAGCGGCGAGCTCTCCGAAGGCCACGAGCACTGAGGCACTCGCCATGAAGAAGCTTCTCGAACTTTGCCTAAAGTGGCGCCTCCTCGTCTTCGCCTTCGTCGTCATCGTCGCGGCGGTGGGCGTGCGCAGCGCGCAGCAGCTGCCCATCGACGCGGTCCCCGACATCACCAACGTCCAGGTGCAGGTGCTGACGAATGTGCCGGCGCTCGGTCCGGTCGACGTCGAGCGCACCATCACGTTCCCGGTCGAGGCTTCGATGAGCGGTCTCCCCGGCGTCGAGGAGATCCGCAGCGTGTCGCGCTTCGGGCTCTCGGCGGTGACGATCGTGTTCGAGGAGGGCACCGATCTCCTTCGCGCGCGGCAGCTCATCTCCGAGCGGCTCGTTCAGGCGCGCGAGCGTCTTCCCGCTGGTGCTTCGCCAGAACTCGGCCCGCTCAGCTCGGGCCTCGGAGAGATCTTTCAGTTCGAGGTGCGCGCCGACAACATGTGCGCCGCCGGCCAGCCCGACACCGAGCAGTGCTACTCGCCGATGGAGCTTCGCTCTGTGCTCGACTGGTTCGTGGCCTACGAGCTGCGCTCCGTCCCTGGCGTCGTCGAGGTCAACTCGTTCGGCGGCGAGCTGAAGACCTACGAGGTCGAGGTTCTGCCGGACCGGCTTCGCGCGCTGAACGTCTCGCTCAATGACCTCTTCGAGGCGATCGAACGCAACAACGCTACGGCGGGCGGCGGCTACCTCGTTCGCTCCGGCGAGCAGCTCCTCGTGAGGGGCGAGGGTCGCATCCAGAGCCTCGACGAGATCGGCGACGTGCTGATCGAGACGCGCGAGGACGGCGTGCCCGTGCGCGTCCGCGACGTCGCTCGTGTTCACCTGGCGCCGCTCATTCGCCAGGGCGCGGTCACGCGCGACGGACGTGGCGAGGTGGTGACCGGCATCGTGATGATGCTCGTCGGAGCCAATGGCCGCGAGGTGGTCGAGAGCGTCAAGGCGAAGATCGCGCAGATCTCTCCTTCGCTTCCTCCCGGAGTGCGTATCGACGTCTTCTACGACCGCTCTGACCTCGTGAACCGGACCATCCACACGGTCGGGAAAAACCTCGCGGAAGGCGCGCTCTTCGTCATCGCGGTGCTGTTCCTGCTGCTTGGCAGCATTCGTGGCGGGCTTATCGTCGCCGCGGCCATCCCGTTCGCGATGCTGGTCGCCTTCACCGCCATGAAGGCCCTCGGGCTCTCGGGCAACCTCATGAGCCTCGGAGCCATCGACTTCGGCATCGTCGTCGACGGCTCCATCATCGTCGTAGAGAACGCGGTCGTTCACTTGGCGGCCGCAGCACGCGGGCAGAAGCGCCCGATGACGTACAACGAGGCGGCCGACGTGGTGCTCAACTCCACGCTCGACGTGCGCAAGGCGGCGCTCTTCGGCGAGGCGATCATCGTCATCGTTTACATCCCGATCCTCACCCTCGCGGGCATCGAGGGGAAGATGTTCAAGCCGATGGCCATCACGGTGCTGTTCGCGCTGCTCGGTGCGTTCGTCGCCTCGCTGACCTTCGTGCCGGTGCTGGTGGCCACGTTTCTTCGTCAGCACACCGAGGAGAAGGAGCCTTTTATCGTGCGCCTGCTCCACCGCGTGTATCCGCGTCTGCTGGCTCCGCTCATGAAGGCCCCGAAGAAGGTCATCGCAGTATCGCTCGTCCTGCTGGTCGCGAGCGGCGTGGTGGCCTCGCGCATGGGGGCCGAGTTCGTCCCGCGTCTCGATGAGGGCGCCATCGCTATTCAGATTCTGAGGCTGCCCAGCGTTTCCCTCGAGGAGAGCGTGCAGGGCTCGACGCGCTTCGAGCGGGTCATCCGTGAGTTCCCGGAGGTCGTGACCGTAGTCTCGAAGACGGGCCGAGCCGAAATCGCGACCGACCCGATGGGCGTGGAGTTGTCGGACTGTATCGTCATCTTGAAGCCTCAGGACGAGTGGACCACCGCTCACACGCGCGAGGAGCTGATTCAGCGAATGTCCGCGCGCTTCGCCGAGGCCCTGCCCGGGCTCGGCTTCTCCTTCTCGCAGCCCATCGAGCTGCGCATGGCCGAGCTGATCAGCGGCACGCGCTCGGACGTGGCGATCACGATCTACGGCGACGACCTCGCGACGCTCGAGCGGCTGAGCTTGCAGGTGCAAGGAGTCGTCCGCGCCATCCCGGGCGCGTCCGATGTGCGGGGAGAGCAGCTCGCCGGGCTCCCGACCCTCGAGGTGACGGTCGACAGGGCCGCAGCGTCGCGCTACGGGATCTCGGTGCGCGACGCACTCGACGCCATCGAGGCGCTTGGCGGTCGCAACGTCGGCGAGGTCTACGAAGGCGAGCGTCGCTTCCGGCTCCAGGTGCGCGTGCCGTCGGGCCTGCGCGACGACATCGACCAGGTGCGGAACCTCCCGGTGAGCGGCCAGAGCGGTCCG
>CALKVW010000174.1 GCA_938004785.1 uncultured Polyangiaceae bacterium
GCCGCGGCCCTCGCCACGCTCGCGACCCTCGCGGCCCTCGCCACGCTCGCGGCCCTGCCCGCCCTCGCGGCCCTGCCCGCTCTCGCGGCCCTGCCCGCTCTCGCGGCCCTCGCCGCGCTCGCCCTCACGGGCCTCACCCTCGACGGGCGTGGCCGTGTACGAGGGCAGCACCGCGCCTCCCGGCTCGGCGGCGCCACGACCACCACGGCGGCGGCGGCGGCGGCGGCGGCGGCCCTCGCCACCGTCGGCGTCCTTCGCGTCGCCCTCACGCCCGTCGTCGGGCCCTCCGAGGATCGGCTGGTCGTCGTCTTCCTCTTCGTCGAAGAGCTCGGCGGCGCTCGCCACGAGCTCGGCGCGCAGGGCGTCTTCGGGGCCGGCGACGAGGATCTCGTCGTCCTCGTCGATCACCGGGCGACGCGCACGCGGGGCTCGCGCCGCGGGAGCCGCGACCACGGGCGAGGCCTCGGGCGCCTCGCCCCGGGCGCCCTCGACCGCTCCAGCCTGCTCGCCGGCCGCCGGGGCCTGAGCCTCCTCGCGGGGCGGCTTCTTCGCTGCCCTCTTCGGGTCGAGGCCGTTCTTGATCGTCTCCTCGTCCCACTCGCGCAGCGCGAACACGCCGGGCTTCAGCCTCACGAGCGGGTTGTCGCCATCTTCCTTCTTCATGAAGGCGGCGAGGCGCGCTCCCATCGTCACCTCGGGGCTCTTGCCCACGTGGGAGAGGAGGTTCTTCTCGATCGCGAGCTCGGTGATCTCTTTGTAGTGCAGAGGTCGGCCGATCTGCCTGAGCACTTCGACTGCGGCATCGGTGAAAGTCATGTCTGTTCTCGGCGGCTCGTCGCGCTGCGCGCGAACGCCGTCCTCGTGGCTGCGCCTGCCTGTGGCGGGCTGGATGGGTGTAACCTGCGGAGCGCAGGCTCTCGGGAAGCGCCTCGTTGCGGAGGCTCGTTGGACGGGGACGGACCACGCGATGGTGGGCCGGGCTCCCTGACCCCCCTCGGTTCCGCCTGCCTGGTTCGAGCGGGATGGCTACCTCGCTCGGGAGCGCCGGCCGATTGTGGAAGTCGGCGCGCCCAGGATGACGGCCACGATCGGGGCCGACTTGGTGTCGCGGCGCCCCGGGAAGCCACTCGCTCCCGCACAGGACGCCACGAGGCAGAAGTAGCTCCCACCCTCGACGACGTCAACCCGCATCGGAGCGGGGCCTCTCACGCTACGTCAGCGCCCCTCCGCTCGGCGTGCCGGTGGTGGCAGACCGAGGGATTCCACCTGTGGGCGAACGCAGCTCCGCCCAGGGGCCAGCGAGTCGATGCTACGCTTCGGGCGCTTCATGGACGCCGACCCGCTCCTCGGTCGCACCCTCGCGCGGCGATTTCGCCTCGACCGCTGCATCGGGCGCGGAGGCATGGCGACGGTGTACGCGGCCTTCGACGCGGAGAGCGGCGGCGAAGTGGCCGTGAAGGTGCTCAAGCGAGAGCTGTCTCGCGACCCGATGGTCACCAAACGCTTCGAGCGCGAAGCGAAGGCCGCCGCGAAGCTCGATCACGCCCACACGATCCGGATCCTCGATCACGGCGTCGACGGCGCGGAGGCCTACATCGCCATGGAGCTCGCCGACGGGCGCGACCTGCTCAAGGCGCTCGGCGAGGAGCGCCCGATGGGGCAGAAGCGCGCCGCGCTCATCGCCGCGCAGATCTGCGACGCGCTCGAGGCGGCACACGAGAAGGGCATCGTGCACCGCGACCTCAAGCCCGAGAACGTGATGTTGGTCGCCGGCCCGAGCGGTCCGGATCACGTGAAGGTGCTCGACTTCGGCATCGCCAAGATCGTCGAAGCGAAGCCGGTCGCGGCCCGGGCCGAGTCGGACGATCCACCCTCGTACGTCACGCAGACGGCGCTCACGCGCGTCGGCACGATCGTGGGCACGCCCGCGTACATGTCGCCGGAGCAGTGCCGCGGCGGTGAGCTCGACAGGCGCAGCGACCTCTACGCGTGCGGGGTGCTGTTGTACCAGCTGCTCACCGGGGAGCTGCCCTTCACCGGAGAGACGCCGCTGCACACCGCGATGAGGCACATCCACGCGCCCCCTCGCCCCCCCTCGGAGCTGCGCTCCGACCTCGATCCGGCGCTCGAGCAGACGGTGCTCAAGGCGCTCGCGAAGTCTCCGGACGAGCGGCACCAGAGCGCTCGGGAGCTCTCGCGAGAGCTACGCTCGATCGCCGCGCGGCTGCCCGGCCCGAGCCACGGCAGGCCCTACGAGCGGCCCACGCGCACCGAGCAGCGCGAGCAGGCGATCGACGGGACCAGCCAGCTCGTGGGTGGGCCGCTGGGCGGCACACCGCTGCGCGCCGTCCGGCTCGGTGGCCCCGTCGCGGTCCCGGTGGGCAGCGCGGCCGACGCGCTGCTCGGCGCGCCGGCCGACGCTCCGGCGGGCGCACCCGACGACGACGACGACGAGCCGCGTACGTTCCTGATGCAGCCAGAGGACACACCGACCGGCGCACCGACACCGGCCTTGCCTTCCGCCGCGGTGATGCGACGCACGCTCGTCGGTGTGCCCGAGGCGATGGGTGCCGCGAGCATGCTGTCGTCCGCCAAGCGCCCGGCGCAGGAGGCTGGGCTTCGCATCACACGCGAGCCCACCTCGGACGACCGCGCGTCGGCGCTGCCTCCGCCGCCCTCCAATCCGCGCGCGCCGGCGCAGCCGCTCGGCCGCGGCGCGGCGAACCCCGACGACGAGCGGCAGGGAGGCGCAGCCAAGGAGCCTGCTGCAGCGCGACCCGCTGCTTCGCTGCGCAGCACCCAGCGCAGCCGCGTGCCGAACGAAGGCGCAGCGGCGGCGCGGGGCCCCGAGCGCGTCGCGGTCCCCACGGCGAAGCTCGAGGCCCGGCCTTCGCCGGGAGCGGCCGCGCGCCCGGTGGGAGGCGCCGCCCGGAGCTCGCCGCGCCCCACCGAGACGGGCCTGACGCCGACCCACGTGGGCAGGCCGCTCCCGAGCGCCGAGCCCTCGGTGGACCTGGGCAACTCGACGGTTCGTATGACCGGCAACGAGAGCGCTGCGCTCGTCGAGTCGCTGGAGATCGAGCGCGCCGACTCGCCCGACTCCGACGACGAGCCGCAGACCTTCATCCGGCCCACCGACGACGGCAGACCGAAGACGACCACGCTCGTGATGGAGGAGGCCTCGGTCAGGGAGCACATGGCGCGCGTGCTCGGCGCAGCGCCGCCCTCGGTGGTGATCGAAGCGAGCGTCGGCGCCGAGCGAGCCGACCCTCTGCTCGCCCTGCGCGCTACGGCGCCCCTGAAGCGGCCGGAGCCCAGCGAGCGCCCAGCGCGCAGCGGGCTCGACGAGCTGAAGGCCACGACGAGGATGCCTGCCCGCGGCCCGGAGAGCACCGACGCAAGCGCACGCCTCGAGGGCGCTGGGCGCGAGAAGCGCACGCTCGCGTCGAGCGGAGTCGTGCCCGTCGAGCGCGCCCCGCAGGCTCCTCAGGGCGGCGTCGGCTTCGGCGACACGGGCAGCGGCGTCGTTCCCAGCCCCTTCCGAGCCCTTCCCGCCTCGGGCTGGACGGAGCCCACGCAGGTCAGCAAATCGAAGGCGAAGCCAAAACCGCGCGGCATGCGCCTGCTCGACGAGCTGCCCGGCACGATGGGCCTGCTCATCGGCATCGGCATCGGGCTCGGCATCGCGGCCGGCGCAGTCATCGCCGTGATCCTCTGGCGCTGATCCTCCGGCGGCTGAGCGCGCGGCGTCGAGCAGTCGAGCGAGCCTCGCGCGTGCGCGCCACCGCGAGGTGCCGCGCACGCACGCGGTGCCCGCTCAGCTCGAGAGCTGCGCGCGCGTGAGCTCCCCGAAGGCGGCGATCGCCGCGTCGATCCCGCCGATGTCGGGGCCGCCGGCCTGCGCCATGTCCGGACGCCCACCGCCCGAGCCACCCACGTGTTTGGCGAGCTCGCGCACCAGGTCGCCCGCCTTGAGCCGGTCGGTCACGGCCTTGGAGACCATCACGCAGAGCTGGGCCTTGTCACCTGCGGCGGAGGCGAGCATCACCGCGCTCGCCTCGCCGAGCTTGTCGCGCAGCTTCTCGGCGAGCTCCCTGAGCTGACCGGGCTGCGTGGCGTCGGGCAGCCGTCGCGCCAGCACACGCACGCCAGCGATCTCCTGCGCGCCGCCGAGCATCGCGTCGATGCCGCCGCCCCCGCCCTCGAGCAGCTTCTTCTCGAGCTCGGCCACCTTCTTGTCGAGCTCGCGCTCGCGCGCGACGAGCTTGCCGATCTTCTCGAGCAGATCGGGGCCCTGGGCCTTCACCAGGCGCTGCGCCTCGTGCTGGGTGCCCTCGAGCTTGCGCACGTGCTCGAGCGCGTTGCGACCGGTCGCAGCGAAGATCCTGCGTACACCTGCCGCGACCCCGGACTCGCTCTCGATCTTGAAGAGGCCGATGTCGCCGAGCGCGCGCGCATGCGTGCCGCCGCAGAGCTCGACCGAGTCGGGCGTCATCGTGAGCACGCGCACGACGTCGCCGTACTTCTCCTCGAAGATCGCGACCGCGCCGCGCTTCTTCGCTTCGTCGATCGCCAGGACCTCCGTGACGACGGGCGCGTTCAGGAGGATCTTCGCGTTCACGAGGTCCTCGATGCGCTCGACCTCCTCGCGCGAGAGCGGCTTGTTGTGCGCGAAGTCGAAGCGCAGCTCGCTCGGACCGACGCGCGAGCCCTTCTGCTGGGCGTGCTCGCCGAGCACGGTGCGCAGCGCCCAGTGCAAGAGGTGGGTCGCCGAGTGGTTGCGGCGCGTCGCGCCCCTCGCCTCGTGGTCGACCTCGAGCTTCACCGCTTCGCCCTTCGCGAGCGAGCCCTGCTCGAGCTTCGCCGCGTGCACGACCAGCCCGGGGAGCGGGCGCTGCACGTCGACGACCTTCGCCTCGGCCCCCGCGCTCGTCCGGATGCGGCCCACGTCGCCCACCTGACCGCCGCTCTCGGCGTAGAACGGCGTCTGCCTGACGACGATCTCGAGCTCGGCGCCGGCCTCGGCGCGCTCGACGATCCGGCGCGTCGTGCGGCCTCCCTCGCCTCGCTCGAGCGCGACGAGCGCCACGATCTCACTCTCGCCCTCCTCCCGCTCGTAGCCGGTGAAGACGAGCTGCCCCGCCTGGGCCTTGAGCGTGTGGAACACCGGGTCGAGCGCGGCGTTCGGATCGATGGGGCCGTCGGCCTCGGAGGCGCCCTTCACGATGCGCTCGGCGCCCTCGAGATCGACCCGGAAACTCGCCTCGCGGCAGATGACCTCGGTGAGATCGAGTGGGAAGCCGTAGGTGGTGTAGAGGTCGGCCGCGGTGTCGGCGGGCAGCACGGCCTCGCCGCGCTCGCGCAAGTCGGCGAAACGATCGTCGAGGATCTTGATGCCCCGGCGCAGCGTCGTGCGGAAGCGCTGCTCCTCGTCTTCGGTGACACGCGCGATGAGGTCCTTGCGCTGTCCGAGCTCGGGGTAGCTCTGGCCCATGAGCTCGACGACGCGCAGCGCGACCTCGTGGAGGAAGGGCCGCTCGATGCCGAGGCGGTGTCCGTGGCGGATCGCGCGGCGCATGACGCGCCGGAGCACGTACTCGCGCTTCTGCTTCTCGGGCATCACGCCCTCGGCCATGAGCATCGCCGTGGTGCGCGCGTGGTCGGCGACGACGCGCATCGAGACGTCGTCGTCGGAGGTGCTGCCCGTGTACTTCTTGCCGGCGATCGTGGCGGTGAGCTCGACCAGCTCACGCAAGAGATCGATGTCGTAATTGCTGGTGACGCCCTGCACGACGGCGGCGAGGCGCTCGAGCCCCATCCCGGTGTCGATGCTCGGCGCCGGCAAGGCCTCGAGCGAGCCGCCCTTCTCGGCGCGGTCGTACTGCATGAAGACGAGGTTCCAGATCTCGGTCCAGCCGAGGCCGTCGATGCGAGGCTCCTCGCCGAAGCGCGAGATGTCGGGGTCGTTGCCGTGGAAGAAGTGGATCTCGGAGCAGGGGCCGCACGGCCCGGTGTCGCCCATCGACCAGAAGTTGTCGGCCATGCCCAGGCGCAGGATGCGCTCGTCGCCGAAGCCGGTGACCTTCTTCCAGATCGCGGCGGCCTCGTCGTCGGCCGGCAGGCCCTCGGCGCCCTCGAAGACCGTGATGACGAGGCGATCCTGCGGCAGCTCGACGACCTTGGTGAGGTAGTCCCAGGCGAAGGCGATCGCGTCTTCCTTGAAGTAGTCGCCGAAGCTGAAGTTGCCGAGCATCTCGAAGAAGGTGTGGTGACGCGCGGTCACGCCCACGTTCTCGAGGTCGTTGTGTTTGCCGCTGATGCGGATGCACTTCTGGCTGGAGGTCGCGCGTTTGTACGCCCGCTTCTCGCGGCCGGTGAAGAGGTCCTTGAAGGGGACCATGCCGGCGTTCGTGAACATGAGCGTCGGGTCGTTCTGAGGAACGAGCGGCGCGCTCGGCACGACCTCGTGCCCACGCTCACGGAAGAAATCGAGGAAGCTCTGACGGAGGAAGCTCGCGCTCTTGGACTCGACGGCCATGACCGTGCCGCTTAGCACGCCTCCCGCCGCACGAGCAGGCCCTTGCCGGGGTCGCCACCGTCGGCGGGGCCTTCGGGCGCCGCCGATGGCGCCAGCACCCGGCCGCTCCGAGCGGCCGTCGGCGGGGCTAGCGCCCGGCCGCTTCGAGCGCCGTCGGCGCGCCCTTGAGCGCGCTCTGCACCGCGGCGACGACGGCGTCTTCCTGCAGGAGGGCGTGCTCGCTCGGGCTCTTCACCGCGCGCGGGTCGGTGCTCGCGCGTGCGTCGCCGCGCACGGTGCCCTTGAGGGCCTGATCGGGCAGCTTGCGGATGAGGAACTCGACCTTCGCGGAATAGCCGATCTCGCGCGAGCTCTGGGCCTTCTGCACCTGGACGAGGCGACCATCGAGCGCCACCGTCGGCAGCCTGCGGCGCTTCGACTCCACGGCCGCATCGGCCGCCTCGCCGAGCAGCTCCACGCCGGGCAGGCGCGAGAGCTCGTCGCGCGCGATCTTCTGGAAGGCCGGGCCGAGCTTGGGGTTACCCGACTTGTTCTCGAGCCGGCCCATCTGCACGAGCACCTTGGCCTTGGGGCTCTGCGCGCGGATCTTCGCGATCGCCGCCTCCATCTCCCGTCGCACGTTGGCCGCCGACTCACGCTCCTTGGCGGCCTCGAGCGAGCCGAGCGCGCTCGCTTGACCGAGGCTGCCGAGCGCGGCCGCCGCCGAGGCCCGCACGGCCACGTGCTGATCGGCGAGCGCGCCGACGAGCGGCCCGACCGAGCTCGGGTCCTTGGACTTGCCGAGCGCCAGCGCCGCCGTCATGCGCACCCGGTAGTCCACCGAGGAGCTGAGGTCCTTCTTCAGGGAGTCGACCGACTGCGCGCGCGAGGACTGCGGCATGCCTACGCTCGCGATCGCGACGAAGAGCACGGTGAACAGCAGCTTCGCTGCTCGGCGCCCGAGGCCACTGCGCCTCGCGGCGGGCGCGCGTAGCGAGCTCGTCGTGTCGGGCTTGGGCAGAGCGAGGCTGAGCGGTTGGTCGTGCATGGGCACCTCGACGTCAGTTCACCCATTCTCGGGCCCACTGCGCGAGCTGCCCAGGACCGTCGCAGGTCCAGGGCGAATTCAGGTCGCACCTCGGCCCACGTCGCGCGCAGCCGGGACGGAAGCCTCCGTCCGAAGCGGAAGGGGCGCAGCTGCCCACGCCGCCGAGCTGCGCCCGCGGGAGCTCGGGCGGTCATTCGAGCCAGGACAGCGCTCGCTCAGGGCGCGGGCTGCGCGGCCGCGTCGGGGACCTCGACGAGGTGCTGGCCGCGGCCGAGCTTGATCCACACCGTGCCGTTCATCGCTTCGTCGAAGTACCAACCTTCGGTGGCGAGCTCGAGCGCGCTCGCACCCTCGACGGGCGACAGCGGGTAGCCGTCGACCCGGATCTCCGCCGGGGCTGCGCCTCCCCAGCCCACGAGCTCGATGACGGCGTCACCGGCGAAGCGGCCGCCGGGACGGATCGAGAGCGAGGTGCCGCCATCGATCGGGGTCTGCTCGAGGCGAGCGCCGTCGTACAGGCGGAGGGCGCTCTCGGCGCCTCGGCTCGCGCGCAGCCAGAGCGGCCCGGCCTTCGAGGCGAAGGAGTCGACGAGCAGCGGATCGTCGACGGGCGAGAGCGTGTCGATCGTGGGCCGCAGCATGGGGAGGAGCGCGCCCGCGCGCACGAAGATCGGGATGACGCCGAGCGGCGCGGCGGCGGTGATCTCGCCCGGTCCCGAGACGCGCGAGCCGGACCAGAAGTCGATCCAGTCGCCTGGAGGCAAGGGCACCAGGCGCGTCGTCGCGCCCGGCTCCGTGACCGGCGCCACGAGCAGCGAGTCGCCGAGGAAGTAGACGTCGCTCGGGTGCAGGCCGAGCTCGGGGTGCACGAGGCCGAAGGGACGCTGGATCGCGCGCCCGTTGCGCTCGAGGCCCACGGCGTAGGTCCACAGGTAGGGGAAGAGCCGGAGGTGGAGCCGCGTGTAGAAGCGATAGGAGGCGAGCAGCTCCTCGTCGCCGAACTCCCAGGCGACGTCGTTGCTGCTCGTACCGATCTGCATGACCGTGGAGAGCGCCGTGTGCTCGAACCAACGCCGGAAGGTCTCGACGTCGGGAGGCGCGTGGCGGTAGCCGCCCGTGTCGGAGCCGTAGAAGGGGAAGCCGCTCGGCCCGAGGCCGATGCCCGCCACCATGGCCGCGTGCAGCCCACCGACGGCGCTGAGGGTCTCGCCGCCCTCCTCCACGACCTCGCGGTGCTTCCACATGCGCGCGTCGAGATCGCCCGGCCAGATGATCGGGCCCTGCACCTGGCTGCCCCACTTGCCCGCACGGCAGAGCAAGAGGCCTCCCTCTTGGGGCAGCTCGGTCGCGTAGGTCTGGTGGTAGAGCAGCGTGTAGCCGCGGTGCATCGTGCGCTCGTCGCTGCCGTCGCGGAAGCGGAAGACGTTGCGCGCGCCGAACACGCCGGGCACGACGTCCTCGGCGTAGTCGAGCTTGTAGCCCTCGATGCCCATCGCGCCGTAGCGGCCGAGCAGCCCTCGCCACCAGGTCTGCGCCTCGGGCACGGTGAAGTCGAGGATGGGGCCCCACCCGTTGAGCTGGATGCCCGTCTCGAGCGGGTAGTAGCCCTTCGACGTCGCCTCGGCGCGCAGCTCGGCCGTCGCTGCGCTCGAGACGTCGAGGTAGGGCGTGTGCCAGAGCCCGACGCGGAAGCCGAGCGCGTGGGCGCGCGCGATCATGCCCTCCGGGTCGGGGAAACGCGCGGCGTCGAAGTCGAAGGTGTTGACCGCCGTGGCGTAGGGACGATCGATCCAGATGCCCGTCGTCGCGAGATCGAGCTCGCGCATCGTGGCGAGGTCGCGCTCGACCTGGGCCTGGTCGTCGTTTTCGTCGCGCCAGACGAGCGGGCCGAGCGCCCAGGGCGCGGGCAGCCTGGGGAAGCCCGTCGTCTGGTAGTAGCGGCGCGTGAGATCGAGCGGGCGCTCCGCGGCGTAGAGGTGGAAGACGATGCCCTGCTCGCTCGCGGAGCCGGTCCCGAAGATCGCGTCGACGCGCGCTGGGTCGGATCGTGCGACGTCGAAGACGCCCGGGTAGGAGCTCTCCACGAAGTAGCCCCAACCGCGGGTGCCGATGACGAAGGGCACGGGCACGTGCGCCTCGTTGTTGCCGCTCTCGAGCGAGTCGACCTCGAGCTGCATCGCGCGCAGCTTGCCGCGGTGCTCGACGGTGTCGAAGTACTCACCGAGGCCGTAGTAGTGCTCGCTCGGGTCGACGCGCGCGCCGACGCGAAAGTAGGCCACCTGCGAGGCCTCCACCGGGACGAGGCTCGCGCGGAAGCGCCCCTCGGCGAGCGCCTCGACCGAGAGCAGGCTCTCGAGCCCGCCTTCGTGGCGGAGCCGAACGACGAAGTCGTCGCCGTCGGCGTGCTCGAGCACGGCGCTCTCCGCCGGGCGGAAGCGCAGCCCCGCGGGCGGGAAGTAGCCCTCGACGGCGCCGCGCAACGGCCACGGATCGTAGCTCGTGGCCTCGTCGACCTCGTCGACCGTGCCGAGCGCGAGTCCCTCGCCGTCGAAGCTCGCGAGCGACTCTCCACCTCGCCGCACGCTCAGCGTGGGCGAGCGCAGGTCGAAGTGGACCGCGTAACCCTCGAGCTCGAGCGCGACCCCGAGCGGCACCGGCGCGGTGATCTCCTCGCGTGCGCAGCCCGCGCCGATCCCCCCAGCGCCGAGCCCCAGCCCCGCAGCGACGCAGACCGCGAGGCCGCCCCACGCTGGGGAGGGCGCCCGCGTTTGCCCGCCGTGCGGCCGGCTCAGAACATGATGCCGAGGTACCAACGGAGGATCTGTGCGGTGGAGAGGCTCGGATCGCCGCCCGCGTCGGTGAGGTCGGCCTCCTGCTGAGGCAGGTAGCCGAGGCCGCCGAGCGGGAACATGACGCCGTACTCGAGCTGCGTGTAGAAGCCGCCCATCTTGTCGGAGTCGTCGTTCAGGCTGCCGTCCTTCGCCTGGTAGTAGAGCTTGAAGTCGAGCTCGACGCCGAGGTCGCGGGCGTTGCCGGGCGTCTGCATGAACTGGCTCGCGCGGCTCCAGATGACCGCCGCTCCGCCGCCGATGCGCTGCCCGTTCTGCTCCCGGTTGAAGTCGTACTCGACGCTCGGCCGGAAGTAGTAGGCGCCCTGCACGCGCTGCAGGATGTTGCGCCAGAGGATGAGGTCGATGCGGTAGTCCGGGTGGAAGCGGAACGTCGAGAAGTTCCGGTCGCGCGTGAGCTGCAGATCGAGCCCTTGGTCCGGAGGCGAGATGCCCTCGACGTCCGGATCGCCCGTCGCGTAGCCGGTCCCGAACTGGATGCGCAGCTTGTCCTCGACGGCGCGGATCTCCGCCTGCGTCGTGAAGCCGAACTGGCGCACGGTCCAGCCGTCGTTGCCGCTGCCGTCGGCGTTGACGTAGTTGCTGCTCTCGGGGCGCGAGTCGGTGTCTTCCATCGAGCCCCAGATCACGGCGGCCTCGGCCTCGAAGCGGAACTTCTTGTAGAGGAGCTGGAACCAGAAGTCGGGGATGAAGGCCTCCGCGTTGCGGCGGTCGAACTGGCTCGCGATGGTGCCGCCGGTGGCGCCGAGCTCGCCGCCGCGATCGAGCGCGAGCTTCTGGCTCCGGTAGACGGCGAACATGCCGCCGTTGAGCACCACGTCGCCGCGCGCGAGCTCGAGGCGCTGCTGCTGCGGGTTGCGACGGCGCGCGATCACGAAGCCCCACTGATCGACGTCGTCACTCTGCGTGAGATCGTAGAGCTGGCCCTGGCGCTCGTTGATGAGCGCGCTCGTCGGGCCCTCGTTGACGAAGTCCCACATGCCGGCGAAGTAGAGGTCCCACTTCTTGATGCCGGTGACGAACATGATGCGATCGGCGTGACCGCCCCAGTCGCTGTCGTAGCCGTCGCCGCCGTTGATGAGCATGCCGAGGCCCCAGTGGTTGCCCATGCGGCCGAAGCGCAAGAGGCCCACGGGCGTCATGTACTCGCCCCAGATGCGCTTGACGGCGACCGAGTCGGTCAGGCTGTTCTGCCCGGCGGTCGGCGACCACTGCGTCGTGCTGAAGGCGCCGAGCGGCGCGTAGCCGCCTCGCTCGCGCACGCGGTAGCCGCCCGCGCCGCCGTTGGGCTCGTTGGCGTAGCCCTCCGGCGTGGAGCCGAGCATGACGTTGTCGAGCATGTCGATCTGCGCCATGACGCGCACGTTGTCGCTGACGTGCAGCTCGGGGTTGATGCGAAAACGCATGTTGGCGCCGGCCTGCACGTTGTTCTCGCAGGGCTCGGGGCTCTGGGGGTTGTCACCACAGAGGATCACGCGGTTTCGCACGCCCTTGATGTCGAAGTAGTCGTTGTCGCCGGGCTGCGGCCACATGGCGTCGCCGGGAGAGTCGACGCGACCGAGCGCGAAGTGGCTGAAGAACTCCGCGCGCACGCGGTAGTAGCCGTGGAGCTCGAAGACGGGGCGCGCGGTGGTCCACCAGTCCTCGGCGAAGACGTGCGCGTCGATCTCGGTGCCGCTGCCCTTCTCGACGCGCGCGGGCTGCTCGCTCGCCGCAGGTGCGACGGCCGCGCCCGCGGCGGCGCTGGGCGGAGGAGCGGGCGGGGTCGCGACGGGCTTCGCGGCGGGGGGCTTGGCGGGCTGCGGCGCGGCTGCGGGCTGCGGCGCGGCTGCGGGCTCGGGCGGGACGAGGCTGTCGTCGCCTGCGGGCGCCTCAGGGGCGGGCTGCGGCGCGGGCTGCGCCGCGGCCTCGCGGGCGTAGAGCGAGGAGGCGCCCAGCCCGATCATCGAAGCCAAGAAGAGGTGCGAAGTGAGCCTCGTGGAGCGAGGCGAGAGGGACCGCGGCGTGGTTCGCATCGTGTCTCGAGCGGCGAGGCGGCGCGGGGCCGCTCGGCCTGGGCCCGACCTCCGGGCAGGGCGCGGTGTCTCACGACGCGTCTCCGCTGACAAGCCCCGGACAAGACGCCTCTCCCGAGCTCGGCCGGGCCTCGGCTCCGGCCCGAGAGGCGTGGGTCATGCGACAGGCGCCGTCGCCCGACAGGGCACGCAGCCGCGCGTAGGACCGGCACGAGAGAACGCTCGCAACGCGGGAGACGTTTCGGCTAGCCTCCCGCACCATGCCTGTCACTCGCTCCCGACGTGGACCGAAGTACAACGCGCCGACCACAGCACGTGGTACCCGCGAGGCCTCCGAGAAGGCCGCCGCGAGGGCGACCCTGCGAGCCACCCCGCCGCGAGGCGTGGCCTCGTCGACGCTCTGCGCTCCGGCGCACGGAGCCTCGAGCTCGGCGCCCGAGCGCGGCGCTCGGCTGAGCTCGCGCGTGATGCGCTGCCTGCTCGCGGGATCGCTCGCTGCGGCCGCGTCGATGGCGGTGGCGCGCGAGGCCTCGGCGCAGGCGCAGGAGGGTGAGTTCTCCGTCCAGCGCTTCGAGCCCGCCGCCGGCGGCAACAACCTGCTCAGCGTCGAGCGGGTGCGCATGGTGGAGCAGTGGGGCTGGAGCGCCGGGCTCTGGTTCAACTACGCGCGCAACCCCTTCGTGGTCGTCTCCTGCCGGGCCTCGGACAACTGCGACGAGCCCAACGCCACGCAGGTCGAGGACGTGCCGGTCGTCAGCGACATGATGCAGTGGGACCTCACCGGGTCGATCAACCCACTCGACTTCTTGCAGGTGGGTCTGCGCATCCCGGTCGCCTACGTGAACGGCTCCGGCATCGACACCACCACGGGCGGCGCGGCCGCGGGTGGGCTGAGCGGTGTGGGCATGGGCGACCCCAACGTCGAAGGCAAGATCCGCTTCTTCGGCGACGCCAAGAGCGTGGTCGCGCTCGGCGGCGCGATCGACGTCGGCGTGCCGCTCGGCAAGGCCACCGCGGAGGGCAAGTACATCGGCAACGACGCGCCCGTCATGATCGGCTGGCGCGGCATCGCCGACTTCCAGATCGACGACTTCTTCGCCGCCGCGAACCTGCGCGGCGTCTACCGCGGGGAGAACACGCTCGGCACGACGACCGTGGGTCCGATGGAGTTCCGTTACGGCGTCGGCGTGGGCTACGTGCTCACGCCCGTGCTGAAGGTCATGGCCGAGGGCTACGGCTCGACGCAGTTCGCCAGCAGGCAGGGAACGAACACGCTCGAGATCGACGGCGCCGTGCAGCTCACGCCGCTCTCGACGGGCCTCGCCTTCACCGTCGGCGGCGGCGCGGGTGTGCTGTCCGGCGTCGGCGTGCCGAGCTTCCGCGTGCTCGGCGGCATCGCCTTCTCGATGGAGTCCGGCGACCAGGACGGCGACGGCGTCGCCGACGACGCGGATCGCTGCCCGACGATCCCCGAAGACGAAGACGGCTTCGAGGACAACGACGGTTGCCCCGACGACGACAACGACAAGGACGGCGTGCCGGACGCGAGCGACAAGTGCCCGGACAAGCCCGAGACGCTCAACGGCTACATGGACGAGGACGGCTGCCCCGACCAGATCGCCGACCGAGACGCCGACGGCGTGCCGGACGAGAGCGACAAGTGCCCCGACCAGCCGGGCAGCGTGCAGACGGCCGAGTACTACGGCTGCGCGGACAGCGACAGCGACGGCATCCCCGATCCGATCGACAAGTGCCCGAACGCCGCCGAGGACACCGACGGTTTCGAGGACACCGACGGCTGCCCCGATCCGGACAACGACAACGACGGCATCCCCGACGAGCTCGACGAGTGCATCGACGAGCCCGAGGTGATCAACGGCTTCCAGGATCAGGACGGCTGCCCGGACAAGGTGCCCGACCGCGACGGAGACGGCATCCCGGACGACAAGGACAAGTGCCCGGACAGGCCAGAGACCTTCAACGGCTTCGAGGACGAGGACGGCTGCCCCGACCGCGGTCAGTCGCTCGTCGAGGTCGGCGCGGAGGAGATCAAGATCCTGCAGCGCGTGGAGTTCGCCACGGGCAGCGACAAGATCCAGGGCGCGACGAGCTTCGCCGTGCTCGACGCGGTCTCGAGTGTGCTCAAGGCGAACCCGCAGATCTTCCTCATCGAGATCGCCGGGCACACCGACAACGTCGGTGTGGCGCAGCTCAACAAGGATCTCAGCCAGAAGCGCGCCGACGCGGTGAAGAAGTACCTCGAGGGCAAGGGCACCGAGAGCAAGCGGCTCTCGGCGGTCGGCTACGGGCAGGAGAAGCCCATCGACGACAACGCCACCGCAGCGGGCCGGCAGAAGAACCGGCGCGTGGAGTTCAAGATCCTCCACTCGTCGACGAAGAAGCCCGCGCCCGTGGCTGCGCCCCCCGCCGAAGCCCCCGCTCCGGCGGCAGCGCCCGCTCCGGCAGCGCCCGCTCCGGCGGCGCCCGCTCCGGCGGCGCCCGCTCCGGCGGCGCCCAAGCCCTGAGCCGAAGGCGCGGGTGAGCCCAGCCGGGCCCCTCGCCTTCCTTGCTTCCCCCTCCCCCTCGGCCGGCAGATCCCCCTAGGATCGGCCGGTGGGCGGAGGGGGCAGTCGGTTTTGTTCCTCGCAGATCCCCGTGCCCCGGCGGGTCCGCGCCACGCGAGCGCGCCGCCGCGATGGAACCTTCGGCTCGCTCGGACGTCCTAACGGCCCACGCGTGGCGCGCTCCTCCGAGCCGCGCGCTCGACCTCCCTCCCCTTCGCTGGAAGCAAGCATGAACCTGCGACTCGCCCGCTGGGCGCACGTGCTTTTCCTCACGCTCTCCGTGTGGTGGCTCGGCGCCTGCCACGAGGCCAAGAAGCCGCTGCCGGACCGCAGCACGACGACCGCCGAGCTGCGCGTCGTGCGCCGAGGGCTGAGCGTCGAGCACCCGGGCGAGAAGCCGAGAGCGCCCTACCCACGCGAGCGGCTCGGAGAAGACGCCGTGGTGGTGATCGAGGAGGGCGGGCTCGGCTGGCTGAGGCGCGACGGTGGCACCACGCTGCTCGTGCGTGGCCCGGCGAAGCTGCGCGTCGGAACAGACGCGCTCCGCCTCGACGAGGGGCGCGCCTTCGCCGAGACCCCGGAGGGGCGCCCTGAGCAGCTCGAGACGCCGGCCGGGCGGCTCGTGCTCTCGGCGGTGCGCGCGAGCGTGGACGTCTCGCGCGAGCGCACCGAGGTCTACGTGCTCGAGGGAGAGCTGCGGCGCGGCGAGCTCGTCGCGCGCGCGGGCGAGCGGCTCGTCGTGCAGGGCGACGAAGGCAAGGTGAGCCCCGAGCTCGCCTGGGAAGACTGGACCGGCGGCCTCGCGACGACCGATCGGCAGAGCGAGCCTGCGCCCTTCGGCGTAGGCACGGTCGGCGCACGCAGGCCGGGCAGCGTCGACGCGCACGAGCCACTCGGCGTGCGCAGGCTCGACGTGCGCGTGAGCATCCAGGGCGACCTCGCGACGACCGAGATCGATCAGGAATTCTTCAACCCGCACTCGGAGACCGTCGAGGGCCAGTACCGCTTCCGCGTGCCGGAGGGCGCGCTGCTCGAGCGCTTCGGCGTCGATCGCGACGGAGGCGTGCTCTTCGGCTACGTGAAGGAGAAGCAGGCAGCCGCCGCGCAGTACGCAGCGAACGTCGCGCGCGGCGAAGATCCGGCCATCCTCGCGTGGCGCGCGCCCGGCGAGTACGAAGCGAAGCTCTTCCCGATCGCGCCCGGTGCGACGAGGCGCGTCGTCGTGCGCTACACCGAGTGGCTGTCGCGCACCGGGGCACGCGGCGAGCGGCGGCTCTACGTCTACCCGATGGCCTTCGAGGGCAACGAAGCCTCGGCTCCGCACGTCGAGGACTACTCGATCGAGATCGATCTCGGCGAAGCGGGGGCGAAGGAGGTGCGCGCGGGCATGGACGCGGTGCGCAGCGGCGACCTGCTCGTCGTGCGCGGACACGATCTCGTTCCGCGCGCGGATCTCGCGGTCGAGCTCTACGACGACGGCCCCAAAGCGACCGTCGCGGCCGTCGCAGCCCACAAGCCCGACCTCGTCGTGCTCGGGCCCGCGGAGCAGCGCGACGCTCGGCGCAGCACCGAAGGCGAAGCCGGCTACCTGCTCGTGCCCGTGCGCGCGAGCGCGCTGCCCGAGCGCAAGCCGGGGATCGATCTGGTGGTCGTGGTCGACTCCTCGGCGGGCACGGACCCGGCGAACCTCTCGCTCGCGCGCGCCGCGACGCGGGCCTTGCTCGCGCACCTCGGCCCGGCCGACCGCGCGCTCGTGCTCGCCGGTGACGACCGCCTCCGGCCGGTGTCGGAGGGGCTCGAGGGCCTCGCCCAGGTGGGGAGCCGCGAGTCCGAGGCGGTGCAGCGTGGGCTCGCTGCGCTGGCCCCGGGCGGCGCGAGCGACCTGGGCGCGATGCTCTCCGAAGCGGCGGCGAAGACGAGCGAGGATCGCGCGACGGCGGTGGTCTACATCGGCGACGGTCGGCCGACGGTCGGTGAGCTCGACGCGTCGGCCATCCGCGCGCGGCTCGCGAAGCTGGCTCGGCCGGTGCGCGTCTTCGCGCTCGGCACCGGCGAGTCGGCCGACCTCGCCCTGCTCGAGAGCCTCTCGCGGGGCGGGCTCGCGGTGCGGATCTCCGACGCGAGGAGCGCGGCGCGCTCGGCGCTCGACGTGCTCGAGCGCGTGGAGCGCGGCGCCGAGCTCGGTGCCGCGGTCGATCTCGGGCCGGGCGTCGAGCGCATCTACCCCCGCGAGCTGGGCGCGCTCACCGAGGGCGAGACGACGCTCGTCGTGGGCAGGCTCAGCGCCGAAGCCCCGAAGGAGCTGCGCGTGAAGACGCTGAGCGGCGAGACGGTGCTGCCGCTCGAGCGCGTCGAGATCGACGACCACGGCGACCTGCGTCGGCGCTGGGCGAACGGCAGGCTCGCCGAGATGCTCGCGAGCGGCGAGGGCCGCGCGGCGCTCGTCGATCTCGGCGTGCGCCAGGGCATCGTGACGCCCGTGACGAGCCTCTACGTGCCGACGAGCGCCGAGATGACGACGGCGCAGAAGCAGCAGATCGAGCGCGGCCGGCGCACTCGGGCGGTGCTGCCGAAGGCGAAGCCGAAGGAGGAGCCCGAGGAGCAGAGCCCGAAGCGAGGCTTTCTCGACGGGCTGATCGGCGGCGACAAGGCGGCTCCTTCGGCGAGCGAGCCGGAGCAGGTCGAAGAGAGGGCCGACAACAAGGAAGGCGGCACCGGCACCCGCGCCAAGGGCGAGGAAGGCTCGATGGGCAAACGCTCGCAGGCCGCGGCGGCGGCGACCGCGGAGCCCGTGGCCGAGGCGCCAGTGGCGGCGGCGCCCGTGGCCGCGCCCTCGGCGCCGGCGGAGATGGAGAAGCTCCAGCCACGCGACGCCGAGGACGCGCTCGCGGCGGAGCCGAAGCCGGACAGCGGGGCCGCGCGCGCGCCGTCCACGGCGCGCAACGAATACGACCTGCCCTCGCCGGCGCAGCTCGCGCCAGGCGCGCCGCCTGCGCCGCCTGCGCCGCCGGCGAAGCCCCGGTCGGCGACGGGGCTCGGCAACATCGGCACGATCGGCCACGGCGGCGGCGGGCAGGCGCAGAGCACGCTCTCCGGTGAGCACGCGACGCGCAGGCCCAAGGTCGTCGGGGGCGACATGTCGATCGACGGCAAGCTCGTCGGCGGCAATCGCGACCAGGCCGAGGGCTGGCTCGAGGACCGCAGCGGCCAGCTGCGCCTCGTCGTCCACATCGACGACCCGGGCCGCATCCGCCGCCCCTGCAGCAAGGCCGCCGATCTGCCCTTCGCCGAGCGACAGCGCCTCTGGGCGGAGCGGCTCTCGCCGCTCGCCGGCCAGGCCCCCGGGATGCACGCGGCCTACCTCACGGCGATCCGCAGCTGCGAGCTGCCCACCGCGCGGGAGCGCAAGGCCTTCCTGCGCATCGCGATCTCGCTCCTGCCGGAGGTCGGCACCAAGGTGGCGCTCTACCGCAGGCTCGTGTCCGAGCCGGCGATCGCCGACGCGGTGTACCGCTCGATCCTCGCGCGCGTGGTCACCCAAGACGATCTGCGCGCGCTCTCGGCCGCGCTCGGGCTCGCGACCGCCGATCCGGTGGAGCTCGAGACCGCGCTCGCGAAGTCGACGACGGCCTCCGAGCGCGCCTCGGTGCTCGTGCGCTTCGCCGCGCGCTACCCGGACGACCGCAGCCTGCAGCTCGCTATGCTCGACGCGCTCGAGGACGCCGGCGACGACGGCGCCGCGCTCGCGCTCGCGCGCAAGCTGCTGCGGCGCAGCGACGCCGACGCGCGCGTACGCACCGCGGTGGGCGAGCTCTACCTGCGCGTCGCGAAGAAGCGCGCGCAGGCCACGCCCGCCGAGCGCGAGCAGCTCGAGCGCGAGGCGAAGCGCGCCTTCGGCGAGCTGGTCGAGTTCTCGCCCGAGGACCCGGTCGCGCGAAGGCGCCTCGGTGATCTCCTGCGAGCGCACGGCTACCACGCCGAGGCGCAGCGCCAGTACGAGACGCTCGCGAAGCTCAGCCCGGACGACCCGAGCGTCGCGCTCTTGCTCGCGAGCGCGGCCGAGGGGCTCGGCAAGCTCGAGGAGGCCGTGCGCTGGACCGAGAAGGGCGCGAAGGCCGGCGCTCCGGACGCCTCGCAGGGGCCGCACGTGACCGCACGCGCGCTCGCCGCGACCTTCCTCGCTTGGGGCAAGCTCGAGGCGCGACGCGAGGGCAAGAAGGAGGAGCTCGAGGCGCTCGGCGCGCGCCTCGCGCGCGTGATGGCCGACGAGCGACGCGAGGGCGGCACGCGCGTCGTGCTGAGCTGGTCGCACCCCGACCTGCACCCGAGCTTGTGGACCGACGCGAGCGGGCGCCTGGGCCCGGCGCCCGAGGGCGACCCCACGATGGGCGTCGCACAGGCGATCGCCGGCAAGGGTCCGGTGCGCATCGAGGTGCGCGTGGAGCGCGGCGAGCTCGAGGCCGCGGCGAGGCTGGGCGCCGAGGCGGTGCTCACCGTCGTGAGCGACGAAGGCACCGACGACGAGGTCATCCACCGAGAGAAGCTCGTCTTCGCGCGTTCGGGGCCGACACCGGTGCTGCTGCTCGACGGCAAGACACTGCGGCGCGTCGAGGCCGAAGCGCCCTCGACGGAGCCGGCGCGCGCACCCACGCAGGGCGGCCGAGGAGCAGGACGATGAGCACCGAGAACGAGCTCCAAGTGACGGGCGGCCCCTCCGAGGACACGCCCCAGCGGCTCGACGAGCGAGGTCCGACCCAGGGAGCTGCAGCTCCGCCTCCGCCTCGCCCCGAGGGTCCACCGCCTGGCGCCGGTGGCGCGCTGTGGTGGCCCTTCGTCGTGTCGGTCCTCGTCGCGATCGCGGGCGGCGTCTTCATCGCGATGCGCACCGCGCCGAAGGTCGAGCTGCGCGAGCCGCTCGCGGCCACGGTGGCCGATCTGTCGCCGGTGCACGCAGGCGTGAGGCTCGGCGATCGCGGTGTGCGCGCGCTCTCACGTGTGCGCGCCGGCGACACGCTCGAGACCGACGCCGCGGGGCGGGCCCGCCTGCGCCTCGACAACGGCGCGTCGCTGCTCGTCGACGTGGACACACGCGTGGTCGTGACCGGCGACGCGGCGGCGCGCCTCGAGCGAGGGCGGCTGTTCGTCGTGGGCGCCGTCGCGGCGCCTACGGCCATCGACGTGGGCTCGGGCACCGTGCAGGTCGTCGGGGCGAACGCGGGCTTCGATCGGCGCGAGGGCCTCAGGGTCTACGCCGCGAGCGGCGAGCTCGTCGTGAAGGCCTCGGGCGCCGAGCACACGGTGCACGCGGGCGAGAGCGCGGTGTTCGACGGCGGCGTCAAGGTCGTGCCGGAGCGCCGCTTCGACGACTGGACCGGCGGCCTCGCCGCTCCTTGGGGCGCGGGCGGATCGCCGCGGCGCGCGCTCGGCGAGCTCTGGGGCCGCACGACGCCTGGCGAGCCGGGCTCGCCGCTGACGATCCGGACCCACGAGGTGCGCGCCACGGTCCACGGCGAGATCGCCGAGACCCGGGCGAAGACCACCTTCTTCCACGCGGGCGACGCGGCCGTCACGGGCGACTACCGCTTCGCGCTGCCCCGCGGCGCGATCGTCTCGGGCTTCGCCACCGTGCGCGGAGACCGCCGCCAGACCGGCCGCCCTTCGCTCGCGGCGCGCCCCGGCGAGGCGCCGAGCCACACGGGCGCCGACCGCCTCGAGTGGGCGGGCGACGGCTGGGTTCGCGGCGTGCTCGCGCCGATCTCCCCGGGCGACACCGTGACGATCGAGGTCGAGTACATCGAGCTCTTGCCCGTGGTGCAGGCGAAGGGCAGCTCCTCGGTGCAGTACCGCTACCCCATGGCGGGCAGCGTCGATGCGCCGCTCGTCGGTGAGCTCTTCCTGCGCGTCGACGCCACCCCGAGCCGACCTCGCTCGCTGGGCGCAGGCTGGGGCGCGCGCGCCGACGAGGGCGTGGTCGAGATCCGTCGCGCGGACGCGCGCCCTTCGTCGGACTTCGTGGTCGACGTGGAGCTCGGCGCGCCGCTCGCGCCCGCGCGCGCCTACGTCACCCCCGCGCGCGGCGAAGACGAGGTCACCGTGCTGCTGCGCACGGAGGCGCCCACGCCGCGCGAGCCCGAGGCCGACGGCGTTGCGCTCGCGCTCGTGCTCGACACCTCCTCGAGCGTCGACCCGCAGCTCTTCGAGGCCTCGCGCGCCTTCGTGAGCGCGGTCACGGAGAGCCTCGGCCCGAAGGACCGCCTCGTCGTGCTCGCGGCCGACGCCGTCGTGCGCCCCGTGGGCCCCGCCGCCATGGGCCCCGTCGACCCGGCTCGCAAGGCCGAGATCGCCACGGCGCTCGGCAAGCTCGTGCTCGGTGGCTCCACGGATCTCGGGCGCGCCCTCGAGGCGGGCGCCGAGGCGCTGCCGGCCGACGCCCCGAGCGCGATGGTCGTCTACGTCGGCGACGGCTGGCCCTCCGTGGGCGACACCTCGCTCGACGCGATCCGCGCGCGCCTCGCGAGGCGACCGAAGGGCAGCCCCAGGCTCGGCGCCGTGCTCGTCGGTCCGAGCACCAACCGCCCGCTGCTCGCCTCCTTGGTGCGTGGCTCCGGCCCGCTCGTCGAGATCCACGACAGCGACGACGCCGCGCGCGCCTCGGTCGAGCTGCTCGAGCGCGTGCTCGTCCCGACGCTCACGGGCCTCTCCGCCGATCTCGGCACGGGCGTGGCGCGCGTCTTCCCGCGCGCCGAGCTCGCGGCGCCGACCGGCTCGACGATCACGCTCGTCGGGCGGCTCGTGGGCGAGCTGCCCAAGAACGTCGAGCTCAGCTACCGCGGGGTCGGCGGCGTCGAGCGCGAGAAGCGCGCGCTCGCGCGCATCGAGGCCGTGCGCATCGACGACGTACACCGCCGCTTCGCGGCTGCCCGCGTCGAGGCGCTCGCGCTCGAGGGTCGCGGTCGCGAGGCGATCACCGACGCGGCGCTCTCGGTCGGCCTGCTCACGCCGTGGACCTCGCTCGTCACCGATGGCGCGCCCGTGCACGAGCCCACCCCGCTCGCGCTGCGCGTGCTCGACGCGAGCGCGCAGGGCGAGGCCGGCCTCAACGCCGCGCTCGGGCTGCCGCAGCTCGACGGCCGCTCGCTCGCGAGCGACACCGATCGAGTGGCCTCGTCGCTCGAGGCCCCGACCGAGCTCTGCATCACGCTCGCCGCCCACCGGGTCGTCGACGCCGCGCGCCCGGCCTTGCGCGCTTGTCGCGACGCACGCGTGCGTGTGCGCCCCGAGCTGCCCGACGCGCTCGGCCTGAGCTTCGAGCTCGACGGCGACGGCCGCCCCACCAAGATCCGCGTGCTCGATCAGAACGACGAGCCGCTCGAGCGCTGCGTGCAGGCCGTCGTCGAGGGGCTGAGCTTCCCGAGGCTCGGCACGACGGGCACGATCTCGATCACGCGTGTCGTGTCGTGGCCGCCCGCACGCCCTCGCCAGGGCCGCAGCTGCTCACCCACGGCCACGCTGCCGATCACGCACCGACGAGGCGTCTGGCAGGAGCGCCTCGAGCGGCTCGGCCCGGCGCAGGCCTTCGACGAAGCGCAGCGAGGTTGCGAGCTGTCGACCTGGACCGCCAAGCGCTCCTTGCTCGAGCTGGTGCTCGCGCGCGCCGCGCTCTCCGGCCAGGGGCTCGCGCAGGTGCTGAACGACGCCGCCCAGATCGAGCGGCTCGGCGACGACGAAGCGGCGGCCTTCCTGCGCCGCGAGACCTTGCGTCGCGCAGCGCCCACCGAGCTCGCCGGCATCCGCGCGGCGCTGCTCCGTCAAGAGCGCCTGCCCGCGGCGCTCTTCACGGAGCGCTACGCCGCGGCGCGCGACGATCGCGCCCGCCTCGAGGTCGTGCGCCGCTTCCTCGAGGTGGCACCGCACGACGGCCGACTGCGCGGTCGCCTGCTCGCGCTGCTCGAGGCCGTCGGCGAGCGCGAGGCCTTGCTCGAGGAGGTCCGCCGGCTGGCGCAGGATCCCTACGCCGACGCCGTGCTGCTCGCCGACGCCGCGTCGACGCTCGCCCGCCTCGGCCTCGCGGACGAGTCCAGGCGCGGCTTCGGCGAGATCGCCGAGCGCGGCGCGCAGGATCCCTGGGCGCAGGCCTTCCTCGGCGACCGGCTGCGCGCGGAGGGCCTCCACGACGAGGCAGCCCGCGCCTACGCCGCGCTGCTCGAGCTCAGCCCCGAAGACGCCGCGGGCACGATCCGCAGCGCGCTCGCGCACGCCGGCGCGGGCCGGGTCGACCTCGCGAGGCGCTCGCTCACGCGCGTGGCCACCACCTTCGGCATGCGCAGCGGCAGGCCCGAGCTGGCGGAGCTCGCGAGCGTGCTCGCGCATCGCATCGTGGGTGAGGCGCTCAGGGCCGAGGGCCTCGAGGCCGCGCAGCGGCGTGTGCTCGAGCTCTCGGTCGCCGAGCTGGGCGAGCTCGGACACCGGGCCAGCCTGCTCGTCTTCGCGCCTCCCGGCGGGCCGGCTCCGGAGCTCGTGCTCGAGCGTGGCACCGGCGACGCGAAGCGCCTCGCGCCGCCCGACGTCGTGACCGGCAGCCTGGGTCTGTCGCTCTTGCGCATCGAGCCGGTCGAAGGCGAGCCGCTGCGGCTCGTAGCTCGGCGCGCGCCCGGGCTCGCGCCGGAGCCCGCCTACACGCTCGAGCTCGTGCTGATCGGCCCCGAGCTGCGCGTGAGCCGCAGGCTCGAGCTGCCCATCGACGGCTCGCGCATGGAGCTGACGATCGGTCGAGACTCGCTCGGCGAACCGAAGCGCATCGCCCCCTGAGCCCTGGCGCCGCCCGAGCCGCGAGCGCGGCGGCGCCACCGGCGAGCTTGCGGCTCGAGGCCAGCTGGCCGACACTCCTCGGCGTCCAGGAGGAGTGCCGATGTCGACGAAAGCTTGGGTCACGCTCACGTTCGCGCTGGGTCTAGGGTCTGCTTGGGCCTCGGGCTGTGGGAGCGACGTGTCGGTCGAAGACGACGGCGCGGGTGGCACCGGTGGCCAGTCGACGACCAACGTCACGACCAGCACCGCGACCACGACGAGCTCGACCACGAGCACGACGACGAGCACCACGGGCACGGGCCCCGGCGTCGGCTGCGCAGACGCCTGCGCCTACGCGGCCGAGTGCGGCCTCGACGTCTGCGGTTTCGCCAACATCGACTGCTCCGCCGGCAACTTCGACTGCCCCGCCGACTGCATCAACGGCGCGACCTGCGCCGAGATCCTCGGCCTGCTCCAGGGCGGCTCTCCCGCGCTGCAGGCCTGCCTCCAGGAATGCCAGGGCGGCTCGGGCGCGGGCGGCGGCTCGCAGCAGGCCTGCGGTGGCTGCCTGCAGCAGAACGACTGCCTGCCCGCGGGCTGTCAGCAGAACCCGGCCTGCCAAGCCTGGGGTGCCTGCGCGATCGGCTGCACCACCCCGCAGTGCTACGCCGACTGCAACGCCGCGAACCCGGGCGCCGCGCAGTTCTTCGAGCCGCTCTACGCCTGCGCCTGCACCTCCTGCGACGGCGCGAGCGAGTGCGGCGGCACGATGGATCCCTGCGGCCAAAGCGGCGGCGCCGGCGGCATGGGCGGCATGGGCGGCGGCGGCTGAGCGCGGTCCTGCCGAGAAGACGGCCGCCCGGCGCACGCTCTGCTAGTAGATCGGGTACCGAGCCGTCGTGAGCCCGACCGACCTGCAATCCTCCCCTCCTCCGGCGGCTGGGCCCGCGCCGAGCGGCAGCGAACCCCCGCAGGAGACCCCTGCCGTGCGGCTGACCCTGGAGCCTTACTCCGGCCCTCGCAGCGCGAGGGCCGTGGTCGCCTTCGCCTCCGCCACGCAGAAGGGCTCGAACAAGCAGCGCAAGGCCCAGCAGCTCGGCCTCGCGTTGCTCGTGCTCGGCCTCGGCCTGCTCGTCGCCGGCGCGCTCGCTCGCCTGGGCAAGAAGCCCGACGCACCCGCCCCCGAGACGAGCTCGGCGCCTCGCTGAGCGCGCCCTCGCCCGCAGCCCGAGACTGCCGCCGGGCCTGCGCCGTGCTAGTCGGGCGTCGATGCGTTTCGAGCTGACCGAAGAGCAGTCCCTCGTCCTGTCGACCGCACGCGACTTCGCCCGCAAGGAGGTCGAGCCCAAGGCCGCCGAGCTCGATCGCACGGCGCGATGGCCGAGCGAGATCGTCGCGCGCCTCGGCGAGCTCGGCTTCATGGGCATCGCCGTGCCGGCGGAGCTCGGAGGCTCCGGGCTCGACAACGTCACCTACGCCCTCGTGATGGAAGAGATGAGCCGGGCCTGCGCGAGCACCGGCGTCATCATGAGCGTGAACAACTCGCTCTTCTGCGATCCGGTCACGAAGTACGGCAGCGACTTCCACAAGCAGGAGATCCTCGCGCCCACCGCGAGCGGTCAGATCCTGGGCGCCTTCGGGCTCACCGAGCCCGCGAGCGGCTCCGACGCGCGCACCATGAAGACCTTCGCGGAGCGCCAAGGCGACGGCAGCTACGTCTTGAACGGCTCCAAGAACTGGATCACCAACGGCCCGCACGCCGAGCACATCATCGTCTTCGCGATCTCGACGCAGGATCCGCACAAACCCAAGCACACGGCGCTCATCCTCAAGAAGGGCATGCCAGGCTTCACGGTCGCCGAGCCGGACCACAAGCTCGGCATCCACGCCGCGCACTCCTGCACGATCTTCTTCGAGAACGTGCGCGTGCCGAAGGAGTACGTGCTCGGTGAGGACGGCTGGGGCTTCAAGATCGCGATGAGCACGCTCGACGGCGGTCGCATCGGCATCGCCGCGCAGGCGCTCGGCATCGCGCAGGCCGCCTACGAGAAGTCGGTCGAATACGCCAAGGAGCGCGAGGCCTTCGGCGTGCCGATCGCGCAGCACCAGGCCATCCAGTTCATGCTCGCCGACATGGCCACCGAGCTCGACGCCGCGCGCCTGCTCGTGCTGCGCGCCGCCTCGATGAAGGACCGCGGCGTGCGTCACTCGGCCGAGAGCGCCATGGCCAAGCTCTACGCGAGCGAGATGGCCACGCGCGTGACGCACAAGGCGATCCAGATCCACGGCGGCTACGGCTACTCCACGGAGTACCCGCTGGAGCGGCACTACCGCGACGCTCGCATCACCGAGATCTACGAAGGCACGAGCGAGATCCAGCGCATCGTGATCGCCGCCTCGCTGCTCAAGGGGTGAGCCGCGCGTGGTATATCGGTCCCTTCGCATGGAGGTCCACGTGCTCGTTCGGCTCGCTTCGCTCTCGCTGCTCTTCGGCTCGCTCGCGTGCGGCTCCTCCACCCCCGAGCCGGCCTCGTCCGACCAGAGCACCGCCGTCGACGGCCAGAAGCGCACCGGCCCGGCCGTCTCGATGGACGCCGACATCGGGGCGCTCGACGAAGCGAAGGTGCTCTCGACCTTCCAGTCGGCCCAGTCGGCGATCTCGAGCTGCCTCACCCGCGGCGCCGAGCGCCTGCCCTACCTGGCCGGCCGCGTGCGCTTCCACGTGCGCGTCGACCAGGCGGGCAAGGCCACGAGCGTGCACCTCGAGGCCTCCGACATCGGCGATCGAACGACCGAGGAGTGCATGCTCCGGGCGCTCTCACAGAAGAGCTGGCCTGCTCCGGAGGGCGGGCGCGAGGGCATCGCGAAGACCGAGTTCAGCTTCGATCCGCCGGGCAACGCGCGCCCGCCGGTCGACTGGTCGCTCGCGAACGCAGGCAAGGGCGGCGAGAAGCTCGAGGCCGAGCTCGTGCGCTGCAAACGGGAGGCAGGCGCCGAGGACCTCAGCGCCGTCGCCTACGTCGACACCGACGGCAAGGTGCTCGCGATCGGCGTCTCGGGCAGCGATCCGAGGGTGGAGGCCGCGGCCGACTGCGTCGTCAGCGCCGCGAAGGCCGCCGAGCTGTCGTCGCCCGGTAGCTGGGTCGCGAAGCTCTCCATCTCGGTTCGCTGAGGCTGCTCAGCCGCCGCAGGCCGAGAAGAGCAGCGCGATGAGCAGCGTGAAGAAGGCGAAGAAGCCGAAGATCCCGAGCAGGATGCGGCCGAGCCTGGGCCGGATCCACTTGAGGAAGAGGATGACCAGCGCCTTGTAGAGCAGGCGCAGGATCTCGAGCAGGATCTTCTTCACGCCTCGCAGCCTAGCAGCCCGTCGGGCGACGTCGACGAAACGGCGGCGTGTACCACGCGTCGCGCGCGGGGCCTCGAGCCCGAGCGCCGCGCGGCGGTTCCGGTCAGGCCTCAGCGCAGCGCGTTGCGCGCGATGACGATGCGCTGGATCTCGCTCGTGCCTTCGTAGATCGTCGTCACGCGCACGTCGCGGTAGTGCCGCTCGATGGGGAAATCCTTCACGTAGCCGTAGCCGCCGTGGACCTGGAAGCATTTGCCGACGATGCGGTTCGCCGCCTCGGTCGCGTAGAGCTTCGCCATCGCGGCCTGCTGGCCGAAGGGCTGGCCCTGCTCCTTGAGCCAGGCCGCGCGCAGCGTGAGCAGGCGTGCCGCGTCGAGCTCGGTCTTCGAGTCGGCGAGCATCCACTGGATAGCCTGGTGCTCGCCGATGGACTTACCGAACTGCTTACGGTCCTTCGCGTACTGCGTGGCCTCCTCGAGCGCCGCGGTCGCGATGCCGATCGCCTGGGAGGCGATGCCGATGCGCCCGCCGTCGAGCGCCATCATGGCGATCTTGAAGCCGCCGCCGAGCTCACCGAGCAAGGCGCTCGCGGGCACACGCAGGTTCTCGAAGGAGAGCGAGACGGTGTTGGAGGCGCGCAGGCCCATCTTGTCTTCGTGTTTGCCGATGACGAGCCCGGCCGTGCCGCCCTCGACCAGGAAGGCGCTGATGCCGCGTGTGCCCGAGCCGGGCTCGCCGGTGCGCGCCCAGACGACGAACACGCCCGCGTGCGCGCCGCTCGAGATCCACTGCTTCTGACCGTCGATCACCCAGTGATCGCCGTCGCGCCTCGCCGTCGTGCGCATGGATCCGGGATCGCTTCCCGCCTCGGCTTCGCTCAGCGCGAAGGAGCCCGCCGCGTAGCGCCCGCCCGTGAGCTCGGGCACGTACTTGGTCTTCTGCTCGTCGGTGCCGAAGCCGCAGATCACCTCGGCGACCATGTTCGAGACGGCCATCGTCACGGCCGTCGACGCGCAGCCCCGCGCGACCTCCATCATCGCGAGCGCGTAGGCGACGACGCCGCTCTCCGCGCCGCCGAGCTCGCTCGGAACGTTCACGCCGATGAGGCCGAGCTCGGCGAGCTCGCGCAGGATCTCGCGCGGGAAACGCTCGGTGCGATCGAGCTCCGCGGCCACCGGCAGGACGGCGCGCTCGACGTAGTCGCGGGTGCTCTTGACGATGAGGTGGTGCGTCTCGCTGAGCTCGAAATCCATGGCGCGGGGGGGCATAGCACGGCGCAGAGGCGCCCGGTGGATGCGGAGATCGCACGCCGAGGACTTGCGCTTCGGAGACAACTCGCCCAAACCGGAGGCGACGGTGCCCCGACACGCCTCGCTCCTCCGTACGGCTCTGGGCCTCTTGGCCGCGGCCTCGCTGCTCCCCGGCTGCGAGCAGGCCGACGCACGCCAAGCGGGCGCCGCGCCGCCCGCGGCCGTGTCGGCAGCGCCCTCCGCTGCGACGCGCGCCGAGCCGAGCGCCGCCGCCGCGTCGGCTGCGCGAGCCCCGGAAGCGCCGCCGCAAGCGCCCGGCGACGCGGCGCCCTCCGCGAGCCCGCCTCCCTCGAGCGACGCGCTCCCGCGCCCCGAGCACGCCCCACCGAGCCGCTCCACCGCGCCGGGCGAGCGCATCCACGCCAAGGCGCGCTTCGTGTGGATCCAACCCGCGCCGCAGCCCTCGAAGGGCTGGCTCGGCTACCTCACGCTCGGCGGCTCGGTACGCCTCTTCGAGGGCAGCGCCGAGAAGGCCAAGACCTACGGCCCGGGCTGCGACGCCTGGTACCGCGTCGAGCCGATGGGCTACGTCTGCCTCGGCGCCGAGACCACGCTCGACGAGAACGACGCGGAGCTCGTGCGCTTGCGCGCGCACGCGGCGAAGATCGACGAGCCCTACCCCTACGACTACGCCGAGTCGATCGGCGCGCCTCGCTACGTCGGCCTGCCTTCGCCCAAGCAGGTCGAGAAGGCCGAGTGGGACTACGCGGCGCACCAGAAGCGCCTCTCCCTCCTGCGTGAAGGTCGCATCGCCGAAGCCGGCAAGCTCACCGCCGAGCTCTACGCGGGCGTCGATGCGAGCCCCTTCGGCAGGCCGCCTCCTGCGGAGCTCGGCGACCTCGGCCAGCGCGTGCGCGAGGCGCGCGACTACGTCGCCCCAGGCTCGACGATCGCCTACGCCTCGGCCTTCGACGCCGACGAGCGCAGCTGGCTCTACACGAGCGACCACGTCGTGGTGCCGAAGGACCGCACCAAACCCTACGCGCGCATCGCCTTCCATGGCGTGCGCCTCGGCGACGGCGTGGAGCTGCCGCTCGGCTTCGCGCGCAAGAGCGACGCGCCGCTCTACCGCCGCACCGAGGCGGGCTTCGAAGAGGCAGGCTCGGCGCTGCCGAGGCTCGCGCACGTCGCGCTCACGGGCGAGCGCGCACGGCACGGCAAGGAGACGATGCTCGAGAGCCGCGACCGGGGCCTGTGGCTGCGTGAGCGCGATCTCGCCGTGGCCGAGAAGGCCGAGCGCATCCCCTTCCGCGAGGGTGAGCTCGAGGGCGAGCTCCGCACCTGGGTCGACGTGCGCATCCTCGGCGGCACGCTCGTCGCCTACGAGGGCGACACGCCGGTCTACGCGACGCTGAACAGCTCGGGCCGCGGCGGGCTGCCCGTGCCCGGGCGCGAGCTCATCTCGACCGCGTCCACGCCGACCGGCACCTTCCGCGTCGACGGCAAGTTCCGCACGGCGACGATGGTCTCCTCGACCGACTCGAGCGTGGTGCACTCCGAGGTGCAGTTCGTGCAGAACTTCCACGGGCCGCACGCGCTTCACGGCGCCTACTGGCACGACCGCTGGGGCGAGCTGAAGAGCGGCGGCTGCGTGAACCTCTCGCCCATCGACTCGAAGTGGCTCTTCGAGTGGAGCGAGCCTCGCCTGCCGCCCGACTGGCACGGCATGCGCTCCGCCAAGGAGCTCGGCCCGCCTACGCGCGTGGTCGTGCGCCCCTGAGCGCAGGCCCGACGACGGCCACGCCTCACCGCGGCCGGCTGGAGCGTGGCCCGGCAGCGCGGGGCCTCAGCGGCAGGCGCGCTCGATCGTGTCGAGCGCCCTCGCCATCACCCGCGCGAAGCCCGCTGGCTCGGCGATGAGGCTCGCGACCAGCGTGCCCCCTTCGTGCAGGTCGAAGAACCAGCCCGGCGCGAAGAGCGCCTGCGCCTCCTCGGCGAGGCGCTCGATCCAGGCGTCTTCGTCGAGGAAGCGAGGGAGCTCGAGCAACACCGTCCAGCCGCCCTCGACGCGCAGCCTGCGCACGGGCGAGTCGGGGCGCAGGGCGAGCAGCGCGTCGAGCGCGGCGAGGTTCTCGGAGAGCCTCGCCGAGAGCTCGGCCTGCACACGCGGCGCACGCTCGAGCAGCGCGGGCAGCGCGAGCTGCACGGGAGTCGCCACCGAGAGGTAGGTGTCGGCCACGATCTCGAGCCGGTGGAGCGCCTCGCGCACGAGCTTCTCGGGCCCGAGCACGCGCGTCCAGCCGAGCTTGAGCTGAGGCGCGCAGAGCGCCTTCGAGAGGCCGCCGAGCACGAAGCAGAGCGCGGGTGGATCGCTCGCGAAGGAGACGCGCTCTGCGACCGGAGGGGCCTCGAGGGGCGAGTCGCGGAAGACCTCGTCGACGATCACCGCGAGCCCTCGCTCCGCGGCGAGCTCGAAGATGGCCCGCGCCTCGTCGGCGCGGAGGAAGCTGCCCGTCGGGTTGTTCGGGCTCACGAGCACCACGGCGCGGGTGCGCTCGTCGATCGCGGCCTCGAGCGCGCCGAGCTCGACGCGGAAGCCGTCGAAGCGCGCGAGCGGGAAGCTCCCGACCTCGAGCGCCTCGAGGCGCGCGAGGTAATCGAAGAGCGGATAGGAGGGGTGCGGCACGAGCACGCGATCGCCAGGGTCGCCCAAGAGCTTGAAGATCCAAGCATATGCCTCGGAGCTGCTCGCCGAGAGCACGACACGCGCCGGTTCGGTAGGTTCGCCGCGCGCGGCGTGGTAGCGCGCGACCGCCTCGCGGGCCGAAGCGAGCCCGAAGGCCTCGGGCAGGTAGCGCTCGGCGCCGCTCGCCCCGACGAGCGCAGGCAAGCGCGAGGGCTCGACGAGGCCCACGCGCGTCGGGTTCGACACGGTGAGATCGACGAGCTCGTGGCCCGCGCGCAGGCGCGCGCGTCGGTAGACCTCCGCGAGCCGGTTCTCCGCGAGCTCGAAGGAGGTGCGCCCGGACCAGCGCATCAGCGCGCCGCACGCGTCGGGCGACGGGCTCGCCGGCGCCGCGCTGCCACGAGCCCGAGGCCGGCCGCGAGCGCGCCCGCGAGCCCACCGCGCGGCCCCGTTCCCGGAGCGGCGCTGCAGACCCAGCCTCCTTCGGCGACGTAGCCGCCGCGCGCGGCGAAGGCGTCGACGCCGATGGGTACGAGCTTGGACTCGCCGATCGGCTGGCCGTCGTAGAGCACGCGCACACGCATCGCCGAACCTCCCGTCCCTCGCCGGCCGGCGATCGAGAAGCGGAAGAGCCCGTGGCGCACCTTGGTGACCGGGCTCAGCACCGCGCCTCCGTCGACCTCGAGCTGGAGCAGGCTGCCGTCGAGCCCGGTCGCGATCTTGCCGCCCTCGCGGCGCAGCTCGATCGTGCCCCACACCGGCCACGAGGGATCGGGGCGTGCCGTCTCGCTCGACAGCACCCACCAGCTCGCCGCGCGGTCGACCGGCCCAGCCTCGGGTAGCTCGGCGCCG
This sequence comes from uncultured Polyangiaceae bacterium, assembly GCA_938004785.1. Lineage (GTDB taxonomy): Bacteria > Myxococcota_A > Polyangia > Polyangiales > Polyangiaceae > CALKVW01. The sequence goes on from CALKVW010000174.1 coordinate 31,915, forward strand.
GCCACCTCGAGCATGTGCCTGAGATCGAGCGTGCCCGGCCCCATCTGCGACTCGAGCGCGATCGTGCCCACGGGCCTGCGCGCCGAGGCCTGGAGGATGTCGGTCACCTGGGCCTGCGTGAGCGTCGGGTCGTGCTCGAGCAGGAGCGCGACCGCGCCGGCGACCTGGGGCGACGACATGCTCGTGCCCGACGCGATCGCGTAGCGATCGCTGAGCAGGTAGCACTGCTGATCGTCGGGGCAGCCCGAGCCCTCGAACATGCTGCCCTCGTACACGCGTGGATCGGCGTCGACGCTCAGCGCAGCGCCGATGAAGGCGCCCGGCGCGACGATCTCCGGCTTCGATACGCCGAGCGGCGTGGGCCCGCTCGCGGAGAAGTAGGCGACGCTGTCCTCGAGCGGATCCTCCAGCGGGCCGAAGGCGCCGAGCGCGACCATGTCGCCTTCGTAGGGGCGCCACGTGACACGGTTGAGCGTCGCGCCCACCGCGAGCAGGCGCGGGTGACTCGCGGGCAGGTTGATCGTTCCCTGCGTCTTGCCACGCGCGAGGTAGGCGCCGCGCAGGCCGGCCTCACCGCGCGCGGCGACCCAGAGCGAGGCGTCGCCTCGCCCCTCGAGCAGGACGCGAAAGGGCCCCCCCTGCTCCCACTTGCCCGCCCACACCATGACGGCGGAGTTGCTGTCGGGGCTGATGCTCGAGCGGCCATCGACGACGTTGTTGATGATCGCCGCCGTCGTGCCCTCGCCGTCGTCGTAGCCAGCGTCTTCGCCGGGCGCCACGGGTGAGACCCAGGTGCCGTCGGGCCCCTCGAGCCCGACGGAGACCTCGTCACCCGGGCGGAAGCTCGCCCACACGAAGATGCGCCCCTCGTCGGCCCCGGGCGTGATCAGCGGCACCGACGCCGGCGCGTGGGGATCGACGCGTACCTCGGTGTGGATGCCCACCGGGTCGTAGTCACCCACACGGTAGAGGCCGCCGCTGTTTCCGCTCGAGACGACGATCACGCGGCCTGGTTTGTCGTCGCCGACGAGCGCCGCGAGCCCACGCTCCATGAGGCCGGTCCCGTCGTGCGCGCCGAAGTCCCCGCCGATGCTGATGTTGAGCACACGGACGCCATAGCGCTGCCAGCGCTCGTCG
>CALKVW010000175.1 GCA_938004785.1 uncultured Polyangiaceae bacterium
CCCCCGCCGATCTAGAGGATCGGTCGATGGCTGCCCTCGACCACGACACCAAGACGATCCTGCTCGGCGTGGGTATCGGCCTCGGCGGCGCGCTGCTGATCCCCGCGGTGGCGGGTGTGCTCGGCATCGTGGGGCGCCCGCTCGTGAAGGCCGCGCTCAAGCACGGCGTGCTCGCCGCCGAGCGGAGCCGCGAGCGCCTCGCCGTGCTGGCCGAGGGCCTCGAAGACCTGGTCGCCGAGGTGCGCGCCGAGGTCGAAGAGGAGCTCGCGACGAAGACCGCGCCGGCGGGCGCCGACGCGGCCTCGAACGGCGACGGTAGAGCTCCGGCGAGCGCGCGCGTGAGCAGCCACGGTCGGGGGGTCGCGTGAGCGTGCCCAGGGCCTCGATCGTCCACCGCATGCCTGGGCGTGTGCGGCTGCGCGTCCCCGAGAAGCGCGACGACGCCACGTACTTCGGCGAGCTCGAGTCCGCGCTGCGCGGCGTCGACGGTGTAGCCGAGGTCGTGGTGAACCCCACGACGGCGAGCGTGCTCGTCCACGTCGAGCTCGAGGCCGAGCCGGTGCTACGCGCCGCCGAGGCCCTCGGCCTCTTCGAGATCGCCGAGGAGCCACCTCGAGGCACGCCCATCGCGCACCTCTACGAGCGCCTGAGAGAGGCCGATCGGCGGCTCGCACTGCGCACCGAGGGCCGCTGGGATCTGGCGACGCTCGGCTTCTATGCGCTGCTCGGCGGCAGCGCGGTGCAGCTCGTGCGCGGCAAATTCATGCCGGCGGGGGCCACGCTGGCGATCCAGGCGCTGGGACTGGTGCTGAAGCAGGCCGAGCGGCGTCGCTGAGGCGCCCCGGATGGGCGCCCCGTGCTCGCCGCCGAGAGGAGCTCAGCCCGCGCGCAGCGTCTCGACCCGGTCGAGCCTCTCCCACGGTAGGTCGAGCTCCGGCCGGCCGACGTGCCCATAAGCGGCGAGCTTGGTGTAGAAGCCTTCTTCGTCGCGCTGCGCGAGCTCACGCAGCCCGAAATGGCGCGCGATCGAGGTGAGGCGGAAATCGAAGGCGCGCTCGACGCGTCGCACGATCTCCTCTTCGGGGATGAGGCTCGTGCCGAAGGTCTCGACCTGGACGCTCGCCGGGCGCGTCAAGCCGATCGAGTAGCTCAGCGCGATCTCGCATTGGGACGCGAGCCCCGCGGCGACGACGTTCTTCGCCGCGTAGCGAGCGGCGTAGGCGCCGACGCGGTCGATGCGGCCAGGGTCCTTGCCGGAGAGCGCGGCGCCGCTGTGGCGCGCGAAGCCGCCGTAGGTGTCGACGGCGTTCTTGCGCCCGGTGAGCCCCGCATGGTGCGCCGGGCCGCTCTTGGCGAAGACCCCGTCTGGGTTCAGGGCGATGCGCGTGGCCTCGTCGGGCGCGATCGACTCCGTCGCGAAGACCTCGTGCACGATCTCGCGTAGCACCTCCTCGCGCAGGCGCTCGAGCGTGGGCGACTCGCGGGAGCGCTGGGCCGCGACGACGCTGACCGATTGGATGCGCTTGGGCCGGCCGCCGCTGAACTCCACCCCGACCTGGGTCTTGCCGTCGGGTGCGAGGTACGCGAGCGCGCGCGTTCGACGGGCCTCGGCGAGGCGGCGCGCGAGGCGGTGCGCGAGCCAGATGGGCATCGGGACGTAGGCCTCGGTGTGGTCGCAGGCGAAGCCGAAGACGGTGGCCTGATCGTGCGCGGCGCGCGACAGGGCGCTGTCGTCGGACTCCGAGCCGTCGTCCGCGCCGGAGCCCGGCGCCTCCGGTCCGAGCTCGTCGAGGCTCGTCATCACCGTGCAGCTGCGCGCGTCGAAGGTCTCGTGGTCGTAGCCGACCCTGCGCAGCACGTCGCGCGCCGCTTCGGCGAAGTCGATGCTCGCGACCGCGCGTGTCTTCACCGAGAGGAAGACGATGGCCGTCGACACCGCGCACTCCGCGACGACCCGCGCGGCGGGATCGCGCCGCAGGAGCCGGCCGACGATCGCGTCGCTGATCTGATCGCAGAGCTTGTCCGGGTGGCCCTCGGTCACCGACTCCGAGATGAAGACGTAGCTCGATCGCATGGGGCTATCCTCGCTTTGGAGCGTGCGGCGCGATCCGCTCGAGCGGACCACCGGGGCGGAAGAGCAGCTTCATGAGCTCGCTGGTGAGCAATGGGCCGGTCGACAGCGCCGCGACGATCGCCCAATCGGAGGCGCGCATCTTGGTGCTGCCGAGCAGCGTGCGCAGCGGCGGGGCGAGGTCGGCGAGCAGCCCGAGCCCCAGCGAGCCGGCGATCGCCATGGGGATGTAGGCGTTCTTGGCGAGCGAGCTCCGGTCGAAGATGCTGTGGGTCTCCGAGCGCGCGCTCACGGCGAAGAGCAGCTGCGAGGCGGTGAGCGTGTGGAAGGCCAAGGTGCCGCCCTGCCCCGCGCCACCTCGCCTGCCCCAGAAGAAGGCGGCGAGCGAGGTGAGCCCGATGAGCCCGCCCTCGACGCCGATGCGCGCGAAATCGTGACGCTCGAACATCTTGCGGCCCCGCGACCTCGGAGGCTTGGCGAGCAGGTCGGACTCGGGTGGCTCCACGGCGAGCGCCAGCTCGGGGAAGACGTCGGTGAGGATGTTGATCCACAGGAGCTGCATCGGCGTGAGCGTCTCGCCGCCCACCGCGGCGACCTGCGCGGCGGTGACCACGATCTCGGCGAGGTTCGTCGAGAGTATGAAGTGCAGCGCCTTCTTGATGTCCTCGTAGATCGTGCGGCCTTGCTCGACGGCGACGAGGATGTGGCGCAGATCGTCGTCCTGGATCACCACGTCGGCGACCTCGCGCGCCACGTCGGTGCCACCTCGCCCCATGGCGATGCCCACCTCGGCGGCCTTGAGCGCGGGGCCGTCGTTCACGCCGTCGCCCGTCATCGCGACCACGTGCCCGGCCGACTGCAGCGCCTGGACGATCTGGAGCTTGTGGGCCGGGCTCACGCGCGAGAAGACGTCGGCACGCCCGGCGAGCGCACGCAGTACCTCCGGCACGAGGCCCTCGAGGCTCGTCGAGTCGAGGATCTCGATCGTGCCGTTCTCACGCAGGCCGATCTGCTTGGCGATCGCGTGCGCGGTCGCGCTCTGGTCGCCGGTGATCATCACGGTGCGCACGCCCGCGCGGTGGAAGCCCGCGAGGATCTCGCGCATGTCCGCCTTCGGTGGATCGGCCATGCCCAGCAGGCCGGCCCACACGAGGCCCTCGACCTCGGCGTCGCGCTCGCCGACCTGCTTGAAGGCGCAGCCGAGCACGCGCAGCGCAGCGCCTGCCATGCGCTCGTTCTCGCGCCGGATGGCCTGTCGTGCGGCCTCGTCGAGAGGCAGGATCTCGCCCCCCGCGACCCGGTGGCTCGCGAGCGCGAGCACGTCGGCCGGCGCGCCCTTCACCGCGAGCAGGTAGCGCTGCTCGTCGGCGTGGAGCGTGCTCATGTAGTTGCGCCCAGGCGCGCGGTAGCGGGTCTCCAGGCGCGGGCGCGCCCGCCGCTCCCGGGCGAGATCGCAGCCCGAGTCGAGCGCGAAGGCCACGAGGGCGTTCTCGGTCGGCGAGCCCACGAGCCTCGGCGCGCCTGCCTCGTCGGTCTCGAGCTCGACTTCGCTGCAGAGCACGGCGACGCGCTCGAGCCAGCGGCGCGCCTCGCCCTCCGCCGGCTCACCGGGCAAGCCGACCAAGTGGTCCACGACGCGCATCCGGTTCTCGGTGATCGTCCCGGTCTTGTCGAGGCAGAGCACCTCGAGCGCGCCGAGCGTCTCCACGGCGCCGAGCTCGCGCACCATCACGTCGAGCTCGCGCATGCGACGGATGCCGAGCGCGAGCGTCGTGATCGCCACGGTCGGGAGCCCCTCGGGCACGGCCGCCACGCCGAGCGAGATGCTCGTCTTCACCAGCTCGAGCGCGGGCATGCGCCTGAGCAGGCCGATGCCGAGCACACCCAAGCACACCAGCCCGGCCCCTACCGCGAGCTGCGTCGACAGGCGCTCGAGCTCGAGTTGCAGCGGCGTGGGTGGGTTCACGACCTGGCCCATCAAGAGCTGGATGCGCCCGAGCTCGGTGGAGAGGCCCGTCGCGACGACGACCGCGACGCCCGCGCCCCCGGTGACGATCGTGCCCCGGTAGACCATGTTGCCGCGATCGGCGAGAGGCAGCTCGGGCTCGAGCAGCGCGCCCGCGCTCTTGGCGACCGGTACGCTCTCGCCGGTGAGCGATGACTCGTCGATCACGAGCGAGTCGCTACGCAGGAGGCGAGCGTCGGCCGGCACGAGCGTCGCCGGCGCGAGCAGCAGGAGGTCGCCGGGCACGAGCTCCGCGAAGTCGACCTCGATCGTCTCGCCCGCGCGCACGACGCGCGCCTTGCGCGGACCGCGCTGCTCGAGGGAGCGGATCGTGCGCTCTGCGCTGCTCTCGGTGAGGTAGCCGATCGTCGCGTTGACGCCGACCACGGCGAGGATCGCGACGGCGTCGCCGATGCCGCCGGTCGCCGCCGAGAGCACCGCGGAGCCGAGCAAGAGCAAGACGGGCGTGGAGCGCAGCTGGTCGACGAAGATCGCGAGCTCGGAGCGGCGCACGGGCTCGGCGAGCACGTTCGGGCCGAAGCGCGCGAGGCGCTCACGCGCGGCCTCGGCCGTGAGCCCACGCTCGGCGTCGGCCTCGACGGCACCGACGACGGCCTCTTCGTCGAGGCCGTGCCAGGCGAGCGCGGGCTCCTCGGAGGGCGCGCGTGGCGCCGGGCCACGCGCCCGCGGGGGCTCACGACGGAGCGCCGAGCGCATGGCGGAGGCGGCATCGGCGAGCAGTCCGAGCTGCAGGATCGGCGTGGGCAGCGCGCTCGAGAGCGGGATGCGGCGCCGCGACCGAGGCGGCTCGTCGGGCCCCGCGAGCAGCTCCGCCACCCGCCGGAGCAGCGCCTCGAAGTCGGCGCCCTGCTCGAAACGGAGCAGGATCGAGCCCGTCACGGGGCTCGCGTCGACCCCGAGCACGCCGCGCTCCTTGCGCAGCTCGGCCTCGAGGGCGCGCACCCTGGCGGGCGCGCGGCGGAGTTGCTCGGAGCGCAGACGCGCACGCCCCGGGAGCTTCCGGTGCACCACGAGCAGGTCGGGCGCGGCGCTGGTCACGACGGCGGCAGGATCGAGCATGCGCCGAGGTGCCGCAAGCGCATCGCTCGCGCGCCCCGGCTCACGCGTCGCGGAGGCTCACTCGGGCGGCTTCCAGCGCTCGACGAGCTTGGGCAAGGTGAGCACCGACATCTGCGCGAGGTGCGCGATGTGGTCGCCTTTGTCGTTGCCCTTGCCGCCGACGACCGTGAAGGCGCCCCGCGTGGCGACGCTCTTCACCTTCACCCACTCGCGGTCCTTCGAGGGGAAGGCCTTGAGCGCCACTTCGATGTCGACCGGCGGCGGCGAGGCCTGCTCCGGGTCGACCGCTTCGCGCGTGAGGCCCAGGCGCTCGAGCAGGGCATCGGCGCTCGTGGTCGTGCTGGGGTAATCGCGCGTCTCGACCGAGGAGTGCGTGAGCACGAAGAGCTTCTCGCCGGCGATCGCGCGCTCGGCGAAGCGCACGAAGGGCTGCACGCTGAGATCGGTCACCTTGCTCTGGCTGCCCGGCGCGTAGCTCGCGTGCAGGCTGTCCATCATGAGCAAGGCGTCGATGCGATCGAGGCGGCTGCGGCTCGTGAGCACGTGGTAGACGGCGCCGAAGCCCGCGCTCCACGAGGAGAGCGCCACGCGACGGATGCGCGGGCGCTGGAGGCCGAGCTTCTCCCCGACGCGCTGCTCGATGCGCTCGAGCGTCTCGTCGAAGGCGTGCGGGTTGCGCAAGGGCTCGGAGTAACGCCCGCTCATCTCGCCGAAGTTCACGATGTAGGCGATGGCGTCGAGCTTCGCCGCGTCGACGCTGCGCTCGATGAGCTCGGTGTTGCCGTGGTAGTGGATGAGCAGATCGAACTGGCCGTCGGCCGAAGCGAAGTGCGGCGGCGCGTAGAGCACACCGTCGCCGAGGTTCACGTGCTGACCACGCTTCATCTTCGCGTCGGCGCGGCCCCCTTCGACGCTCGGCGGCTCCGCGGCCGGAGGCTCGGCCGCCTCGGCGGAGGCGGGCAGCTTGAAGTCGGCGCCACCGAAGCGCGCGAGCGGCTTCGTGGCCTCGGAGACGCCCCAGGTGAGCCCCGCGGTCGCCGTGAGCGCGAAGCCGACGAGCGCGCCGAGCCACATCGTCGGTGTGCCGGGCAGCTCGCGCGTACCGAGGCGCTTGGCGATCTTCGGGAGCGAGCGCAGCGCGTACCACACGAGCGCCGTCGAGCCCGTGATGCCGGCGAGCATGCCGAGCACGATGCGCCACGCGCCTCCGGCGAGCACCATCGTGCCCAGCAGGACGAGCGTCGCGCTCACCGCGAAGGACAGCGCGAGCTGCTGCGTGAAGCTCGGCTCGGCGGCGGAGGAGCCGCGCAGCACGCTCATGCGCTGGGCGACCTCGCTGAGCTCGAGGATCGTCGTGCGCGACCTGCTCGGGCGCGAGGGGCGCTGCGGGGCCGCGAGCGAGGGGCGCGCGTGCGGCGAGGCCGGGCTCGCGGCGGGCGCGGTGGGGTCGATGCGCACGGTGCGCTGCGGCGCGCTCGCGCCGGGCTGGCTCGGCTGGCTCGTCGGCGCGGGGGGCACGGCGGCGGCGCGCGCCGACGCAGGCGCGCCCGGGTCGATGCGGATCGTCGCGCCCCTCTGCTCCTGCGGCGCCGCGGCGGGCGTGCCGAACAAGCGGGTCGCTTCGCGCTTCGACGCGCCTCGGCTCCGGGTTCCGTCGTCTTCGTTCATCGTGGATGAAACGCGGTCCGCGCTCGCGCCGCTCGAGGACCGCGGGCGCTCACACAGCATAAGGGAACGACGCCGCCTGCGTCAGCGCCATGTGCACCGGCAGCGATGCGCGCGCACCGACGCGTCTGTCGGCCGCGGCGCGAGCGTGTACCCTCCGCGCGGTGAGCCCAGGCCCTCTACAGTTGATCATCTTCGGTGCTGGCGGCGACCTCACCTCGCGCAAGCTCGTCCCCGCGCTCGCGAGCCTCGCCGACAAGGGCCTGCCCGAGGGAGGGCTCGAGCTCGTCGGCGTGTCGCGTCGCGCGAAGAGCGACGAGAGCTGGCGCGAGGAGCTCCGCGCGGCGATGCCCGCGGAGCTGCGCGCTGGCTTCGAGAAGCTCGCGCCGCACATGCACTACGTCGCCGGCGACGTGGGCGAGGCGGCCGACCTCGAGCGCATCAAGCAGCGCCTCGACGCGCTGCCCTGCGGCGAGCACACCGGCAGGCTCTTCTATCTCTCGCTCAAGCCCGAGCTCTTCGCGAGCAGCGTCGCGCGCCTCTCGAACTCGGGCCTCTTGCCGAGGCAGCGCGAAGACGAGCGCCACGACTATCGCCGCGTGGTGATCGAGAAGCCCTTCGGGCACGACCTCCGGAGCGCGCAGCGGCTCAACGCGGAGCTGCACGAGCACCTGCGCGAGTTCCAGATCTTCCGCATCGACCACTACCTCGGCAAGGAGACGGTGCAGAACATCCTCGGCTTCCGCTTCCACAACGCGATCTTCGAGCCCGTGTGGAACCGGCAACACGTCGAGCTCATCCAGATCACCGTGGCCGAGGAGCTCGGCATGGAGGCGGGCCGAGGCGCCTACTACGACACCACGGGCGCGCTGCGCGACATGGTGCAGAACCACATGTTGCAGGTGCTCTCGCTCGTGGCGATGGAGCCGCCGTCTTCGCTCGAGGCCGAGGCGGTGCGCGCGCAGAAGCTCGCCCTCTTGCGAAGCCTGCGTGTGCCCACGCGCCGCGAGGTGCGCGAGTCGAGCGTGCGCGCGCGCTACGTGCGTGGTCGCGTCGCAGACCGCGAGGTGCCGGGCTACCTCGAAGAGGAGGGTGTGCCGGCCGGGTCGACGACCGAGACCTACGTGGCGATGCGCGCCGAGATCGACTCCTTCCGCTGGGCCGGGGTGCCGATCCTGCTGCGTCACGGCAAGCGTATGGGCAAGCGCTTCACCGAGGTGCAGGTCCAGTTCCGCACGCCGCCGCTCCAGCTCTTCAACCGGCCAGACGACATGAGCGACGAGGACTACCGCCGCGCGCTGCGTGAGGGCACGCTCTGCGAGCGCAGGCCGAACGTGCTCACGCTCAGCCTGCAGCCGCGCGAGGCGATCACGCTCTCCTTCGGCGTGAAGCGCCCAGGCGCCGCCATGAACATGGCGCCTGCGGCGCTGCGCTTCGACTACCGCGACGCCTTCGGTGAGTCGACGACGCCCGCCTACGAGCGCCTCCTGCTCGACGCGATGCGCGGCGACGCGACGCTCTTCATCCGCAGCGACGAGATCGAGGCCTCGTGGCGCTTCGCCGACGCCTACACGGACGCGTGGCGGAGCGGCGAGGTGCCCATGCACGAATACGCCGCGGGCAGCGCGGGGCCCGAGGTGAGCGACGCGCTCTTCTACGGCTGCGAGGGGGGCTGGTCGCGTGGTTGAGCTCGTCGTCTCGAGGGCGCCGCTCGCCGAAGCGGCTCTGCGCCTCGCGCATGCCATGGAGGCCATCGAGGGCCCGGTGCGCCTCGGCATCGCCGGAGGCAGCGTGCTCGAGGTGCTGGGCCAGGGTTCGCTCGCCGCGACGTGGCCGCGCGTCGAGCTCACGTGGGTCGACGAGCGCCTGGTGCGCGTCGCCGACGCCGCCTCCAACCGCGGCGCCGCGCTGGCTCGCACGCGCGCGCCGCTCGCCGCGCACACGCTGCCGCTCGTGCTCGACGAGGAGCTCGCACACCCCGAGCTCGCGCTGGCGCGCGTGGAGGCCGAGCTCGCCACGCGGTGGCGAGGCGCGCTCGACCTCACGCTGCTCGGCCTCGGCGAAGACGGCCACGTGGCCTCGCTCTTCCCGGGCCGCGCTTTCGACGCGGCCGGCGCGCAGGTGATGCTCGTGCACGACGCACCGAAGCCCCCGCCCGAGCGCATCACGCTCACGCTGAGCATGCTGCGCACGGCACGCGCGCACGTGATCTACGCGGTCGGCGCCGGCAAACGCGAGGCCATCGCCCGCCTGCGCGCGGGCGATCCTGCCCTGCCGGGCACCCAGCTCGGCGGCGTCGTCATCGTCACCGACGAGGCCGGCGCAGGCTGAGCGCCGCTCGGCGCGCGCTCGGACGAGCGCCCGCCCACCCACGAACCCTCCCGCACAAGCCTCGACGACAGGAGCCTACCAATGAACAAGGACATCGGTGTCATAGCACTCGGCG
>CALKVW010000176.1 GCA_938004785.1 uncultured Polyangiaceae bacterium
CGCGCGAGGGCTCGGCCGAGCCGCTCTGGCGCTACGACGTCGAAGCCGACCGCCTCGTGCGTCGGCCCGAGGCCGACGTCCCCAGCTCACTCACGCGCGTCGACGCCCTCGCCACCGCGGGCTCGACCCTGGTGCTCGCCGAGCACCTCGCGGGTCGGGTCGAGGTGCTCGAGGGGGGCGCCCCGCTCGCGACCTTCGACGCGCCCCGTCCCTTCCGAGTCGCGGTCTCCGCCTCGCAGGTCGCCGTGGTGAGCGCGCTCGATCATGCGCTCGTGGTCCACCCGCGTCTCGGTGCGGCGCTCGGCCCGGCCCAGCGCCTCGACCTCGACGCGCCCCTCTACGCGGTCGACCTCGTCGACTCTCCCGGCGGCGGCTTCGCCGTCGCCGCCGGTCTCGAGGACCACCCGCTCGATCGTACCGGCGGCAGCTTCGGCTACATCGACTCCTACGCCTACGTCGTGCGGACGGGCGAAGCAGGCCTCGAGCGCTGCGGCGAGATCGACCTGTCCGCGCTCGGCGTCGTCTCGCCCAAGGTCGTGCGCGCACGCGCCGAAGGCGACGGGCTCGTCGCCGAGATCTGGGGTGCCGCCACGGGGGCGCGGGTGCGTCTCGAGTGGCCGCTGGCGAGCTGTCCACTCGGCGAGCCTTCGGTGACGGTGGGCGCCGGTGTGCTGGGCGCCTCGGACGCCGCGCCCGACGGCGAGGGTGGCTTCGTCGTCGCCTCACCCTTGCTCGACGCGCTCGTGCACCAGCGCCCCGACGGCACGGCGTCGCCCTGGCCGATCGCGGCGCTGAGCCCACACGCTCACACGCGCAGCGCGTCTTCGCGTCTCGGTGAGCTGCTCGTGTTCACGACGGCCATCGCGCCCTGGCAGCGCAGCGAGGGCGAGCTCAGCCGCTTCAGCTGCGAGGCCTGTCACCTCGAGGGTGGCACCGATGGCCGCGTGCATGCGACCGGGCGCGGTGAGGTGCGCGCCAACACCAAGCCCTTGTTCGGCATCGCGAACAACGCCCCCCACTTCACCCGCGCGCTCGACCGCGACACGACCGCGATGGTCTTCGCCGAATTCCGTGTCGCCTCCGCGCGCAGCGGCGCGAGCGAGTGGTTCGAGCTCGGCGACGCTCCCGACGACTACCTCGAGGGGCTCCCGTGGGCCGACGCGGTGTCGACCTCGGCGTGGGGGCTGCGTCGAGCGATGATCGACTTCTTCTTCGACTTCGCGCACGCACCGAACGAGGCCGTGGTCGGGCGCAGGAGCTTCGACCCGGTCGAGCGGCGAGGCGCGGAGCTCTTCGCCGAGCGCTGCGTCGGCTGTCACGCCGCGCGCACCGTCACCGACGACCCGCTCACCGAGCTCGCGCCCTCCGCGTGGGAGGGCCTCGTGCTCTCACGCTCCGGGCCGATCGTGTGGGCGCGCGAGGGCTACGAGCGCACCGGCGTGCTCCCCTACGTGCACGCGGAGGGCGCGCGCACCACCTCGCTGCGTCGCGTGTCGAGCCGCTCGCCGCTCTTCAGCAACGGATCCGCCGAGAGCCTCTCCGAGCTGCTCGAGCGGGTGGGCTACACCGACGACGCGTTCTTCCACGACGGCGCACCCGAGGGGGCCGCGGGCCTCGACGCCTCCGAGATCGACGCGCTGCTCGCCTTCCTGGAGCTCTTGTAGTCGTGCTGAGGCGGATCGAACTCTCCCGCCCCTCGGTCGCCGCCACGTCGCGTGCGAAGCTGAGGCTCGAGCGACTGCTCGGCCCGTCCAAGGTCGTGACCGATCCCGACATGCTCGTCGCCTATGCCGGTGACGAGTCGGACAACGAGCCCATCCTGCCCGACCTCGCGGTGCTCGCCGCCTCGGCCGACGACGTGGCCGCCGTCATGCGCGTCGCAGAGGACGAGGCGATCCCGGTGACCCCGCGAGGCGGAGGTTCGGGCAAGTCGGGCGGCTGCATCCCGGTCGCCGGAGGCATCGTGCTCGCGACGGGCGCGCTCTCCTCGATCGTCGACATCGATCGCGGCGAGCACCTCGTGGTCGTCGAGCCGGGGGTGGTGCTGGCAGACCTGCACGCCGCCGTCGAGGCCGAGGGGCTCTTCTACGGGCCGGACCCGAGCTCGCTCGGCTGGTGTCAGCTCGGAGGCACGATCGCCGAGAACGCCGCGGGCCCGCGCGCGCTCGGCTACGGGGCGACGCGCGACTGGGTCCTCGGGCTCGAGATCGTGCCCGTCGGAGGCGAGCGCAGCTTCGTGGGGCGGCGCACCCGCAAGGGCGTCACGGGCTACGATCTCGTGAGCCTGCTCGTCGGCAGCGAGGGCACGCTCGCGCTCTCGACGCGCGCCGTGCTCCGGCTCGTGCCCAAGCCGGAGGCGGTGCGCACCGTGCTCGCGCTCTTCGACGACGCCTACGCCGCGGGCCGCGCGGTCGCCGCCGTCTTCGCGGCGGGCATCCTGCCGCGCTGCGCGGAGCTGCTCGACCGGCGCACGCTCGAGCTCGTGCGTGCGCGTGACGCGAGCATCGACCGGCGCGGCCACGCGATGCTCGTCGTCGAGCTCGACGGGGACGAGCTCGCCTGCGAGCGCGCCATGGAGCGCGCGGGTGCGGCCTGCGACGGGGCGGGGGCGATCACGGTGCTCGTCGCCCAGGACGCAGCGCGACGCGACGCGCTCTGGTCGGCGCGGCGCGCGCTGTCGACGACGACACGCGCGATCGCGAAGTTCAAGGTCTCCGAAGACGTCGTCGTGCCGAGGCGACACATCCCGACCTTGCTCGAGGAGCTCGAGCGCATGCGTGAGGGCGAGGCGCGTGCTTCGGAGGAGCGCGGCGACGGACCCGAGGCTCGGATCGAGCTCTTGGCCTACGGTCACGCCGGCGACGGCAACCTGCACGTGAACTTCCTGTGGAACCAAGCCGAGGCTGCGCCGCGCGTGGAGCAGCTGCTCGGCCAGCTCTTCCGCAAGGTCGTCGAGCTCGGCGGCACGCTCACCGGGGAGCACGGCGTGGGCCTCTCGAAGGCGCCCTACCTGCGCCTCGAGCAGAGCGACGCGACGATCTCTCTGCAGCAGCGCATCAAGGCGGTCTTCGATCCCAAGGGGCTGCTCAACCCCGGCAAGATCTTCGCGCCTCGTGGCCACGGTCTCTGCTGATGCGCGTGCTCGGCATCGACCCAGGGACCAGGCACCTCGGCTGGGGCGTGCTCGAGCGCGTGGGCACCAAGATCCGCCACCTCGCGCACGGCGTGATCGACACCGACACGAAGGCGCCGCTCGAGCGCAGGCTCGTCGAGATCGACGACGCCCTGATCGAGGTGATCGCGGCGCACGCGCCCGCCGAGGCCGCGGTCGAGGCGATCTTCTTCGCGAAGGACGCGCAGGCCGCCTCGAAGCTCGGTCACGCCCGCGGCGTGGTGCTCCTGAGGCTCGCGCGGGCCGGCGTGCCGAGCTTCGAGTACGCGCCTACACGCGTGAAGCGCGCCGTGGTGGGGGCGGGGCAGGCGAGCAAGGAGCAGGTCCAGCGGGTCATGACGACGCTGCTCGGGCTCGCCGAGGCTCCCCGGCTCGATGCGAGCGACGCGCTCGCGAACGCCTTCGCCCACCTCGCCGTCGCGCGTTTCCACGAGGCCGTCGAGGCCTCCACCGGCGGCCGCTCGGGCTCGAGCCCGGCGGCGAAGCTGCTCGCGGCCGCCGAGGCCGCCAAGAAGGCGGCGCGGCGCGCCCGCGCGCGGCGCGGCTGAGCACGCTCGCGCGCAGCGAGGCCGAGCCGCCGCGCGAGCGCCCCCGGCGGCGGGGAGCGTAAGCCTGCGGCCCGTGCCACGTTGTGGTATCCGAGACGCGCGGCGCGGGTCGCGCGTGCGCCTCGCGGGCCCCGCGAAATCCCCTCCGGGAGCTCGCGAATCGAATCGACCCACGCTCCGTCCAAGCCGACACGAACCATGGCAACCACCGGCTCCTCGTCCCGCCGCAGCTTCCTCTCCCTCTTCGCCAGCGTCGCGCTCGCCCCCGTGGCCGCCACGCTCGCCGGCGGTCTCGTCGCCCCCGGAGAGGCCCTCGCCGCGGCCCCCACCGCCGACGAGATCGCCCTGCGTGTCCAGCGCTTCTACGACGCGACGCAGACCTTCCGCGCCACCTTCTCGCAGACCTACCTCGTGAAGGTGCAGAACAAGAAGAAGGAGTCGAAGGGCAAGGTCGTCTTCGCCAAACCCGGCAAGATGAGCTTCGTCTACGACGCACCCAACGGCAACCGCGTGGTGAGCGACGGCAAGATCATCAAGGTCTACGAGAAGGAGAGCGAGCAGATGTACGAGTCTGCGCTCACCAAGTCGCAGTACCCCGCCGCGCTGAGCTTCCTCATGGGCGACGGCAAGCTCTCGAAGGACTTCAGCCTGAAGCTGCTCGATCCCTCGACGATGAAGTTCGAGGGTGGCTTCGTGCTCGAGGGCACGCCGAAGGAGGCCACGCCGGCCTACCAGAAGGTGCTCTTCTACGTCGACGGCGCGACGAGCCAGGTCCGGCGCGTGCTGATCCTCGACGCACAGGGCAACCGCAACCGCTTCGACTTCTCCGAGCCGGTGGTGAACAAACCCGTGCAGCCGAGCGAGTTCGAGTTCACCCCGCCCAAGGGCACCAAGGTCATCAAGCCCTGAACCGAGCGGCTGTTCCCGCGCGCGGTGGGCCCGAGGCAGGCTAGTCTCGGGCGCGCATGAGCGGCGATCCCTCGGGCGGTGGACCGCCCTTTCGTGGGCCCCACGGGGTGGGTGCGGCACCGGTGCCTCCGCAGGCGACGGTGCCCGACCGGGCGCCGGCACCGGCCTGGCCCGCGCCGCATGCGCACGCGCAGTACCCGAACGCGTCCTATCCAGCGCCCGCGCAGTACCCGAATGCGCCGTACGCAGCGCCCTCGCATCCCGCCCAGCACGCGCATCCGGCGCACGCGCAGTACCCGAACGCGGCGTATCCAGCGCCCTCGCACGCCGCCCAGCACGCGCATCCGGCGCACCCGGGCTCCGGCTACGCGCACCCGAACGCGCAGCAGCACGGCTACGCAGCCGCCCAGCACGCGCAGCACGGCGCGTTCCAGCATCGACCGCGCGAAGCGCCACTGCCCGGCGCTCCAGCTCCCGATCGTCACCGGCTGCGCGTGGGCCTCGTGCTGTGGGTGCTCGGGCTCGTCGCGGGCGTGGTGCTCAACGTCTTCTTCACCTTCCTCGAGATCGCGATGGCGCCCGATCCGGGGCGCGTCGCCTCCGCGATGGTGCAGGGCGCGATCCCGGCCTTCGCGATGTTGCTCGTCTACCTGCCGATCCCGGCGGTGCTCGACCGCTACGATCCGGAGCCGTGGTGGGCACTCACGATGGCCTTCCTCTGGGGGGCCTTCGTCGCCACCGGCTTCGCCGGCATGTTCAACACGGCGGTGCAGATCGTCGCCACGGGCGCCTTCGGCGAGCCCGCCGGGCGCTTCATCATGACCGTGTTCGCGGCGCCCTTCTCCGAGGAGATCATGAAGGGCCTCGCCATCTGGGGGTTCTTCTACTTCCTGCGTCGCGAGTTCGACGGGGTGGTCGACGGCATCGTCTACGCGACCTTCTGCGCGCTCGGCTTCGCCGCCGTCGAGAACGTGCAGTACTACGCACGCGCCGCGCTCGAGAGCCAGGAGAGCTTCTCGACGGTCTTCGTGCTGCGCGGCATCGTCGCGCCCTGGGGGCACCCGCTCTACACCTCGATGACCGGCCTCGGCTTCGGCATCGCGCGCGAGACCTCGAGCCCGTTCTGGCGCAAGGCCGCGCCCGTCGTGGGGCTGGGCGGCGGCATGTTCCTCCACGCCGTGTGGAACTTCGTGCCGAACCTGGGCGCGGCCGTCTTCGTGCTCTCGCTGCTGCTCTGGTTCGTCTTCATCGCAGCCTTCGCGGTGATCATCGTCATGCTGGTCGTGCGCAAGGGCCGCATCATCGCCGACCACCTGAAGGACGAGATCCTCTTCGGCACGCTCACGCAGCAGGAGTTCGCGCTCGTCACGAGCGCCTTCGGAGGCATCCGCAGCTACTTCCTCCCCAAGGGCTCGGCGTGGCGCAGGCTGATGCGTGCGAGCGCGCGGCTCGCGCTCTCCAAGTGGCACACGGCGCGCGCGATGAAGGGCCAGAAGCGCACCTTCAGCGTCGAGTTCATCGGGCCGCTGCGCGAGGAGATCCGCAAGGCCAGGGCCGAGATCGCCGCGCCCTGAGCGGCGTGGTGGCGCAGTCCCCACGGGGTGAACGCCTGTCACCCTTCCCGCGTGACGAGCTTGCGCGAGCCCTGTGCATCGCCTAGAAGGCGCGCCCATGGCCCTCGAGCGTACCCTTTCGATCATCAAGCCCGACGCAATGGAGAAGAACTACGGAGGCGCGATCCTGGCGCACTTCGAGAAGGAGGGCTTCGTCGTCAAGGCGCTGAAGCGCGTCCACCTCACCCGCGCCGAGGCCGAAGGCTTCTATGCCGAGCACAAGGAGCGCGGCTTCTTCGGTGAGCTCGTCGAGTTCATGTCGCGCGGCCCCGTGATCATCAGCGTGCTCGAGCGTGAGAACGCCATCGCCAAGTACCGCGAGGTCATCGGCGCCACCGATCCGGCGAAGGCCGCCGACGGCACCGTGCGCAAGCTCTACGGCGCGAGCGTCGGCGAGAATGCCGTGCACGGCTCCGACAAACCCGAGACCGCAGCCCGCGAGATCGCCTACTGGTTCGCCGGCTGCGAGGTCGCGCCGACCGCAGGCTGATGCCCTCGGCGCTGCACCACCCCGACACGGCGAGCTCCTCCTCGGAGCTCGCCGCGCGCCTCGCGCCGCTCGTGGAAGCGGCCTTCGCGGATCGTGCGCTGCTCGCCTCGAGCGAGCATGCGGGCGCCGTGCACCAAGTGCTCGCCGAGCTCGACGCCGGCCGCCTGCGTGTGGCCTCGCCGCCCGGTCCCGGCGAGACCGAGTGGGTGACGCACGCGTGGATCAAGCAGGCGATCCTGCTCTACTTCGGCCTCACGAAGATGGAGCCGAGCGAAGCCGGGCCGCTGCGCTTCCACGACAAGATCCCGATCAAGAGCGCGCTCGACGGCGTGCGGGTCGTGCCTCCCGGCACGGTGCGCTACGGCGCCTACCTCGAGCCCGGCGCCATCGTGATGCCTGGCTACGTGAACATCGGCGCGCGCGTCGGCGCGGGCACGATGGTCGACACCTGGGCCACGGTCGGCAGCTGCGCGCAGATCGGGCGCGACTGCCACCTCGCGGGCGGCGTCGGCATCGGCGGCGTGCTCGAGCCGCCTAGCGCGCGCCCCGTCATCATCGAAGACGGCTGCTTCATCGGCTCGCGCGTCATCGTCGTCGAGGGCGTGCACCTCGAGCGGGAGGTCGTGCTGGGCGCGGGCGTCGTGCTCACCTCGTCGACCGCGATCCTCGACGTCACCGGCGCGGAGCCGATCGAGCACCGCGGGCGTGTGCCGGCGCGCAGCGTCGTGATCCCGGGCGTGCGTCAGAAGAAGTTCCCCGCCGGCGAGTTCGGCGTGCCCTGCGCGCTCATCATCGGCAAGCGCACCGAGAGCACCGATCGCAAGGTCTCGCTCAACGCCGCGCTGCGCGACTTCGACGTCGCCGTCTGAGCCGAACGCACCGAGCGGTCCGCCCGCGCGACGCGTGGTAGAGAGAGGCGCATGGCGCAGCCCTCGGTCGTCGACACGCTCCTCTGGCTCTGCGAGACGCCCTCCTTCATCGGCGAGGAGGCCGCACTCTGCGCGGCGGTGAGCGAGCGGCTCGCGAGGCTGCCGCTCGCGCTGCCCATCCGCCGCTACGGCGACTCCATCGTCGTGCCCGTCTCCCGCGGCACGGGCGGCCCCCGCGTGGCGCTCGCGGGCCACCTCGACGTCGTGCGCACCGAGCACGAAGGCGTGCCGCGCATCGAGGGCGACAGGCTCTACGGGCCGGGCGCCGCCGACATGAAGTCGGGCCTCGCGGCAATGATCGATCTGGTCGAGCACGACCTCGAGCGCGTCTCGCGGAACTGCGATCTCACGCTCGTGTTCTACGCACGCGAGGAGGGCCCCTTCGCGGAGAACGAGCTCGGCGTGGTGCTCGCCGAGGATCCGGAGCTGTCCCAGGTCGAGCTCGCGGTCTGCCTCGAGCCCAGCGACAACCGGCTCAGCCTCGGCGCCAGCGGATCGATCCACGCGACGCTCGTCTTCGAGGGCAAGACCTCCCACAGCGCGCGACCCTGGCAGGGCGAGAACGCGATCCACAAGGCGGGCGCCTTGCTCGTCGAGCTCGGCGCGCTCGGCCCCCGCGAGGTCTTGCTCGACGGTCTACTCTACCGCTCGGTCTACTCGATCACGCTCGCCCAAGGCGGTCGCAGCCGGAACATCGTGCCCGATCGCTTCGAGTTGAACCTCAACCACCGCTTCTCGCCCGACCGCACGCTCGAAGAGGCGCAGGCCGACGTCGAGGCCCTCGTCGCAGGGCGCGCGCGCATCGAGTGGCGCGATCTCAGCCCAGCGGCGCCTCCCTACGCGAGCCACCCGCTCGTGCGCCGGCTCGTCGAGGCCGGCGTGCACGGCGTCGAGCCCAAGCAGGCCTGGACCGACGTGGCGCGCTTCGCGCAGCTCGGCGTGGCTGCCGTGAACTTCGGCCCAGGCGACAACGCCCAGGCGCACCAGCGCAACGAGTCGACGAGCATCGCTGGCTTGGTCGAGGGCAGGGCCATCCTGCTCCGCTGGCTCGGCGCGCTCGGCACGCAGGGCTGAATCCCCAGGGCTGATTCCCAGGGCGGCGACCCTCCGCTAGAGTGTGCGCCGTCCTCGATGGCCACCAGCCTGACCTCCCTCATCGTCCAGCGGCAGGTTGCGACCATCACCGAGGTGGAGCAGGCCATCTCGCGCCAGGTCATGCACGGCGCGGACTTCGTCACGAACCTGCTCGAGGTCGCGCCGCACACCGAGGGCGGCGTCACGATGGTGCTCGCGGAGAGCCTGGGGCTGCCGAGCGCTCCGCCGGGCCGCCTGCCGGCCCCCTCGAGCGAGATCCTCGATCTCTTCGAGGCCCGCGAGGCCCTCGCGTGGGGCCTGTTCCCGCTGCGGAGCTCCGGCACGATGCTCGTGCTCGCCGTCGCCGAGCCGCTCGAGACCGGCGTGCTCCAGGAGATCATCGAGCGCACCGGGCTCGAGCCGAGCCTGGTCGCGAGCCCCGCGGTGCGTGTGCGCGAGGGCATCGCGGCGCACTACGGGGTCCCGCTCGACGCACGCCAGCTCAAGCTCGTACAGCGCCTCGACGCCGCGGAGCAGGCGCGCTCGAGCGTACGCCCCGCAGCGATGGGCGCGGCCGAGGCCTCTTCGCTCGCGGCCTCGCCCCCTTCGAGCGAGCCCTCGGTTCGCTCGGTGCCGCTCAGCCTGCCGGGCGGGCCGGCTCCTTCGCTCGACGAGACCCCCGCCTACTTCGCGGCGGGCCCAGCCTACGCGTCGGCGAGCAGCGAGGTCGACGACGCGTGGAGCGACGTCGAGCCCTCCGCTCCAGCAGCCGAGGCGTCGCCTCCGGCCTCCGCCGAGCCCGTCGCGCCCAGCGAGGTGGCAGAGCCCGTGCTCGCGACACCCGCGGCGGAAGCCTTCGCGCCCGCCGAGGCGCTTCCGCAGCCCGCGGCACTGCAGCCCGCGGCCCCCGAGCCAGCGGAGCCGGCGCTCGCCGAGCCGGCGGCCTCGGTCGAACTCGCGCCCGCCGCGCCCATGCTCGACGACTCGCCGCGCCCCCCGAGCGTGCTCGACGCGCGCGCGCTCGTCGACGTCGTGAGGCGCGAGATCGACCAGCGCCGCAAGAAGTCGCACCGCTCGGCCAGGCGGCGCGGGCCCTTCAGCCGGGCCGAGGCGGAGGCCGAGCTGGAGAAGGCGACCAACCTCGACGGCGTCGTCGACGTCTTCTTCGCCTTCGGATCGCAGTTCTTCGAATACACGGCGCTCTTCCTCATCCAGGGCGACATGGCCGAGGGCCGCGACGCCTTCGGGCCGGGCACCGATCACTTGCGGGTGCAAGCGATCGGCGTCTCGCTCGAGCTGCCCAGCTCGCTCCGCGACGCGCGACTCGCCGGCCGCGTCGTGCTCACGCACCTCGACCAACACGAACTCGACCGCGAGCTCCGTCGCGACCTCGGTCGTGTGCGCGCGTCCTCGGGCCTCGCGGCGCTCGTGCCGCTCACCGTGCGCTCGCGTGTGCTCGCCGTCTTGCTCGGTGACGATGGCGAGGCCGACGTCACCCTCTCGTCGCTCGGCGAGCTGCTCGGGCTCGTCTCGCTCGCCGCGGCCCGGCTCGAGCGCATCGCGATCTCGCGCAAGCGCGGTGGCCCGGCGACGGAGGCCCTGCGCCCCCAGCCCGGGAGCGTCGCAGCGCTGGCGCGCGCCCTCTCTCTGCCCGTCGCCGAGCCTCCCGCGCCGAGCTCGCCGCCCGGACCCGCCCCCGCACGCACGGCGGCGCCCGACCGCACCGAGGTCGACGAAGCCCCGTCGAACCTCGCCTTCGTCGCGACCGAGCCCAGCTTCCACGCCGTCCATCAGCCCACGCCCGCCGCAGGCACACCCTCGCAGCGCGCGGAGCTCGGCCTCACGCCGAGCGTCGACGTCGTCGTCTCGGTGGCCTCCTCCGGCACGGCGCCGCTGCGCGCGCGCGGCTTCGCGCTCGACTCGCCCGGCGCCTTCCCGGCGGTGGACGAGGAGGAGCCCATGTCGGGGCGCCCGACGATGCCGGGCGCCTGGCCCGAGGCCGACGCGGCCTGGACGGAGCTCGTCGAGGGGCGCCCCACCTTGCTCGGCGATTCGCCCATCGAAGACAGCTTGCCGTCACGGCGCGCGCCCGTGGTGGAGTCGGCCCTCCGTCCGAGCTCGAGCGTCCCTCCGCGTCGGGGCTCGAACCACCCTCCGAGCTTCGTGCCGCCGATCCCACGGGAAGACGACGACGTGAGCGGTCTCGTCGCGGCGGAGAGCCACCAGAGCTGGTCGGAGCGGCCACCCGAGCTGCGCCACGCCACGCCCGCGCCCGCGCCCGCCGACGAGCTGCCTCATGGCCAGGAGGGCACCTACACGGTGATCCAGGGCCGCGAGAGCCGTCAGCCCTCCGAGATCGGTGCTGACCTCGAGGCTCTGCTCCAGCGCGCCGCGCGCGGAGGGCTCGACGGTGAGGAGGCGCTGAGCGAGCTCTTGCTCGTGGCCGAGAGCCAGTTCCCGCGCCTCGTCGCCCACTTCCCCGGTCCACTCGCCGTCGACCGCTTCCGCGTGCGCTCCGAGCTGCCTGCCGCTTCGGACTGTGGCCCCTTGCTCAAGCTGCTCGTCATGATGCGTCGCGCGGCGCTGCCCTTCATGACCGTGCGCAGCGCGATGCCCGACGTGGACCAGCGCTTCTGGGCGACGCACGTGCTCGGCGAGCTGCTCTTCCCGGAGGCCTCCAACGCCGTCTTGCCGAGGCTCTTCGACGAAGACGTCGGCGTGCGCAGGGTCGCGCGTCGCGCGGCGCAAGCGCTGGTGACGGCTGGCGCTCCCGGCGAGCCCTTGCGCGCGAGCCTCGCGCACACGATCCGCAGCGCGGAGGAGGCGAACCAACGCCGCGTGCTCGCCATCGAGGCCCTCAGCGAGATCCGCGTCGCGGCGGTCGTGCCGGTGCTCATCGACGCGCTCGGCGATCCCAGCGACACGATCGTGGAGGCGGCGCGCGCGGGGCTCATCATGATCACCCGGCAGGATCTCGGCCGCTCGCGCGAGGTCTGGCGCGCGTGGTGGCAGCTCCACCACCACGAGCACCGCATCGAGTGGCTCGTGAACGCGCTCACGCACGAGTCGGCGCCGCTCCGCCGCGCGGCGGGCGACGAGCTCAAGCACGTCACGCACGAGTACTTCGGCTACTACGACGACCTGCCGGCCGAAGAGCGAGAGCGCGTCCAGGCCCTCTACCGCCAGTGGTGGGCCGACGAAGGCCAGTTCCGCTTCCGCTGACTCGCAGGGTCCAACGAAAAAGCGGGGCGGGAGCTCTCGCTCCGCCCCGCCAAAGCCGCCGGGCCCCTTCGGCGAAGGGGCCTCAGCCGGCGCCGATCCTCACTTCGCCTTGGCGAGCGCGAGGTTCAGCACCTTCTTGAACTTGGTGTACGGCTGCGCGCCGTTGATGAAGTAGCCCTCGAGCTGGCCGTCCTTCTTCGTGTAGGTGATCACGAAGGCGGGCGTGCCGCTGATGCCGGCCTTGTCGGCCGCCGCGCTGTCGACGTCGACGGCCTTCTTGTGCACGTTGCCGTCGAGCGCCGCCTTGAAGGCCGCGAGGTCGAGGCCCTGGGACTCGGCGATCTTCTCGAGGCCGGGGCGCGCCATCGCGTCCTTGTCCGTGCCCTGCACCTTGAAGAGCTCGTCGTGGAAGGCCCAGAAGCCCTTCTGGCCCTTCTGCTTGAGCGCCTCGCGTGCCGCCTCGGAGGCGAGCGGAGCGTTCTTGTGCATGGGCAGCGGCTTGTCGCGCCACACCATCTTGATCTTGCCCTCGTACTCCTTCTCGACCTGCGAGAGCGTGGCCTCCACGCGCTTGCAGAAGGGGCACTCGTAGTCGCTGAAGATGTGCACGGCGACCTTGGCGTCAGCGGCACCCTTGGTGGGCGCGCCGGCGGCCTCGGCGTCGATGAGCTTCGTCTCCGGGGGCGGGGGCTCCTTGCCGGCCTTGATGATCTCGGCGTAGAGGTCCGACTTCTTCACGCCCTTGGCGAGCATCGCCTCGGCGTTCTTGAGCTCCTCGTCGATGATCTCCTTGAACTTCTCGACGGGCTGCGCGCCGACGAGGCGGCGGCCGTTGACGAAGAAGTGCGGGGTGCCGGAGGCCTCGAGGTCGTCCGCGAGCTCCTGGTCGGCGTTGATCACGTCGATGTACTTGTTGCCGCTGATCGCCGCCTTGGCCTTCTCCACGTCGAGGCCGAGCTCACCGGCGTACTTGGCGAGGTCCTCGTCGCTGAGCGCGCGCTGGTTCTTGAAGAGCAGGGCGTGCGCGGCCCAGAAGCCCGGGAGGCCCTTCTGTGCGAGCGCCTCGAGCGTGAGGATCGACGCGGGCGTCGCGCGCTTGTGGAAGGGCAGCGGGCGGTGCTTCCACACCACGCGGACCTTGCCGTCGTAGGTCTTGAGGATCTCGTCGATCGTCGGCTCCACCTTCGAGCAGAAGGGGCACTCGAAATCGCTGAACTCGACGATGGTGACGAGCGCGTCGGCGGCGCCCTTCGAGGGCGAGTTGCCCACGGGCACCTTCCACACGGTCTTGTCGTCGGCGGCCGGCTTCTCCTTGGCCTTCTCGGCCTCGGGGGCCGGGGGCGCCTTCGCCTTGTTCTCGGTGGAGAGCTTGGCGTAGACCTTGTCGGCCGGCACGCTCGAGCCGAGCGCCTTCGCCGCGGCGAGCTGCTCGTCGATGATCTGCTCGAACTTCGGCTGCGGCTGCGCGCCACTCAGGAAGATGCCGTTGATGAACGACGCGGGCGTGCCACGCACGCCGACGGTCTTTCCGCCGGCCATGTCCTGATCGATCTTCGCGGCGAACTCCTCCTTCTCGAAGGAGGCCTTGAACTTCGCCACGTCGAGGCCAGCCTCGCCGGCCCACTTCATGTAGTTGTCGGCGTTCAGGCCGCCCTTGTTGTTCTCGAAGACGACCTTGTGCATCTTCCAGAACGCGTCGTTGCCGCCGAGGCGGAACGCGGTCTCGGTCGCGAGGTGCGCGCCGCGGGCGTTCTTGTGGAAGGGCAGGGGGTTGTGCTTCCAGATGATGCGCAGCTGCTGCGGGCCGTACTTCGCCTTCAGGCCCTCGAGCGTCGCTTCGACCTTGCTGCAGAAGGGGCACTCGTAGTCGCTGTAGAGGACCAGCGTGACGGGCGCGGTGCGCGAGCCCCACATCGGATCCTTGGAGCTGACCGGCACGGCCGCTCCTTCGTCGCTCCAGTCGGTGGGGTTCTCGACGACGGCCGCGGCCGTCGCCCCGCCGCCCACCGAGCCGCGATCGATTCCCCACATCAGCAGCATGCCCGCCATGAAGCAGAGCAGGAAGCCGACGATGGCAGTTCCCTTGTTCATTGTTCGATGTTCTCCAACGTTGCTCGAACGCAGCGCGCCGCTGGGCGCGCTGCCCGATCGTCGAACGAGGTCGACGACCGACGTCTGTGGCTCGGACCTCCGCGCCCACCTGGGCACGGAGATCGCTCGCGTCGCGTGAGCGAGCGCGGCGGTCCGCTCTGCTCGCTCACACGGCGCTCACCTCGGCTCGGGTCCTTCGCGTTCGCGCACTCCGCACCGCTCAGGCGCGAGCCTAGGGGCTCGGGCGATCGCGGGGCTCGGTGTGCACGGCGAGCGAAGGACACCGGAAGCGGCGCGGTGAGACGCCGCTCGCCGGCAGGGCCCTCGAAGCCGAGGACCCAGCCCAGCTCAGCGTCGCATCGGTGGCCGCTCGATGTTCATCGAGATGCCCTCGGAGCTGTGCCCCGGGTAGGGGCTCTCCGGAAGATCCATGGAGGCGGCTCGGGCACGTGCGTCGGCGAGGCCGCTGAGGTGCGCAGGCTCGAGCGAGCTCTGTTGCCAGGCGGCCGGGTCCGGCTCGCGCTCACCGAGCCAGCTCTGCGCGTCGAGCTCCCCGTCGCCACAGCCCTGAACGGCCTCGAGGCGGTCGTCGGCGACGCTGCGCACGTAGGCGGCGGCGACGCCGGTGGTGGCGCTCGGATCGCAGAGCGGCGCCGGGGTGAGCGGGTCGTCGAGCACGCCGTTGCAGCCGATGCTCGGCTCTGCAGCTTGCGGCGGCACCGAGGCGGTGTCGCCGAGGCTGCTCGCGGCCCAGAAGCTCGCGTAGGCCACGTCGAGGCTGCACGCGGAGAGCGCGACGGCGTCGCCGCGCTCCGGCTCCTCGGCCGCTTGGGCGCGCCCCTCGGGCTGGCCCCGGCCCTCGGAGATGCGATCGCCCTCGGGGCCGCGTCCGCCCTCGACCCTCGCTTCGCTCGCTCGCTCCGAGGCGGCCACGGGCTGCGCCGCTGCGGTGCGGACCACGGCGAACATCGCCGCGCAGAGCGCGAGCGCGCTCAGGCAGAAGGCGCGCAGGGCCGTGAGCACGGGGGCCGACATCCAGGCCTCGCTATACCCCCGAGCGTGCTGGCTCGCAACGGGCGCTCCTTTTTTGGCCCACCTTATCGCACATGCGTAAGCCCAGAGCATGGCCTCCTCCTCGACGTCCCCTGCGAGCTCGGCAGCTCGAGCGCCGGTCGGCTTCTCGTCGTCGGATCTGCCGCGACGCTTCGGTCGCTACGTGCTGCTCCGGCGCATCGCCAAGGGAGGCATGGGCGAGGTGATGCTCGCGTCCACGCTCGGGCTCGAGGGCGCGGAGCGTCCGGTCATCATCAAGACGATCCGCAGCGAGCACCGCACCGACGCGAGCTTCAAGGCGCGCTTCCTCGACGAGGCGAGGGTGCAGGCCCAGCTCATGCACCCGGGCGTCGCGCAGGTCATCGAGGCGACGACCGACGACGAGAGCGGCGAGAGCTACGTCGCGGTCGAGTACGTCGAGGGCCGCAGCCTCGGAGACGTGCGCGCGCGCGCGCTCGCGATGAACGCCGCCATCGCTTGGCCCGAGGCGGTCGCGATGCTCACCCAGGCGGCCGAGGCGCTCGCGCACGTGCACGAGCGCGTCGACGCGGCTGGCAGGCCGCTGTCGATCGTGCACCGCGATCTGAGCCCGCAGAACCTCATGGTCGCCTACGGCGGCGACGTGAAGATCATCGACTTCGGCACCGCGCGTGGTGAGAACCGGAGGTGCCACACGGTGGCGGGCGTGGTCTTCGCGAAGCCGGGCTACGTCGCGCCCGAGGTCGCGAACGGCGACTCGGGCGACTTCCGGGTCGATCAGTACGCGCTCGGCGTGATGCTCTGGGAGCTCTGCGCGGGCAGGCGCTTCCTGCAGGGCGAAGCGAGCGAGCACATGGCCTCGGTCGCGAAGAACGAGCGCAACCTGCCGCCGATCGCCGCCGAGTGCGGCGCGCCGGCGGCGCTCGACGCCGTCATCGCCGCGCTGACCGCCTTCGATCGTGAGGAGCGCTACCGCAAGACCCGCAGCGCCGCGCGGGAGCTCGGCGCGCTGCTCGCGGTGGCCCCGCCGCTCCCGGGGGGCGAGCGAGGGGTGCGCGCGCGCATCGCCTCGCTCATGGATCGTCTGTTCGACGGCGAGGCCGTGCGCACGCGGCGGGAGTTCCAGCGCCTCGTGGCGCAGGCGCGGCACCGCGTCTCCACGGCGAAGACGCCGGCCCAGCCGAGCGCACAGGCCGCTCGGGTGGTCGAGGACGAGACGACGGGCCTCTTGCCGGGCACCCGCTACCGCGTGCTCGCCGAGCTCGGTCGCGGCGCGAAGAGCGTGGTGCACGAGGCAGAACACGTCGACCTCGGGCGCCGCGTGGCGGTGAAGGTCCTCCGTGTGGAGTTCGCCTCCTCGACCGAAGCCGAGGCGCGCATCGTGCGCGAAGGGCGCATCCTCTCGACCCTCGCGATCGAGGGGGTCGTGCGTGCGCTCGACGTGGGGCAGACCAGCGATGGGCGCCCCTTCTCGGTCCTCGAGAAGGTCGAAGGTCGCTCCCTCGACCACCGCCTCGCCGAAGGAGGCACGGCGCCCTGGCGTGAGGTGTTCGAGCTCGCGGACCGCGTGCTCGCGGTGCTCGAGCCCCTGCACCGCGCGGGCGTCGTGCACCGCGATCTGAAGCCGGCCAACGTCGTGGTCGGAGACGACGGCAAGGTCACGCTGCTCGACTTCGGTCTCGCGCTGTCGCGCGACGAGTCCGGCGCGACGAGCGGCGGCGCCGAGGCGAACCAGGGAAGGTCGGTCGCGGTGTACGGCACGCCCGAGTACATGGCGCCCGAGCAGGTGTCGCGCCCCGACGAGGTCGACGGTCGGGCCGACCTCTACGCGCTCGGCGTGATGCTCTACGAGCTCGTCGCCGGACGTCTGCCCTTCACCCAGGGTTCGGCGGTCGCCTTGCTCGAGGCGAAGCTGCAGGGCGGCCCCGACCCCGTGCCCGCGAGCGCGGGCCTCAGCGAGGCCGCAGCGGAGCTCGTCTCGAGGGCGCTCGCTCGCCACCCCAGCCTGCGCTTCGCCTCGGCGGCCGAGATGCGCGCCGCGGTCCGGAGCGCGCTGTCGGAGCCGGAGCGGCGACGCACGACCCGGAGGCGCCGGCTCTCGGTGGCGCTCGTCGCCGCGCTCGGGTGCGCGCTGGGCTTCGGTGCTTGGCAGCTCGGCGCAGTGCGCTCGTTCGGCGCGCACTTCGGCGCCGTGCAGGCCTCGGCTCCGCTCGAGGTGGCGCCTCCGACCGAAGGCGGGGAGGCACCCGCCGAGGCGCTCGGCGCGAGCGGGGAGGCCCCCGCGCTCGCCCTGCCCCTC
>CALKVW010000177.1 GCA_938004785.1 uncultured Polyangiaceae bacterium
GCCTTGCGCGGCGATCCCCCCAAGAATCAGACACGCTTCGAGCGCGTCGATGGCACGACCCCGCCGGGCCTCGCGATCGACGGCATGAAGGGCATCACGGCGATCGAGAGCTTCCTGCTCGCGCGGCTCTTCATGTTCCAGCAGGTGTACTTCCACAAGTCGACGCGCGCGGCCGAGGCGATGATCGGCTGCATCTTGCGCCGCGCGGTGCAGCTCGTCGCGCAGGGGCACCGGCTGCCGGTGAGGCTCGCGGCGCTCGAGTCGGCCGCTGCGGGCGAGCTCCCGAGCCTGCACGACTACCTCGAGCTCGACGATCACACGCTGCTCGGCGCTCTCCACGCGTGGGAGCAGGCCGACGACCCGGTGCTCGCGGACCTCTCGCGACGGCTGCGCGCACGCAAGCTCTTCAAGACGATCGAGCTCGAGGGCGTCGAGGTCGATGCGAGCGCCGAGCGCGCACTCGAGGTCGGTCGCGCTGCGGCCGTCGCGCGTGGGCTCGACCCGGACGCCTACGTGGTGCTCGACCGCGCCTCCGACGTCCCCTACCCCGCGCACGCCGCGCTTCGCGTCATCTTCCCGGATGGGCGCGAGCGAGACCTCTCCGAGGTGTCCTTCTTGCTGGGGCGCCTCCGAGGCCAGGTACTCACGCGGACGCGCCTGCTCTTCGCTCCGGAGCTCCGGGAGGCGATCGGTGCAGAGCTCGGCAGCTGAAGCACGGCGCGTCGCGCGCGCACGCGTGACGATGACGTACGCGCGGGTCGGCGCGATCACAGTAGCCCTGTCGCTCCTCGGTGCGCGAGCGCAGGCCGACGAGGGCGACGGCGCCTACGGACGTCTCGACGGAGACCTGCTCTTGTCCGCCGGTGCAGGAGTGGCGCTGCAAGAGGGCAGCCCGGGCATGGTCGTGCAAGCGGCCGGGCTGTACCTCGCCATGGTGGGGCCCGTGCTCCGCTACACCGAGTCCTTCGGCGCCGACGACGCTCGCTACGATCGCAGCCTCGCCGTCGGGCTCGAGCTGCGGCCGCTCTTCCTCGGCCGACTCGGCCTCGACCTCGAGCGCGGTCCCGCGCGACTCGATTTGCTGCTCGACTCCTTCGCGCTCACGCTGGGCAGCTTCTGGCACTCCGAACGAGGAGCCTTCGCGGCCACGCCCGGGCTCGAGCTCGGCGCCGGCATCTCCTTCCCGGTCATGCCCCGCATCGACGGCCCTGCCGTCGGCATCACGGGCCTGCTCCGCTTCCGCGACGACGATCTCTCGAGGCGATCGGCCGAGGGCCTCGTCGAGCAGGGCAGCGTGCTGCTCTTCACGCTGTCGTGGCAGGGCATGCTCGACGCCGGCCTGGTCGACGCGCGCACCTCAGCTCGCGAGCGTTGAACCAGCGTCGCGCTCGGCCACGCGCGCTCGCCGTCGCGTTCAGCGCACCGCGAAGCTCGTGTCGAAGGCCGCGACCTCGCGGCCGTCGCTCAGCTTGCGCCGCGTGGCCGCGATCGCGTCGAGCAGACCCGCGATCTCCGCGAAGGGCGCGCGATCGTCCACGTGCAACACCGCACGATCGAAGCTGCGATCGCTCGCATCGCGGTGACCACCGTGACGTTGCCACTCGGCTCGGATCACGCCCTCGAGCTCCGACGATCGCTGCCATGCGCCGTCGGCGTTCCCTCGAGCCACGCGCGTCTCGCTCACCACGGTGTCGGCCTGCTTCCACGAGACCACGAAGGCGTCGGATGAAGCGTGGAGGTGCATGACCCGCTCCACGGCCGTGGGGGTCACCACGTCCTTCACGTCACCCGGGACCGACGCGGTCGCGTTCAGGCGCGCCGATTGGACCCACACCGCCGTGATGAGCAGGAAGGCCACCGTCACCATCAAGAGATCCACGAAGGGGATCATGTTGAGCTCGGAGCTCGCCGCGCGCCTGTTTCCTCCGCTCGAACCGACATCGACGCCGCCCATGGGTCCTCCTGCTCCACGCAGAGCGCCGCTGGCGCCTCCATCGACGCGA
The DNA here is from genome assembly GCA_938004785.1 of uncultured Polyangiaceae bacterium. Classification (GTDB taxonomy): domain Bacteria; phylum Myxococcota_A; class Polyangia; order Polyangiales; family Polyangiaceae; genus CALKVW01. The sequence goes on from CALKVW010000177.1 coordinate 2,004, forward strand.
GCTGCTGCGTGCTGAACTCGAGGGACAGCCTGACCCGCGGCGGAGTTCCCCGCGTTCGACGCCCGGGCTGCGCACGCTTCGTTCTTGCGGCGCGTCCAGAGCTCCGGGCTCGGCGGGTTCAGGGCGTCGCGGAAGCGGCGGGCGGCGCGGACGGCATCGGTGCAGTGGAGGGAGCGCTCGACGGCGCAGGCTCCGAGCTGCCGCTCGGCGGCGGCGTCACCTTCGCCGCAGCGCTGCCCTCGACCGCCTGGCGGAGCTCGAGCGCGAGCGCACAGCTGCGCGCTTGTCGGAGCCGCGCGGCTTCCACCTCGGGATCGGCCGCGCGTGAGCCGCCGAGCAGCTGCCCCTTCACCTCCCGGCGCATGCGCACGAGCGGCTTGCCGTCCGAGAGGCGATACAAACCGACGCGCGAGTACCACGTTTTGCCCGCGAGTACCTCGCGGTCTTCGGACGTGGGGCCTGCGTCGGCTGCATCCACCGAAGCCTCGGGCAGCTCGTCGATCACCAGCAGGACGAACTGCGCCTTCGACAAGAGCTCGATCGCGATCGGGATCTCCGACCGCATCACGTCGTCGAAGGTGCCCGCGAGCGCCGAGAGGGTGAGATCGCTCCTCGTGGTGCGCACCTGCTCCGCCCAAGCCTCCTCGATGACGAACAGCGCTCGGTAGGCGAGCCTGAGGTTGTAGGGCTGCGCCGGGCGCGCGCACCGGTTGAGCTCGTTGCAGAGCTGGCCCGAACGGCACTCACTCGTGCGCGTACACTCCGCTCCTGCGATCGGGCTCTCGCCCGCCGTGCGCATCAAGCACGCCGTGAACGCGTCCTTGCTCGCGGTCAACGCAGCGGCCTGCAGCTTCTCGGCGGTCTCGACCTGACCCTGTCGGACGCGGAGGTAGATGCCGGGCAGCTGCTGGAAGGGGAAGCGAGACAGCTCCTCTCGCTCGACGAGATCGCCCTCCGGCGCGGCCGCGAGATCCTTCGCCGACGACTCGATCTTCCCGCGCAGCGCGGCCCAGAGCGGCTCCAGCTCGGCGCGGGTGGCTCGCTGCTTGGACAGCAGCACCTGCCGCTCACCGTCGAGCTCCGACGACGCCCGGTATCCATACAGCCCGAGCGCCACCGCCACGACGAGGCCGAACCAGGCGGCCGCCTTCCACGGCGGCTTCGGGAACTTGCGACGCTCCGCGCGCGAGCGCTCGACGGCGCTCAGACCGCGAGGCAGCTCGCTCGGGTCCTGACGGCCCGCCCTTCGCCCGGCGACCGGCGTCGCCTCCTTGCTCGTCGTCGGCGCCGCTTCCGCGGTCTGCTCGGCGTTGTCGCTGCTCGTGGGTTCGTCGCTCACTTCGGACCGTCGCTCTGGCTGGGGAGGTGGTTGAACTGGCGGCCCCGCGGAGCGGCGCTCGGCGACGGCCTACCGGAGGACCGGAGAGGTGGAGTCGTAGACACGCACCCACCGACCGACGCGCATCTTCCGCCGGCATGCGCTCGATGTCGATGCGCCTGAGGCCCGAGCTCCGACGAGAGCAGCTCCCCAAACTCGAACGCCGCGCCCCGCTGACGGAGCGGGACACGGCGTCGTGTGCGTCGGCCGGCGGCGGCCGGGCTCGGGCGCGTGGTGGGTCAGCGCCCGAGTCGGAGCAGCGTCACTCGCCGCCCGCAGGCTTCGAGCCGCCACCGATCTTCTGGACCATGAAGCTGACGTTCGGGTAGCCCGCGTAGGCGGCCGTCTGGAAGACGCTCTTCACGACGATGGCGGGAACCTCCTCGTCGATCTGCAGGATGACCACGCCGGGGAAGTCCTTGTCCGGCTGGACCTGCTTCCACAGCTCGCGCTTGGCCTTGAGGATGTTGAAGAGCTCGTCGACCTTCTGCATGCGGCCGACCTCTTCGATGGCCCGCGTCGAACCCGCGAGCTGCCCGTCGACGAGCACCTGGTTGCCGTTGACGGCGACCATGGGCGCGTCGATGACGTCCTCGGCGTTCTCGGCCTTCGGCAGCGAGACGTTCTTGTCGACGGCGACCTCACCCGACGCGCTGAACGTCTGGAGGAGGAAGATGACGGTCACCAAGAGGAAGTCGATGTACGCGGTGAGGTTCAGGCTCGCGTTGACGGAGTGCCCACCGCCGCCCGCCACCTTGTTCCACACGAACCGCAGCGGCACGTGGTGCATGAGCCGCTTGCCGGGCTGGTGGATCGCGTGCGAATGCGGGTCGTGATCCGGGAATGCATCGTAACGATCGGCGCTCATCAGCTCACCCTCAGCGGACCGAGAAGGTCATGTTGAAAACGGGGACCTCGTCCTTCGCACCGCTCGGCAGCACGAGCTCGCGCTTCGTGGCGTACAGGGCGTCGAGCACGGCGACGATCTCCTTGTACGGCGTGCGGTTGTCGACCTGGAGGATGGCCTGATCGACCTTCTTGTCGCTCGGATCGCGGTGGCCACCGTGCTGCTTCCACTCCTCGCCGAGCTTCTTGGCGAGGTCGGGGTAACGCACCGGGTTGCCCGGATCGCTCGGCTTCGGAACCTTGACTTCGCTCACCACCGTCGCGCCCTGCTTCCAGGTGATGGTGAACTCGTCGGCGCCGAGGTGAAGGTTCAGGACCTTCTCAGGCGTCTGCGGCGTGACCTCTTGGGTCGGGTCCGGAGGGCCTGGAACCTGTGCGTTCGCGTTGATGCGCGAGTTGTTGACCCACACCGCCGTGATCAGCAGGAAGGCCACGGTCACCATCAGGAGGTCGATGAACGGGATCATGTTGATCTCCGAGTTCATCGAGCGCTTCTTCCCGCCGCTCTCTACGTCGACGCCACCCATCGTGTCACCCTCTCTCGAGAATCGAACTGCACTCGAGCTTGACTGTCAAAAACCGCCCGGGCAAGCGCAGCCCAGTGGGCCACCAGCTCGGCGCGTCGCGGGTCCTCTGCACCAGTGGACCTTGCTGCTGGGCCTCGACGCCAGTGCATGGCGCTCGACCCGGTACCGCAGCCGAGACCGACACCGTCTTTCGGAGACGGTTCCCGGCATCGGCTGAGAAGCTCGCGGATGCCAGGCGCGGCGTACCCGTTCGCCTCTCGGCGAGTCGGGCAAGCGCGGTTCGAGACCACGCTTGCCCCAGGGATCGCAGCGTTCGTGCAGGTCGGGTGCTCGCCTCGCGACGAGCCTCGACCGTTGCCCGCCTCCGAGCGTGCCCGGCGCCGCTCACGCAGCCCGAGCAAGCCGGAACGGCGAGCCTGCGCCTCAGGCAGGCTGCTGCCCGACGGCGTTGACGTTCACCTTCTGGCGGTTGGCGACGACGAGGTTGAGCACGCGAACCGAGGCCTCGTTGATGTCGTCCTCGATGCCCTGCGTCTGGCCGTTCAGCACGGCGTAGCCGATGAGGCCGAACACGGCGACCGCCAGACCGAAGGCGGTGCAGTGCATGGCCTCCGAGATGCCGTTCGCCAAGATGCGCGCCTTCTGGCTCGGGTCGATGCCCTCACCGCCGACCGACTTGAACGACTTGATGAGACCCATCACCGTGCCGAAGAGCGCCGCGAGCATCGCGATGTTCGAGAGCAGCGCGAGGTACGGAGTGCGAGCCGCGATCTTCGGGATCTCGTGCAACGCAGCCTCGTCCATCGCGGCCTGAACCTCGCCATCGGGGCGGTTCACCTTCACGAGACCGGCCTGGACGATGCGCGCCAGCGGCACGTTCGCCGCCGAGCACATCTTCACCGCCTTGGGAATATCGCCCGCCAGGATGCACTTCTGCATGGTGGCCAGGAAGACATCGCGGTTGATCGACGCGCCGTAGAGGAAGATGGCTCGCTCGATGATGATGCCGAGGATGAACACCGAGCAGATCGCGATCGGGACCATGCCCCAACCACCTTCAACGAAGAACTCCCACATTGCTTTCCTCCGACTCCCTGACTCGAACCACTTTGGACCCGACCGCTCGGAGCTGATGACAGCTCGCCCGCCCGGGCCTCGAGATTGCTGCTTCCCGAGCTGATGCTCCGGAAGCGGACACTGCGAACGCTGTTACTTCGACTACTTCAAGCGCGGCGTGGCGTCGAACGCTACGCGGCGGACAGACTGGCTGGCCGGTCGAACCGAGGTGCCTGAGCACGACGGCCGAGCCGACGGAATCGATCGCCGAGCTGGTTCTCTCGAGGAGACCCAAGAGTTCGTGGTGGTGAGCTCGCCCCACCCGACCCCGACCTCCCGAGGAGCGCAACCGGCGAAGGTTGCGACTCCCACGACCCTCGTGGCGCCCGCGGGAGCGAAGCGCAGCGTGGCTCGTTGCGGCTTGGAGCCGCCGGTACTCGCGACGGGCGCATCTTCGCGAGTCCGACCTCCGAGCGTCAACAAAGATTTGGTCGCGCAGGCGCTTTTGCTCGGCGACGGCCACTTCTCGCCCGCATCGACCGAAAGTTGCGCTGTCGCTGTGCGCCCTTCGCTCACGCTGGTGGCGTGCACCGGGCGGCGACGGCGCTGGATTCCGCGGCCCCGCGACCACGTCGGCAGGCGCTTGCGGAATGGATCTCGGCACCGCTATAGTCCGCCCCGTTGTTGTTTTTCTTCTCGCTCAGCTTCCGTCCGGGGGCAGCAACCGCCCGACGGCGGGCTGCGTCGGTCGCTCGACGGGCTGCGTCGGTCGCTCGATGCACTGCGGTCCGTTCGGCCCGCGATGCCTCGTCGAGAGCGCTCGCGTCGAACGAGGCCTTCGCGGGAAGCGAGTCTGTGTCGTTGATCGCACCGAGTTACGGATCGACCGAGTCGAAGTCCAAGATGAAGGGCCGGGCCGCACTTGCCCGGGCTCCGCTGTCCAACCCTCGCCGTCGAAGTGACGGCGCTGCTCAACCCTCGCCGTCGAACCGACGGCGCTGCGACGCCCTCGCTGGTGGCGTCGTCGAGTTCGTGACCACGCGGCCCTCGAGGGCACGCGCGGTGGAGAAAGGATCTCAGGAATGCGTCACTTGCTGATGTCGTCGGCTCAGAGCGGAGGTGGCGCGGGCCTGATGGACGCCCTCCAGCACAACCCGACGTTCCTCATGATGAACCTCGTGGTCTCGGCCATCGTGGTCACCATCGTCATCGAACGCGCTGCCTTCCAGATCCGTCGCTACAGCGTGAACTCGAAGGAGTTCTTCGGCCAAGTGAAGAAGCTCGTCGCGGCCGGCAACATCGACCGCGCGATCAAGCTGTGCGAGGCGAGCGACTATCCGGTGCTCCAGCTCGTGAAGGCAGGCCTCACGCACGCGAACAAGGGCGCCGACGAGATCGACGCCGCGCTCAGCGAGAAGCTCAGCGAGATCAAGCCGGAGGTCGAGAAGCGGATCGCGGCCCTCTGGTCGCTCGCGAACATCGCGACGCTCATCGGTCTGGTCGGCACCGTGTTCGGTCTCATCAGCACCTTCGGCGCCATCGCGGCCGAGGGTCTGTCGCCGGCGAAGAAGCAGCAGCTCCTCTCGAACGGCATCGCGGAGGCGATGTACAACACCGCCTTCGGACTGCTCATCGCCGTCATCTGCATGATCGCGCACGTCATCCTCCACACGAGGACGAAGTCGATCACCCACGAGCTCGAGGCCATCACCGAGCGCGTGTTCAACCTGCTCACCGTGAGCGCGAAGAGCTGAGCACCGCGGTGCACGCTCTCCGGCCTCGTCGCGGACGGGTCCGGGGTGCGACGCACCGCGCTCGTTCGGTAGCCACAGCGAGGCAGGCATGGCGAAGGAAGCTCCGATCCCGCTCAGTCCGGCGCAGCGCTCGAAAGTGCGCCGGCTCTCCGCTGCGAAAGACCCGGAACCGGGTGAAGAGGCCGGTGAGCTCAACATCGTCCCCTACCTCGACATCATCACGAACCTGCTCGTCTTCATCCTCGCGTCGATCAGCGTGACGTTCATCTCGCAGCTCGAGACGACGCCCCCCTCGATCGGTGGTGGCAAGGTGAAGCAGCAGGTCGACTCGAAGGCGCTGAACCTCGCGGTGCTCATCACGCGCGACGGCATCGGATTCAAGACCTCGGGCGGCAACATCGCGACGGGCTGCAACGACGTCGGCGCCGGCGTGACGATCCCCAAGAGCGGCGAGGCCTACGATCTGAAGGCGGTCACCGCTTGCGCGCGCAAGCTCAAGAGCGCGCGCCCGGAGTTCGAGGACGAGACCCAGGTGACGATCACCGCGAACCGCGACGTCGAGTACCGTCACATCATCGACGTGCTCGACTCGATCCGCCGCGACGAGCGCGGCGAGTTGTTCCCGGAGTTCCACCTCGGAGTGGCCCGCTGACATGAGCAAGCGAGCTCGCATCGCGCTCCACCCGGAGCGCACCGACGGCGTCGCAGACGGCGGAGTCGGACTACGCACGATGGTCGGGGTAAGGCGATGAGCACCACAGCGACCGGTCAGGCAGCCAAGGTCCCGCCCAAGGCCACGCTCGCGCGCTACAAGGCCGCGCTGCGACGCGCCAAGCGCAGGAACGCCAAGGAGCCCGAGATCGACTTCCTCAACATCACGGCGATGCTCGATCTGATGACGATCATCCTCGTGTTCGTCTTGAAGAGCCTGTCGACGTCGACGGCGTCGATCCCGCAGAACGCCGATCTCCAGATCCCGATCTCGACCATGAGCGCGGAGCCCGCCGAAGAGGGCGTGATCGTGCGCATCTCGAAGACTCAGATCTCGGTGGGCGACGACGACAAGCCCGTCGTCGAGTACAGCGACCGTGCGCAGCTCGCGCAGACCGGCCTCGACGCCCGCTACAAGCGCAGCGGTCCCAACGATCTGTACATCCAGCCCCTCGCGAGCGTGCTCACGCGCTACCGCGAGCGCGACCGCATGATCCGCGAAGCGAAGGGCATGAGCAGCTCGACCTCGGAGGCGATCATCGTCGCCGACGAGACGACCCCGTACCGACTGCTCTTCGAGGTGCTGTACACGCTCGGTCAGAGCGAGTTCGGGAAGTTCCACCTCATGGTGCGAACGGGCGCGAAGTAAAGGAAGCGGCGCCTCCCGCGCGGAGCGGATGGGCGCCTGCAGCGCGGAGCGGAGGGGCGCCTGGAGCGCAGCGCAGAAGCGAACGGCCACGCGGGCAGCTGCCCACGTGGCCGTCGTCGCTCCGGGCGCGCGGGGCGCCCGAGCTGCTTCACTTCACGAAGATCTGCGCGACGGCGATGCCGGAGCCTGCGGTCGCGGTGACGACGACCTTGGCCGGCCCACCGATCGGGAGCGGGTTCTTGAAGCAGTTGCCGCCGCCGCCGAGCGTGGCGTTCGCGCCCTGCGTATTGTCCTGCGCGAGCACGGCCGGCGGGAGCATCGGGGCGGGCTGGGCGACGATCTGGATGTCGAGCTCGGTGATGCCGAGGCCGACGCCGACGACCGAGTAGCACTTGCCCGGCTGGATGTTGAAGGGCTGCTCGAGGGTCTGGCCCTGCTGGAACTGGCCGGCGAAGGAGCCGCCGTCGGGCTGCATGCCACGAACCTCGGTAGCCGCCATGGCCTGGAGGACCGGCGTGGCGGCAGCGGCCGCAGCGGGCGCGATGGGCGTAGCGGAGGAGCCGGATCCGCCGGCGGTGGCCGTGGGCTGCGGCGCCGCCGTGGGCTGCGGCTGAGGCTGACCGTAGCCCCCCTGCTGCGGGTAGCCGCCCTGCTGCGGGTAGCCGCCCTGCTGGGGGGGGTACTGGCCGGCGCCGTACTGGCCCTGCTGGCCGTAGCCGTACTGCGACGGGTCGTTGGGATCGGGGTCGGAGCCGCCGCAGCCGGCGACCATCGCAACCAGGGAAAGCGAGAGAACGAGGGTGGATCGCATGTCAGCTCCTTCGAGACCGGGGCGCATGGGCCCCTGCGAGAGCGGCGCGAGGCCGCTCGAAGACACGAGGGTGGCGGGCTTCGACCCACCGGTGAGAACGACGCGGCGGTTCGACCCGCCGTGGACAGGGAGGCCCTGCCTGACCCCGCGACCTGCTCGCGGCTCCCCTTGGGACGGCCGACGAGGGCGTTTCCTTCTACAACAGGCTGCAGGTGTTGGCGAGACGACTGACACCTCCGTGTGGGCGGCCATCGGTCGGCGCATCCGACCCCGAGACAACGCGGGACGCGGCCGGAGCTTTCAGGTCGGAGCGGACGCGGGCCTCGACCCTGGCGAATGGCGACGCCGCTCAGGCGCGCTCCGCCGCCAGCATGCCGTCGATCATGCCGTCGAGCATCGCGTCGAAGCGGGCCTCGTCGAAGTTCGCGCCGCTCTTGAGCCAGTCGACGTGCTCGACCTTGCCCGTGCGCCCCGGGAAGTGACCGACGACGTCGAGGTGGTCTGCCCTGCCCGACCAGGCGATCTCGCCCCAGAGCTGAGAGTAGTAGGGCACGACGCCATCGCTGGCCGAGTCTGGGGGCAGCTCGCCGAGCGCCGCGCGCACCTTGCGGTCGAGCTCCGAGTCGCGGTGGTGGCAAGGGTAACGCTCGTCGAGGCGCTGTGAGACCTCGTGCAGCGCCGTGAAGATCGCCGCGCTCGCGACCGACCACGGCGAGCGCAGCGTGGCGACCAGACCGCGGGCGCCGTTCTTCGGGGCGTAGCTCGCCACGCACTGGTAGCGGATGCCCGGACGGTCCTCGACGGACGCCTGGAAGAGGTCCATCGCCTCGGGTGTGAGCTGGATCACGGCGCCCTGATCGTCGCGGATGAGGCGGAGGAAGCTGCGCAGCTCTCGGCTCGAAGCCTCGTCGAGCATGCGGATGATCGACTCGCTCGTGCGCTCGACGAGCCCGAGCTCGATGGCGCCCGAGAGCCTCGACAAGGCGGCGACGAGCGCGCTCGTCGCCGCGAGCGGGGGCGCGCCGAGCTTGAGGATCGTCACCGTGAGCGCGGTCACCGCGTAGAGGACCTGCTGGCCCGACTTGGTGGCGAAGAACGCGGCCAGCGGCGTGCCGTAGTGCGGCGTGTTCATCGTCGTGACCGAGCGGAGGCGCGGCAACCACGCGAGGTCGCCCTGCACGATCCCGGGCAGGTGCACCGCGGGCGACGCCACCAAACGCGCGTCGAGGCCGCCGGTCGAGTGGCCGACGAGGTGGATGGGCTCGGAGCCAGCGCCCGAGGTGTCCGCGACCATGCGCGCGAGACGCACCGCGCGCCTGCGGATCGAGGCGGTCGGGTGCACGTCGCACACCTGGACCCGCGCGGCTCGGCCCATGCGTCGGAAGCGCTCCACCAGCGCGCTCTCGAGGTGCTCGAAGTAGCTGAAGGACGCGAGGCGGCCGAAGCCGAACATCCCGGGCGACAGGTAGATGAGCGTCGGCATGGACTGAGGATATGTAACAGGCGCGCGGGCGCCGCCAAGCGGAGCGCGCGCGGACGCCGCCGAGCAGAGCGCGCCGGGCACGGAGCGGAGGCGAGCTCGAGCGCTGGGGCGCTCAGCGGTGGTTCGACATGTCGAGCGCTCGCGCGACGAGGCCGGCGATGGAACGGACCGCGCCGGCTTCGTGCTGGAGCTGCTGACTTCCTGGATGCGAGTCGGTGCCGATGACCGAGTCGATGACACCGCTCTCGCGCAGGCGATCGAGCGCGCCCGAGGGGAGCACCAGGTGGCTCGCCACCGCGTGGCATCGCTCCGCGCCTGCGTCGCGGTAGGCGCGCGCTGCCTGGATGAGGGAGGACCCGGTGCGGATCATGTCGTCGTAGAGCACGACGTCCTTGCCTCGCACGTCGGCGTTGACGCCCGTGAGGCTCACCGCGCCCGTCTTCGGATCTCTGCGCTTGTACACGAAGGCGGGGTCGACCCCGAGCGTGCGCGAGAGGCTCTCGACCCACTTCGCGCGCCCTGCGTCGGTGGCGCCCAGCACGTAGGGGCGATCACCGACCAGATCGCGGATCGCCTGGGTGACGACGGGCGCGCCGTAGAGATGGTGCGTGACGTGCGTGTCGGCGAAGTAGAACTCGATGCCGTCGGTGTGGAGGTCGAAGAGGAAGATGCGCACGCCGGCGTCGCAGGTGGGGATGCTCGAGAGCAGCCGCGCGCGTGTCTTCGCCGTGACGACCTCTCCCTGTTTGATCGCGCGCTCCATCGTCGAGTAGCCGAAGTAGGGCATCACGATGTCGAGCGAGCGTGCGCCGGCGCGCGAGATCGCGCAGCCGAGATCGTAGACCTCGAGCCAGTCGAGGTCGTTCGGCGTGCCTCCGAGCAGCACCACGTCACGCCCCCAACTGTCGTCGACGAGCCGCAGGTAGCGCTCCCCGTCGGGGAAGCGTTTGCGCTCCACCGTGCCCCGCTCGAAGCGCCCGGCCGCGAGCAACGCCGGCTCGAAGTAGGCGTAGGATTCGGTGGTGAAGAGCAGCGGATCCTTCATCGGCGAGCGGGCACTCTGGTAGGCTCCGCCGCGAAGTGCAAGACCCGCCTGCCCCCGTGAAGATCCTGGGGCGATACGCGCTGTACGACGCGATCGCCTCCGGAGGCATGGCGACGGTGCACCTCGGTCGTTTGCTCGGGCCGGTGGGCTTCGCGCGCACCGTGGCGATCAAGCGCCTGCACGAGCACCTCTCGAGCGACCCCGAGTTCACCGCGATGTTCCTCGAGGAGGCGCGCCTCGCCGCGCGCATCCAGCACGCGAACGTCGTCGCGACGCTCGACGTGGTCGCGCAGGAGGGCGAGCTCTTCCTCGTCATGGAGTACGTGGACGGGGAGTCGCTCTCGCGGCTGCTCGGCGGGCTGCGCCGCAGCGGCGCGACGATCCCGCATCCGGTGCTCGGCACCATCGTGTCTCACGCGCTCTCGGGGCTGCACGCCGCGCACGAAGCGAGGAGCGAGTCGGGTGAGGTGCTCGGGCTCGTGCACCGCGACGTCTCGCCCGAGAACATCCTCGTCGGACGCGATGGTGCGTCGCGGGTGCTCGACTTCGGCGTGGCCAAGGCGACCGAGCGCGGCCGCATGACCCAGGCCGGTACGATCAAGGGCAAGATCAACTACATGGCGCCCGAGCAGGTGCAGGGCATCAAGCTCGACCGGCGCGTCGACCTCTACGGCATGAGCGTGGTCCTCTGGGAGGCGCTCACCGGGCAGCGCCTCTTCGAGGGCGGCGAGGTGGAGGTCATGTACCGGGTGATCCAAGGCGCGCTCGAGCCTCCCAGCTCGCGCATGCCTGGGCTCACGCCCGAGATCGACGCGCTCGTCATGAAGGGGCTCTCTCGCGACCGAGAGGCGCGCTGGTCGACGGCGCGCGAGATGGCGGCCGCGGTCGAGAGCGTGCTCGGGGTCGCCTCGAACACACGCATCGGGGAGCTCGTCGACCGCGTCGCGGGTGAGGCGCTCGGCCGCCGCTCGCGCCTCGTGGAGGCCGTCGAGAGCGCCTCCGGCCTCAAGGATCTCGGAGCACACGACACGATGCCGGCGGAGCTGGCGGCGCTCGGCCGCGGTTCCAGCCCGAACCTGTCGGGTGCGGCCCGTGCCGCCGGGACAGACGTGATCTCCATGCATCCGCCGCGCGCCTCGGGCCGCGGCGCGATGGCGAGCCGGCCCGAGCTCGGTCCGCCTCCCAGCTTCGACCTCCCTGATCTCGACGGCGCTCCGCCGCAGCCCGCGCCCTCCCCCGCCCTCCCGGCTCCGGCCGGCGCCACCGCGAGCGCCTCTGCCGCCGCGATGTCCTCGCTCGAGCTCGGGCCTTCGCCGGGCGTGGCCGATCCCGCGCCTCGCGCGGCGAGCCCCGCGCTGCGACCGGAGCACTCCGCCGCGGACCGGAGCGGGACGCCAGCCGGGCTCGACCTCGACACGGGCGCGCCGACCTCCGGTCCGCACGCGCAGCCCACCGAGCTGCGCGCTGGTCCAACCTCCTCGGCTCACGGTGGTCCGCTCACGACGTCGAACCCTGCATCGCCGAGCGGCGGGGCCTCTCCAGGAGGGGGGACCTCGCTGGGCGCTCGTGCACCGCAGGCCCTCGCCCCGCTCGTCGGCCAAACGGGCGCGGCCTCTCGTCCGTCGGGCGGCAGCGGGCTCGTGATCGCCGCCGTCGCGGCGATCGTCGTCTTGCTGGGCGTGGGAGGCGCGCTCTTCCTGCGCTCGAAGCCGACCGGCGCCGCGGCCTCGGGCAAGCCCAGCGCCTCGCCCCCCACCGCACCGATCGACGTGCGGGAGAGCTGTGAGCTCGCTCGGAAGCGCTTCCGCGCCGGTGGCGCGGCCACGGGCATCGCGCTCGACGGCTGGGTCTTCGAGCTCTGGCTCCGCAAGCCGGAGGGGCGCCTCGAGGCCGGGCACCCCCAGGTGCTGCGCGCCGTGTCCGGGACGAGCATCACCGCCGAGGGAGATCCCGAGCTGGCCGCCCTGGGTGGGGTGGTCGAACACGCGAGGTTCGTGGGTCCGCTCGGCGGCAAGCCGACCGACGAGGGGCTCCTGTTGCGCTTCTCCGGCGCGCTCGCTCAGGCTGCCTTCGAGCCCTCGAAGTCCGCGCGGCTCGTGGCGCTGTCCGACGCGCTCTTCGAGGCCACCGGCGCCGACGTCGGCGTGCTGACCGGGCGCTGCGCCCACCTTCGACAGAACGAGCTCGCGCTCTGGATCCGCGCGAAGGACGCGCCCCGCGCGGCCGGCGCGCTGCTCTTCACGCTGAGCGCCTTCGCCGACGTACCGCTCATCCCGCAGCAGCTGCTCGAGCCGAAAGCAGGCGCGGCCCCGTCCTCCTTCGATGCGCTGCTCGCCCACACGAAGGTCGCACCGAAGCTGCTCGGCGAGGAGATCGAGCGGGACGGTGGCACGATCTCCGTCGACCCCTCCAAGGGTGTGCGCATCACCTTCCCCGCGGCAGAGCCGGCGCGATCGGGCGCGGCGAGTCGGCGTCTGGTGCTCGACAAACGCGTGCTCAGCCGTTGAGCCTTGCGATCGCGCGCGCCCGCCGAGCTCGGTGGGTGGCTGCGGCCGCGCGAGCGCTTGGGGTGTACCGAGCGCGCCGAGAGCCCCGCTGCTCCGCGCCGGCGCCGAGCTGCGCGCTTCAGGGCTGCGGCGTGACCGGGGGCTGCGGCGAGGTCGACCTCTCGTCGGGACCAGCGCTCAGCGCGCTCGCGATCGCACTCGCCATCAGCATGCCCGGCTCGTCGAAGAGCTCGAGCGCGAGCGGCGTCACGGCGACCGCCCGCTCGTCGTAGGCCTCGGTGTCCGACCCAGGTGCGTCGTGGTGGGTCGCGTCGGCGCCGCCGATCCAGAGGTACTCGCCGCCTCTCGGGTCGCGCCGGAACACGACGTCACCGCTGTAGGAGCGGCGCCCGAGGGAGGTGGCTCGCACCGGCCACGCGTTCCCTGGCGGGACGTTCACGTTGAAGAGCAAGGTGGGCCCGGGGGCTGCGCGGTGTCGGGCGAGCAGCTCGAGCGCGATGCGCGCGCCCACGCGTGCGGCGGCGGGGCGATCGGCGGTGACGTCGGCCGACAAGGCCACCGCCGGGATCCCACGCAGCGCGGCCTCACGGGCGGCGGCCACCGTCCCCGAGTAGAAGACGTCGACGCCCAGGTTGGGCCCGTGGTTGAGGCCCGACACACAGAGGTCGGGCACACGCGGCACGACGCGGCCATCTGCGTGGAGCGCGACGTAGACGCAGTCGGCCGGGGTCCCGTCGACGTCGAAGACCCCCGGCTCGCTCTCGCGCAGGCGGAGCACCCGATGGAGCGTCAACGAGTGACTGGTCGCGCTCTGGTTGGTCGAAGGTGCGCAGACCACGACGTCGGCGTGCTCGAGCAGCGCCTGTCGCACGAGGCGTAGCCCCTCGGAGCCGAAACCGTCGTCGTTGGAGAGCAGGATCAGCGGTCGGGACATACGAGCACTGCGCTCAGGGCAGCTCGACGATGGTCATCGCCTGGCAGCCGACCATGATCGACTTGCCCGCGCTCGACTTCGGGCCGGCTGGCGAGTCGACACCGACACTCACGAACTTGGTGCCGCAAGGAACCTCGAGCACCTGGCCGGGCGCCCCGGATTTTGCACCTTGGACGAAGATCTCGCCCTCGAGGGCCGTCTTCACCAGGAGGAAGCCCATCGTGGCGGGCAGGGTCGCGGGATCCTTCGGCGGTGCCGGATCGGCGGCGGGCTCCGCGCTCGCCGCCGGCTCCGCAGACGCCTCGGCGGTCGGAGCGGCGCTCGCCTCGGCGGTGACGGCGGCCGTCGCCTCCGCGGTGGGCGCAGCGCTGGGCTTCGGCGCTTGGGTCTCGTCACCTCCAGGGGCCGCTTGCGCAGGTGCCTCGCTCCCCTGTCCAACCGGCGTCGCTCCGTCCTTCATGCGCATGTAGGCGTAGACGGCGATCGCGACGAGCAACACCAGACCCACGACCACGAACAGTCCGACGCTGCTCTTCTTGGCGGGGGGCGCAGCCGGCTCGGCGAACTTGCTCGGGGCCTCCTCGGCGGCGGCCGCGCTGAACGCGGGCGGCGGCGCCACCGGCTCGGCGGGCTCGGCTTCTCGAGGCGCAGGCGCCGGAGCGGTCGCGACCTCGGCTGCGAGCAAGGCACCGAGATCGGTGGATGCGGCGGGCGCCGCCACCTGAGCTTCGACCGCAGGCTCGGGCTCGGCGACCGGCGTCTCGTCGCCGGCCACCGACACGACGGGCATCGGCGCGAGCGCGGGCTCGGCGCTGAGCTCGGGCGGTGGGGGAAGCTCCGCAGCGACGTCGACGCTCGGCTCGGCGACGGGCGGCTCGACGACCGGAAGGAAGGGGTCGTCCATGCTGAGCACGCTGCTTGCCGTGGCGGCGTGCGTCGGAGCGGCGTGCGTTGGAGCGGACTGTGCCGCAGCGGGCAGAGGGCTGGGAGCGGGCCGCGCCTCCGGCGCAGGTGCAGCGGCCACGGGCGCGGCGGCCTGGGTCTCGGGCTCGTCACGCGGGATGGGCGGCGCGTGCCGAGGGCGCGACGCGAGACCGAGCCCGAAGGCTCGCTGGCCCGCGCCTGCGGCGGCCGCCGGCAGCGGGCGCGCGGCCGGTGCGGGCTCGGGCGCCTTTCGCTCGGGCGTCGTGCTCGGCGCCGACGGTCGCGCCGCAGGCACCGGCGGCCGCGCGGCGGGCGCCAGCTGGGGCTCGCTGCGCATCGGCGCGCGCGCAGCGGGCGGGGAAGCGGCAGTGCTGGTGGGGGCAGCAGAGCCGGTGGGGGCAGCCACGGCTGCCGCTACCTGCGACGCTTGCGGGCGCGGGGAAGCGGCGTTCTTCTGGACGCGCACGAGCAGGGCCTCGAGGGCGGCGACTTTCTCGACGTTGTTCACCTGGGAGCCTCGACGGGAGCGCGTTCGGGCACAGGCCCGTCGCGATGGGCTCCGGCCGACGCGGACGAAGCCGAGAGAGAGGATACCGAGCCTTCCGCCAAGTGGACGAACAAAGCGATGACGAAGGCCCCGGCGCTCGGCGTCGAGCAGCGGAAGGTTCGTAAGGTGGCTTATTATCAGCCAGTGTGCGCGGTGCCGCGTGCCCCCTCCGACGAGGCGTGGCAAGGAGCCAGCGCGCGTGGCAGCGCACCTGCCGTGCCCGCTCCCGACCTCGGAGGTTGCTCATGCGTCCCGCCTGTGTGCTCGTTCTCGCTGCGGTCTCTGCTGCGCCCCTCGGCGCTTGGGCGCAGCCCGCGCCGGTCCCGGCCCAGGGTCCGGCCACCACCGACGACGAGCTCGGCCCGGGCGAGAAGGCGATCCAGGATCGCCCCGACCCCTTGCTCGCGGCGCTTTCTCCCGAGGCCGGAGGGCTGACGCTCGAAGCGGTCGGACGGGAGGCGGTGCGCACCTCCCACGCCGTGCGCGCCAAGGAGGCGGAGCTCGAGGGCTCGGCCGGCGCCGTGACCCAGACCACGGTCCAGTTCTTCCCGAGGCTCACGCTCTCGGCGAGCTACACGCGACTGTCGCCGGTGACGCTCCCGTCGCTCGGTGGAGGGGGAGCGATCGTGGGCACCGCGAACGAAGGGCCCGTCACGGTGGGTCCCTGCCCCTCCGACCCAGCCACGCAGTGCGTGCTCGACTCCGCCGGGACACCTGCGCAGGCAGCGGCCTTCGGTTTCAGCTTCCCCGTGATCCTGAACCAGTACTCGCTCAACGCGAACCTGCTGGTCCCGATCTCCGACTACTTCACGCGAGCCACGCAGGCCTACGCCGCGGCCGAGACGAACCAGAAGGCGCTCGAGCTCGCAGCCGACGCGCAGCGCCTCCAGGTCGCGGCGGACGCGCAGCTGGTGTTTCTGCAGTGGGTGCTGTCGCGAGGCAACGTCGTGGTCGCGCAGCAGAGCGTGCAGCAGGCGAAGACCCAGCTCGACGACGCCAAGCTCGCGCTGAGCGTCGGCACGGCGTCGAAGGCCGACGTGATGCGCATCGAGGCCCTGCTCGCGCAGTCGCAATTCCTCGAGGCGGAGGCCAGGGCGCAGGAGTCCACCGCCGAGCAGCAGGTCCGCACCGTGCTGCACATGCCGCAGAGCCAGCGCCTCGCGAGCGCTGTCGACGTCATGGGTGTGCAGCCGGACGCGACCGTGCCGAGCTTCGAGAGCCTCTACGCCGAGGCGCTCGAGAACCGCATGGACCTCGCGGCGGTCGAGGCGTCGCGTCGGGCCTCCGAGGAGGCGACGAGCGCAGAGGTCGCGAGCTACTGGCCTCGCCTGGACGCCATCGGCAACCTCACCTACGCGAACCCCAACCAGCGCATCATCCCGAGCCGGGAGGAGTTCGATCTCACCTGGGACGTCGGCCTCAGGCTCTCCTGGACCGTCAACGAGACCTTCAGCACGCTCGGCACCGCCACGCAGAGCCGCGCGCGCACGGCGCAGATCGCCGCACAACGCGACTCGCTCACCGACGCGGTCCGCATGGAGGTCGCAGCAGCGCGCGCCGAGCTCGCCAAGGCCGTGCCGAGCATCGAGGCCGCGGATCGAGGCGTGCTCGCGGCCGAGGAGGGGCTGCGTGTCACGAAGAAGCTCTTCGCGTTCGGCAAGGCGACCGGCACCGACCTCGCGGACGCGGAGAACCAGGTGACCTCCGCGCGCCTGCGCACGCTGAGTGCGCACATCGGGCTCTTGGCGGCGCGAGTTCGCCTCGATCACGCGGTCGGTCGAGACGTGCCGCGTCAGGCCCCGGCGCGCGCGAGGTGAGCTCGGCCCCCGGCGGGGCACGACGAGGACCATGGCGCTGCGGGCGGAGAACGGCTAAGGCAGCGTGAGAAACGGGCGGGACGGCTCCGTGGAGCGCCCGCACTCTCGCCATGACCGAGCTCCTCGTCGTCTTGGGCCTGAGCTTGCTCGGGCTCGTCCTCGCAGCGCACGCCGCACGATCGGCGATGTCGGCGCCCGTCGGCACGACCGAGATGAACCGCGCCGCGAACCTCGTCCGTGAGGCAGCCGAGAGCTTCGCGCGGGCCCAGAGCGGCGTGACCGCCGCGCTCTCGGCGCTCTTCGGTGGCGGTCTGTTCTTGGCGTTCGGCCTGCGCACCGCGAGGCCGAGTGATCCGGTCTCCGCGCTCGAGCTCGGCGTGTGGACGACGATCTCCTTCGCCGTCGGCGCGGCCAGCGCGATCCTGCTCGGCCAGCTCACCACCACGCTCGCCGCGCGATCGGCCGTCCGGGTCGCGAGCGCTGCGCAACGCACCCTCGACGAGTCGCTGCGCCTCGCGCTGAGGACCGGCTCCGCGACCGCGCTGCTCACCGGCGCGACCAGCTCGCTCGGCCTCTCGGCGCTCGTGCTCGCGGTCCTGGTGCAGCGAGGGGTCCTCGGTCCGAGCGCGGGCGCGGCGATGTCGGTGGTGCCCAAGCTCCCCCTGCTCATCGCCGGCCACGCGCTCGGCGCTTGCTTCGCGGCGATGTTCGGGCAGCTCTCGGGCGGCGCGTTCGCCGCGGGGGCCGACGTGGGCGCAGACGTCGGTGGGCGTGAGGCTGGGCTCTCGGACGACAGCCCGGACAACCCGGCGGTCGTGGTGGACCTCGCCGGGGACTGCGCTGGCGAAGCCGCCAACCGGTGCACCGCGGCCTTCGCGTCCGCCGCCGTCGCCGATCTCGCCGCGATGTCGGCGGGTGCGCTCGCCTACGCGGCGAACCCGGCGCTGCCGAGCGCGCTCGCCCTCGTCGCCCTGCCGCTCGTGGCGCGAGGCTTCGGCGTGGTGGGCGCCGCCTTCGGCGCGCTCGTCGTCCGCACGGACGAGCGGGAGTCCGCGGCCGCGCCGCTGCACCGCGGCGCGGCGATCTCGATCGCGATGCACGCCTTCGGGCTCGTGGGTGCTGCGAAGTGGCTGCTCCCGAACCACTGGCACCTCGTGGCCGCCTGTGGCGCGGTGGGGCTCGTCGGGGCGCTGTTGGTCTTGTGGAGCGTCCGTCGCGCGGCCGCCGCGCCGTCGCGCGCGGTTCGCCAGCTCGCGGAGTACGCCCGCGGAGGGCCCACGCACAGCGTGCTCGGAGGCCTGGGCCTCGGTCTCGACCTCGCCGCGGGCGCCGCGCTGATCGCGGTCGCGACCGGCGTCGGCGCCGACGCGCTGGCGGTCCACCTGGGCGGGCCGAGTGCGGCCCCTCTCGGCGTGGGCGCGGCGGTGCTCGGCTTCGTGGGCTGCTCGACCTACCTGCTCGCGATCGACGTCTCGAGCACGCAGGCCGACCTCGCCCTGGGGCTGGTGCGCATGACCGTGGGCGCGGATCGCCCCGAGGTCGGTGGCCGCCTGCTCTTGCTCGACGTGGACGGCACCGCGCATCGCGCGATGACCCGGGCCCACGCGGCCGCCGCGGCGGCCCTCTCGGGGGTGTTGCTCGTACGTGCGCTCGAAGGCGAGGCGGAGCGGCGTGGGCTCGCGCCAGCGAGTCTCAGCTTCGCGAATCGCTCGCCGAAGTCGGAGCGCGCCGCGTGCTCGAGGAGGTGCGCCGCCAGCTGCGCGATCGCGCGCCGCTCGGCGCCGACGAGGAGCCCGCCGCGCGGCGCAGCTCCCTGGCGCCCGCGAGGCACCACGCCCCGGACTACCTCCCCTGCGTCGAGATGAGCTCCCGCTTCGCCTTGCGTCAGGCGTTGCTTCCGTGCCTGCTGGTGGCCGGGCTGCCGCTCGGCGTCGTGCTCGCCTTGCGCCTGGGCGCAGATGGGGATAAGGGTTCGGAGGTCGGTTCTGTCGCGGCCCTCGCCGTGACAACGATCGTCGCCGGCGTCTTCGTCACCCTCGCGGCTTCCAGCGCAGGGGCGGCCTTCAGCAACGCCAAGAAGTACATCGTCACCGGGGCCCACGGCGGAAGGCTCCTGGTCGACGAGTCCGGCGCCAGGGCCGAGAACCCGACCTACCACGCGATCGTCGTGGGGGACACGGTCGGGGATCCGCTCAAAGGCGCGGCCGCGCCGGCGCTGCTGTTGCTCACGCTCTTCGTTCCCGCTCTGTTCCTCGTCCTCCTTCCCTTCCTCCACTGAGACAGCGCACGTGGGTACGCCCATCTCCGACGCCCTCTCGACGCTGAGCGATCGCGGTCTACGCCGTCTGCTCGGTGCACGAACCTTCTTGCGTGGTCTGGAGTACTTCAGGCGACGTGTCGTCGAAGACGTGCAGGTCGGCGAGACGGCCGCCAGCGGCACGGTGAAGGGCGTCGACGCCGAGCCCTTCCACGTCACCATCGAGCTCGGCGCCGACGGTATCCAGTCGCACTGCGCGTGCCCGGCCTTCCAGAAGGCGAACCAGCACTGCAAGCACGTGGCGGCCCTGCTCATCTCGGTGCGTGACGCAGCACGCGGTTCGCAGCCCAAGCGCGAACCCCCGCCCCCGCCCGCCGTGCCCGCCCTCGGAGCCAGCGTTCCCGAGGTGCCTTCGCTCGACGATCTGCTGGCCCAAGAACCCCCGCCTGCCGTGCCCGCCCTCGGAGCCAGCGTTCCC
>CALKVW010000178.1 GCA_938004785.1 uncultured Polyangiaceae bacterium
GCCCCGCCGAAGACGCCGCCGACCCGTCGCGCGGGCTCGAGGGTGTGCTCGAGCACGCACGACCACACAAGGTCGTTCCCGGCGAGCACGACGACGGCGGCACCTAGCGCTAGGCTCCAGGGGTGAGCGACGCCCTGCCCCACGCGATGCGCGAGCTCGTCGGCCCCGTCGACGGCGCGTGGCTGCGCATGGACCAGCCGACGAACCAGATGATCATCACGAGCATGCTCGTGTTCGACGGCCCGGTCGATCACGACGCGCTGCGCAGGCTGCTCCAGACCAAGCTGCTCAGGAACCCGCGCTTCACGCAGAGGGTCGACCAGCCGCGCCTGCCCTTCCTCCCTTCGCACTGGGAGCCGGATCCCCGCTTCGCGCTCGACGCCCACCTCTCGCGGGTCGAGCTGCCCGAAGGCGCCGGCGAGCTCGAGCTGCAGCGGCTGGTGAGCGAACGCATGAGCGCGCCGCTCCCGCGTGACCGCCCGCTCTGGGAGATCGTCCACGTCGAGCGCGGCGGCGCTGGCTCGGCGCTCGTCGCGCGCGTCCACCACGCGGTGGGCGACGGCGTCGCGCTCGTGAAGCTCCTGCTCTCGCTCACCGACGAGGGCGCCGAGCTCGAGCCCGAGGTCGTGGGCATCGCCCACGCTCCCATGCCGCGAGGGTTCGCGCTCGTGAAGAAGCTCGCCGAGCAGGCGCGCACGCTCGCGAGGCTCTTGCTGCTGCCCGCCGACCCGCCGAGCGGGCTGCGCGGCGCCCTCGGCACCCAGAAGCGCTGCGCGTGGTCGAGCTCGCTCCCGCTCGAGCCGCTCAAGCAGCTCGCGAAGCGACACGGGGCCAAGCTCAACGATCTCTTGATGGCGCACCTCGCGGGAGCGCTGCGCGAGCACCTCGGTGAGCACGGCCGCGTGCCCCGAGAGCTGCGCGCGCTGGTGCCGGTCTACCTGAGAGGGCGCGCCGGCGATCCAGAGCTCGGCAACCACTTCGGGCTCGTCTTCGTGCCGCTGCCGCTCGGTGAAGCGGCGCCCGAGGCGCGCGTGAGCAAGCTGAAAGCCACGATGGACGCCTTGAAATCGGCCGAGGACGCGCTCGTCGCCCTCGGCGTGCTCGGCGCGATGGGCCTCGCCAGCGAGGGCATCGAGCGGCTCGGCATCGACATCTTCACGCGCAAGGCCTCGCTGCTCGTGACCAACGTGCCGGGCCCACCCACGGCGCTGCACCTCGCGGGGCGCACGCTCGACAGCGTGATGGTCTGGGCACCGATGAGCGGCAGCATCGGCACCGGCGTGAGCCTGCTCAGCTACGACGGGAAGCTCAGGGTCGGCGTCACCTGCGACGCGCGCCTCGCCGCCCGGCCCGAGGCCGTCGTCGCGAGCTTCGAGCGCCAGGTGCACGCGATGTTGAGCGCGCCTGGCTGAGCGCGCCGAGCTGAGCGCGCAGCGCAGCCTGAGATGGAGCCGAGCGCGGAGCTCAGGCCGCCGCGCTCGACGCTCGAGGCCCCGTTCGCCGGCGCCGGAGCACCGCTCCATCGCAGAGCGAAGCGTGCCATGCTCCTCCGTCGCGATGGCCCGCTCCGCATCCATCTCGCACCTCAGCTCGCTGGCGCTCCTCGCCGGGCTCGCCGCCTGCGACGCCGCGACGGCTCCCAGCACGGAGACGAACGACGTCGTCGTCGACACCGAGAGCGAAGCGGCCTGGGCTCAGTACGTCGCGAACCACGCCTTCGCGTCCAGCTATGCGCCGCGCTGCAGGCCCTACGAGCCGAGCGCGATCGACGATCTGTCGCGCAGACCGCGCGTGCTGGTGACGGGCTTCGGGCGCTTCCTGAACATCCGCGAGAACGCGACGGGTCGCATCCTCGAGCGTTTCCTCCCGGGTCTCGCGTACCCCGAGACGGAGCCGCCCGCGCCAAGCGAGGTCGACGACCCAGCGGCGCAGACCTCGGTCGAGAGCGGCGTGGTCGCCCTGCCGCGCTCGGGTGAGGTCGAGGTCTGCGCGATGGTGCTGCCGGTCTTCTGGGACCTCGCGGGTGCGCTCTTGCTCGCCGAAGCAGAGTCCTTCGCGCCCGACCTCATCGTGATGAACGGCGTCGCTGGCTACACGCAGCCGCTCTGGCTCGAGCTCGGCGCGGTCAACGAAGCGGTCGGCCTCGAAGACGGCTCGGGCGTGCTCGCCGCCCTGCCCGACTCGCCCATCCTCGCCGAGATCCCCGATGGCCTCGACGCTCGCCCGAACCTGCTCTCCTGGAGCGAGGTCCGCGACGCGGCCGAACGCGAAGTCGCCGCGCGCCGAGACTCGCTCGAGGGCTCGCGCAGCTTCGGTGAGGTGCTCGGCGGCGTTCGCTACGCGGGCTTCCCGCGAGGCAGCAACACCTACCTCTGCAACGACACGACCTTCCTCGTCTCGACCGTGCTCGATCACCCGGGGCACGTATTCCGCGTGCTCGAGCCGAGCCACCCTCGTGAGGGCGGCCCCACCGGCCTCGACGTGTCGACGAGCCTCGACGGCCCGAGCCTGCCGCGGGTCTTCGTGCACTGGCCGAGCAGCCTCTCCGGTGAGCACCTCGGCGACGCGGCTGCGCTGCTCGGCGCGATCGTCGACGCGCAGCTCAGCGCGAACGAAGCGCCCACACGCGGCGATCCGAGCCTGGCCGAGGTCTGGTAGCTCGCGCGCCGCGCGAGCTGCGCTATGCCGTGCCTCGTGAGCCACGCCGCAGCGCCCGAGCCCCCCACCGACACCGAGTGGCACCACGCCGAGGTGCCGAGCCGCTTCGAGGACATCACCCAAGACGGCAGGATCCAGCTCGCTTCGCTCCTGCCGGGCCTCGGCGCCACGACCTGGCGTCACCTCTTGGCGCACCCCGACTCGAAGCGCCTGCTCGAGGGTGGCATCGTGCCGATCTTGTCGCGACTCGTCCTCGAGGGCGGCGTCGGCCCGTTCTCGGCAGGCCATCCACTCTCGGCGCGTGGAACCTACGCCTTCACGCACACCGCGGGCGCGGGCGGCGCGGTCGAGCGCCTCTTGCTCTCGATGTGGCTCGAGGTCCACGCCCCGATCGGCCGCACCTACGGCGCGCCTCCCGACGGCGCCGGCACGCCTGCGCTCGCTGGGCGCGTCTACGCAGAGCACACCGTGACGCGCCCCTTCGCGAGCTCAGCCGAGGAGCGCCGCGTCCAGCCGGCCGAGCTCGCGGGCATCGAGGGTGTTCCAGGCGAGCGGGTCGAGGCGGTGGCGCCCGCCTCGCTCGAGGTGCTGCCCGAGGGTGCGCACGCGCTCGACGAAGGCGCGCGCGCCGACGCTGCAACGATCCACTTCGGCCTGATGCACACCGACTCGAACCAGCACGTGAACTCGCTCGTCTACCTGCGCCACTTCGAGGAGGCGGCCCTTCGAAGGCTGGCCGAGCACGGCGTGCGTGGCGCGCGCATCGCTCGGCGCGCGCAGCTCGCCTACCGCAAACCCGCATTCGCGGGCGACGCCCTACGCATCGAGCTCTGCGCCTACGAGCACCACGGCCGACACGGCGCCGTCGGCAGCTTCGTGCCTGAGGGCGGCGGGCGCCCCACCTGCCACGTCGCGCTCGCCTTCGACTGAGGCGCGGCTCCTCGCCCGCACCGTCCGTGCAACCCCTCCCGGCCCGGCTATGCTCGCGCGCATGAACTTCCCCCCCGGGCCGCGTGGAGTCATCGAGGTCGCGCGCGCCTTCCGCGCCTTCAACGCAAGCCCGGCGCCCTTCGTCCAGGAGCTCGCCGCGCGCTACGGCGACATCGCGGGCTTCCACATCGCGCGTGAGCCGCTCGTCTTCGTCACCGACCCCGAGGTCACCGGCGAGATCCTGCTCGACAAGGAGGGCGAGCTCCTCAAAGACAAGCCGACGCATGCGCTGAGCGCGATCCTCGGCCAGGGGCTGCTCACCAGCGAGGGCTCGCTCTGGCGCAGGCAGCGCAAGCTCATCGCGCCTTCGCTCAGCAAGAAGCACATCGCGAGCTACGCCGACAGCATGGTGCGCCTCGGCGGCCGCTACGCCGACGCGCTGCGCGACGGCGAGGCGCGCAAGATCGGCGACGACATGACCGCGCTCACGCTCGACATCGTCGTGGAGACGCTCTTCGGCACCGAGCTCGGCGGCGGTTACGAGGAGGTCGGCCACGCCATCGACGCGGTGATGGACGACTTCCAGGCCCTCATCCAGACCTGGCGCAGTCTCTTTCCGGAGTGGGTGCCCTTCCGGGCGCGCAGGCGCACGCGCCAGACGGCGGAGCGCATCCACCGCATCGTGCTCGACGTCATCCAGAAGCGGCGCGCCTCGGGCACGCTCGGCGACGATCTGCTCTCGCGCCTGCTCGCCGCACGCGACGAGGCGGACCCCGAGCGCGGCATGAACGACCAGCAGCTGCGCGACGAGGTCGTCACGCTCTTCATGGCCGGCCACGAGACGACCTCGAACGCGCTCTCCTGGACGCTGCTCCTGCTCGCGGAGCACCCCGAGGTCGACGCGCGCCTCGTCGACGAGATCGATCGCGTGCTCGGCGACCGACCGGCCACCGCCGAGGATCTCCCGAAGCTCGTCTACGCCGACGCGATCATCAAGGAGACGATGCGCATCTACCCGCCGGCCTACCTGCTCGGGCGCGAGAACACGCGGCCCATGAAGCTCGGTCGATACGAGGTGCCCAAGGGCACGACGCTCATCCTCTCGCCCTGGGCGATGCAGCACGACCGCCGCTACTTCCCCGACCCGGAGGCCTTCCGGCCCGAGCGCTGGCTCGACGGCAGCACCGCGAACCTGCCGAAGCACGTCTACGTGCCCTTCGGCGGTGGGCCGCGCGTCTGCGTCGGCAACCACTTCGCGCAGATGGAAGCCGTGCTGGTGCTCGTGACGCTCGCCCGACGCGCGCGCTTCGAGCGCATCACGCGCGACCCCGTGCCGATGCAGTACGCGATCACCCTGCGCCCGCTCGGCGGCGTGCCGCTCTACGTGCGTCGTCGCTCCCCTGCGCGCGCGGCCGCCTGAAGCGCGGCCCGGCCGTCGCTCGGGTCACACACGGCTCCGGCCGCTCCGGCGTAGTACGGTGAGCCCATGACGAGCGCTCCCACTGCCGGCATGCACCCGGAGACGACCAGCATCTCCGAGGGCTTCGATCCTCGCCTCAGCGTGATGGCGGTCCGCCCGCCGATCTACCCGGTCTCGACCTACTGCTTCAGCTCCGCGGAGCACGCCGCGCACCATTTCGAGGTCGCGCTCGGCAAGGCCAAGCAGAGCCCCGGAGAGACGCTCGGGCTCATCTACGCGCGCCTCAACCACCCCAACGCCGAGATGTTCGAGGACGCCCTGCGCTCGGTGGAGCGCGGCGCGACCGCCGCCGCCGCGTTCACGAGCGGCATGAGCGCCATCACCACGACGCTGCTCACGCTCACGCGCCCGGGCCAGAAGATCCTCTACCAGCGCCCCGTCTACGGCGGCACAGATCACGTGCTCCGCCACATGCTGCCCGAGTGGCAGGTCGAGGCGATCGCCGTCGACGAGGGCCACTGGGACGAGGCGCTCGCCGCCCACGCGCGCGAGCTGGCGCTCGTCTACATCGAGACGCCGGCGAACCCCACGCTGCGCATGATCGACATCCGCGCCCATCGGCGCGCGATCGATCGAGCCGTGGTCGATCGCCACGTGCCGCTGCTCGTCGACAACACCTTCCTCGGCCCGGTCTTCCAGTCACCGCTCGAGCACGGCGCCGATCTCGCGCTCTACTCCGCGACGAAGTACCTCGGCGGTCACAGCGATCTGGTCGCAGGCGCGATCACCTCGAAGGACCCCGAGCTCGTCGCGCGCATCAAGGGCACGCGCGCCTTCCTCGGCACGATCTGCGAGCCCTTCACCGCGTGGATGCTCCAGCGCAGCATGGCCACGCTCTGGCTGCGCACGACCAAGCAGTCGAAGAGCGCGAGCAAGCTCGTACAGAGCCTGCGCGACCACCCGGCGGTCGAGCGCGTGCACTACCCCACGCTGCTCGAAGGCGAGCAAGCGCGCATCTACGCCGAGCAGTGCCGCGCGCCCGGCTCGATGATCGCCCTCGAGCTGCGCGGCGGTCGCGAAGCGGCCTTCCGCTTCCTCGACGCCTTGCGCGTGGTGCGCCTCGCCGTCTCGCTCGGCGGGGTCGAGTCGCTCGCCTGTCACCCTCGCACGACCACCGCCTCCGAGATGAGCGACGACGACCTGCGCGCGAGCGGCATCACCGAGGGCCTGGTGCGCCTGAGCATCGGCGTGGAGTACTGGCGTGATCTCGCGGCCGATCTACGCGCCGCGCTCGACGCCGCGAGCGCCCTGCCCGACCAAGGCGCGGGCATCTGAGCCGCGCAGCATCGGAGCGCGACCGCCCGTGCCGGCCGAGGCTTGCACGGCTCTGCTGCGACCCCATGATGAGTGGGCCCTCCGAGGGCGAGCCCACCATGAAGAAAGCGAAGCTCTGGGGATTCTTGGGTGTGGGCGCGCTCCTCGCGGGCCTCGGCGCGCTCTACGGCGCCACGCGCGTCGAGGAGCCGAGCTACGCCGTCGAGCGCCACGCCGATGCCTTCGAGCTGCGCCGCTACGAAGCCCGCGTCGTCGCCGAGACGCGTGTGTCCGGCGACTTCACCGAGGCCGGCAACGAAGGTTTCCGCAGGCTCGCGGGCTACATCTTCGGGAAGAACTCGGGCGACTCGAAGATCGCGATGACAGCGCCCGTGGGGCAGAGCGAAGCCGGCACCAAGATCGCCATGACGGCTCCGGTCGGCCAGACCGAGACGGCCTCGGGCTTCATGGTGTCGTTCACGATGCCCGCTGGCTCCACGCTCGCGAACCTGCCGAAGCCGCTCGACGAACGCGTGAGCCTGCGCGAGCTCGAGCCTACGCGCGTCGCCGTCGTGCGCTTCCGAGGCAGCTGGTCCGAGGAGCACATGGCCGAGCGCACCGAGGCGCTCCGCCGCTGGATCGAGCAGCAGGGCCTCTCGGTCGCAGGCGAACCCGAGGTCAATCGCTACGATCCGCCGTTCGTGCCCTGGTTCCTGCGTCGTAACGAGGTGTGGATCCCCGTCATCGACGCCGCCCCCGAGAGCGGGGCCTGACGACCGACGCGCTCAGGCGCGCTCCGCCCCGCGCCTCTTGCGCACGAGCGCGTCGAGCGGCTGCAGCGGCTGGTCGGGCTCGACGAGCTCCGCGAGGGTCGTGCTCGCGAAGGCGCGCTCCACCTCGGCGAGCGCGTCGTCGAGCTTCTTGTGGAGCGGACACAGCTTGTCGGCGTGCGCGGCGAGCCCGAGCGGACAGCGCTCGATGCGCTGCACGGGCTCCACGGCGGCGATGACGTCGAGCACGGAGATGCGCGCCGCCGGGCGCGCCAGCTTGAACCCGCCGCCGACGCCGCGCTTGCCCTCGACGATGCCCGCGCGCCCGAGACCCTGCAGCACCTTCGACAGGTAGCTCGGCGGCACCTTCGTCGTCTCGGCGATCTCGGGTGTGGTCTGCCCCTCCGGCTGCCCAGCGAGGCACACCGCTGCGCGCAGCGCGTACTCGACCGTCTGACTCAGGAACATCGCTCGTCCGCAATTCTGGACCTTGACATCCACTTTGACCGAGCCCAAGCTCCGTATCGAGACGTCACGTAGCCGAAGGGAGGCTCGTTCATGGGCAACACATCCTCGTCCGCGACTGTAGGCGATCTGGTCCTCGAGCGTCCGAGCCGCAGCCGCGTCTTCTCCGAGCTGGGCATCGACTTCTGCTGCGGCGGAAAGAAGACGCTCGAGCGCGCCTGCGCCGAGCGCGGCCTCGACCTCGCGGAGGTGGTCGCGCGCCTCGAGGCCGAGCCTGCACCCGCGGCCGCGGTCGACTGGCGCACCCAGCCGATGAGCGCGCTCTGCGACCACATCGAGGCCACGCACCACGAGTACACGAAGGCCGAGCTGCCGCGCCTGCGCGCGATGCTCGACAAGGTGGCCAGGGTGCACGGGGAGCGCCACCCCGAGATGATCGAGGTCGCCATGCTCTTCGGTCGCCTCGCCGATGATCTCTCGGCCCACCTCATGAAGGAGGAGCGCGTGCTCTTCCCCGCGATGCGTGGCATCGACGCGGGGCGCGTGGTCGATCTCTCGCCGCCGGTGCGCGTGATGCTCGCCGAGCACGACGACGCGGGCGCGATCCTGCACGAGCTGCGCACGCTCACGAAGGGCTACGTGCCGCCGAGCGACGCGTGCAACACCTTCCGCGCCTCGCTCGCCGGGCTCGAGGACTTCGAGCGCGATCTCCACGAGCACGTGCACCTCGAGAACAACGTGCTCTTCCCTCGCGTCATGCGTAGCGAGCAAGCGGCGAGCTGAGCGAGATGCCACCACCAGCCGAGCGAGGTCCCGCGATGAACCACAGCCTGGTCGCGAGCACCGAGGCGGCCGCGCCCACGCGCACGCGACCCACCGAAGGGCGCACGCGCTCGCTCTGGCCGAAGGAGCACGGCGCCTACGGACAGCTCGCGATGCCGCTCGTGGCAGCGCTCGCGAGCGCCCGGCCGAGCGTGGCGAGCTGCTTCTTGGTGCTCGGCGCGGCGGCGGCCTTCGTGGCGCACGAGCCCTTGCTCGTGCTGCTGGGCGTACGTGGCAGCCGCGCCCGCCGCGAAGACGGCGCACGCGCGGCGCGCCTCGGGCTGTCGTTCCTCGTCGGCGCCTCGCTCTTCGGCGCGACGGGCCTCGTGGTCGGCGGCGTCGACGTGGCGCTCGCGAGCCTCGTGCCGCTCGCGCTCGTCGGCTTGCTCACGCCTTTCGTGCTGCGAGGCGCGGAGAAGTCCACCGGCGGTGAGCTCGTCGCCTCCGCCGCGCTCTCCGCGGCGGCCGTCCCGGTCGCGGTTTCGGCGGGCCTCTCGCTCGGCGCGGCCACGCTGGCCTGGAGCGTGTGGGTGCTCGCCTTCGCGGCGAGCACGGCGGGCGTGCGCTGGGTCATCAGCAAGGATCGCTCGACGCTCGACGCGCGTGTGCTGCCGTCGATCGTCGTCGCCTCGGCGATCGGCCTCGTCGCGCTCGCGAGCATCGCGCCTGGCCTGGCCGCCGCGGGGCTGCCGATGTTGGGCCTCAGCGTCTGGCTCGTCGCGCGCCCCCCTCCGCGGAGCGCGCTCCGTCGCGTCGGCTGGACGCTCATGGGCGCCTCGGTCACGACGGCGATCGTGATCGTGCTGGCGACGCGCCTCGCGAGCTGAGGCGAGCGTCGCCTCTCAGGGCGCGCTCGACCCCGACGCAGCGGCGCTCGCACCGGCCGAGGCGCTCGCGCTGGGCACAGCGCTCGAGGCGCCGCTCGGCGACGCGCTCGCCGAGCCCGTCACCGCCGGGTACTCCTTGCCGCAGAGCAGATCGACGCGCACCTCGTCGACCACCCACTTGTCGCCCTTGCGCAGGCAGGCCGAGAGCTTCGCGGGAGGCGACTTCAGGCACTTGACCTCGTCGACGTAGCTCTTGCCGCCTTCCTTGCGCATCGCGGCGCCATCGCAGTCGAACGCGCAGGTGCTGGGGACCCCGGCGGGCTTCTCCTTGAGTATGTAGAGCTCGACGAGGCGGCAGGCGTCCTCGGCGTCGAGGCTCTTCTCCTCGCGGGCCTCGGCGAGCTCCGTCTCGAGCTCCGCGATGCGCTGCGAGCGGCCGATCTCGTCGAGCACGATGAAGATCCACATGCCCGCGCCGAGCAACACCGACAGACCGCTGAGCGTGATGCCGACGAGCGCGCCGTTGGGCGTGGCGAGGCGGAGCTCACGCGCGATCTTGCGCGCCGTGAGCGCCTTCAGGAGCCCGATCACGCCCGGCACCGGCAGGATGCAGCACACGAGCGAGGCCACGCTCCACCCGAGCGAGGCGCTCGCCGCGGCGTTCATCTGCCGCTCGAGCGTGTACCTGCGCTGCTGCTCCTGCGTGTGCTCGGCTTGCTGCTGGTAGTGCTGCTGCACCGCGTGGCGCTGCTCGCGCTCCCAGCGCAGCCGCGCAGCCCACGGGGTAGGAGCGTGGCAGTAGTTGCAGCTCTCCAGCTCGGGAGCCACCTGCGCACCACAGCTCGTACAGCGGTTCTGATCGGCCACCGCGACCGAGCTTACACCATCGACCGATCGCACCGATCCGTCCTCGATCGATGCCGAGAGGCCCCGGCGTCGCTCAGACCTGAGGCTCCGCCACGCCGTTCGCACGCGCGCGGCAGCACGGGGGCAGCTCCGCGCGGATGCAGTCGAGCGCACGCGTCGCCTTCTCCATGAAGCCGTCGGAGCTCTGCACGACGTAGCGGCGCGGGTGACCGTGCCAGGCGCGCGCGATCGCGGCGTCGATGCGCGCCGCCTCTTCGGCCGTCTCGATGCGGAAGGGGTTGTCTTGGTTGTAGCTCTTGGGCTCGGGCGTGCGCAGGTGGATGACCGCCGCGTACTTCGCGAGCTCGCGCTCCTTCGTCGAGCCCACCTCGGTGAAGAAGGAGTCCTCGTCGCCGGGCCAGTACGCGAGGCCGTCGAGCGTGCCGCGATCGCAGAGCACGAGGCCGCCGCGTGGTTCGCCCGTGCCGAGGCGCTCGAGCTCGCACTGCACGTGGAAGATCGCGCGCTGGCAGCTCTTCCGCGCGATCCCCGAGTCGAGCCTGGGAAAGCCGCCGCTGAAGAGCACGCTCGCTGCTTCCGGCAGCACGACGAGGTGCTTGCAGAAGCTGCGGCGCACGAGCTCGAGCACGGCCGTCTTGCCCGCGCCCGGTCCGCCGGTCACGACGACGAGCCTGGGCGTGACGAGCTCGACGGCGCAGTGACAGGGGCGCGATCCGGTGGCGAGCGAAGAGACGGAGGTGTTCGGCACGTCGGGTTCCTGGGGAGAGTGTGAGGTGGCGCCGCGCGCGACCGGTGCCGTCGCGCACGCGCGGTGAGCCGCGCTCAGCTGCGCGCCACGCCTCGGATCATGGTCTTGATGATGCGTGGCGCACGAGGGATCAGCTCCCGGTCGAGGCGCTCCATCGTGAAGCCCGCGCGCTCGAGAACCTCGCCGGTGCGGCGGTTGAGCCGGCACCCTCCAGCGACGTGCCTCCAGAAGGGGTCGAGGCGCTCCTGCCAGAGGCGCGCGTTCGGGTCCTCCTCGGCGGCCACGTGCTCGAGGAAGACGAGCTTGCCGCC
Source organism: uncultured Polyangiaceae bacterium (assembly GCA_938004785.1). Classification (GTDB taxonomy): domain Bacteria; phylum Myxococcota_A; class Polyangia; order Polyangiales; family Polyangiaceae; genus CALKVW01. The sequence continues at coordinate 11,133 of CALKVW010000178.1, forward strand.
GGGCCGGAGGAGCGTGCGCAGGTGGCGCGCGGCGCGATCGGCGTCGGGCACCGTGCAGAGCACGAGCGTACAGACGATCGCGTCGAAGGGGCCCTCGCTCGGGGGGATCGCCTCGACGGGGCGGTCCGAGATCTTCGCGCGCCCCGCGACCGGGCTCTTCTGGAGCTTGCTCGCGAGCCGCGCGCGCATCGCGCGGTCGGGCTCGTCGAGCACGAGCGACTCCACTCCGTCGGGGTAATGGGCGAGGTTCGCGCCCGTGCCGGCGCCGATCTCGAGCACACGCCCCTCGAGGCCCTCGAGCAGCTCGCGCCGCCAACGCGCGCCGTACTTGCGCTCGAGGCCCGCCATGAACGGGTCGTAGACGTAGGCGAGAGGCCAGGCCATCGAAGGGGAGCGTAGCAGCTGGGCAGGTGCACGCGGCGCGCCCGCGCCGCGCGCGCGCCGCTCAGTCCGGGTCGCAGGTGCCGCTGCAGGTCTGCGCGATCTGCCCCGTGAGCAAGAGCGCGGCGATCTGCGCGTGCGCGGCGGGCTCGAAGTTCATCGCGTGGTGCACGTCGTTGTCCGACGAAGGGGCGGTGTTGGTCTTCGGCGGCTCGGGGTTGTTCCAGTCGGGCAGGCGGTACTGCACGAGGCAGCTCCGGTTGTCGGAGGCCTGCACCACGTCGAGGCCGTAGGGTTCGTAGTGCAGGGGCGCGAGCGCGCCCGCGCCGACGGCGCGCACGAGGATGTCGGTGGAGATGTTCGGCACCTGCGAGTCGCCGATCGCCGTCTGCCAGATCGCGATGCGCCCGGGAGGTGCGTCGGGCAACGGCTCCTTGAACATCATCAGGCCGAGGTTCGCCGGGTCGACGAAGTCGAACTGCAGCTGCGCGAGCGTGAGCAAGAGCGTGAGATCGAGCGGGTCGGGGTAACGCGGGTCGAGGAAGACCTTGATCGGCGAGAAGACGATGCTGCGCGTGAGCATCGTGCTCCACGCCGCGCCAGGCACACCGAAGACCGCGCGCGCGATATCGGGAGAGATCGAGATGTAGTTCGTGCCCTGGATGCCACCGAGGCTCGCGCCCCAGTAATAGACGCGCTCCGGATCGACGAGCGGCCCGCCGTAGGTGAGCGAGGCGTCGTCTTTCAGTGGTCCCATCGCGAGGCGCGTCATCGTGAGCACGTTGACGAGCGCCTGCTGGAGCTGGTCGGTGATGAGCGGCAGCCGGTTCAGATCGACGACGACCTCCTCGCCGATGCGCAAGAGATCGCTCGACGAGAGGCCGATCCAGTCGGTGGCGATCACGACGGCGCCGAACTGCTCGGCGAGCGCTTGGATGTCGCGCCCGTCGCCTCCGGTGAGAAAGCTGCGCCCGCTGCCGAAGATGCCGTGCCCGAGCACGACGAGCGGCAAGGGCTCACCGGCCTCGGCGCGCTTCGGGATGATCATCGTGAAGGGGTAGGAGCGATCCTCGGCCTGACGGATGGGGCGATGCTGCGCGTCGTGCTCGATCGTGTCGTCGGGCGCGAGGAAGCTCGGCACCACGAAGCTGCCGAAGACGAGCTTGGAGACGTCTTCGTTCGGGTCCTCGGTGATCTCGTCGATCGTGTAGCCGAGGCCGCCCGCTTCGCTCACACGGATCGCCTCGTCGCGCATCGTGAGCACCGGATCGAAGAGCCAGTCGCGGCTCGCGACCTGGTAGTCGAAGGCGGTGAGCAGCTCGCCGCGCGGGTAGCCGTGGGCCTCGGCGAAGGCGAGCACCTCCTCGGTCGTCGCGCGCACGGCCTCGACGTCGGCGTTGGTGGTCTCGCGCCCGGTCGCGAGCGCCTCGAAGGCCGGCGTGCGCGCGATCGCGCTGCCGCTCTCGTCGACGAGGCCCCGCTTCACGAGCACCGCCAGGCGCGCGCCCATGCGCGCCGGCGCCATCGGCCGCACGATGAACGCGTAGCGACCGGGGTAGCCGTCCTTCTGGTTGGCATCCATCTCGACGAAGTGCGGCACGCGCTCGCCGGTCTCCATGTCGAAGAGCGCGACCATCGAGCCCTCCAGCATCGAGCGCTCGATCGACTCGATGCCTGCGAGCTCGCTCGTGTCCACGTTCACGCCGAAATGCAGCAAGATCGGCATCACCGGCGAGAAGCCGTCGGCGAGGTTGTAGGGCGCGATGTCGAGCGGAGGCGCCGCCGGCGGCACCGGCTGCGACACCGGCAGGAGCGCCTCGTCGATCGCGAGGCGCACGCCCGTCGGCGAGCTCTCGTCGACCACTTGGTGGAAGGAGCTCGGGAAGGGAAAGAGGCAAGCGTCGGTCGCGCCGAGCGGGTTGCATCCAGCGGGGCGGTCGATGTCGACCGGCCCTTCGGTGACCGGAAGCGGGTCGAGCGCGCAACCGGCCCAGGCGGTGGCGACGAGTGAAACGATCGTGAGCGCGGCGAAGGATCGGCGGAGCATCACCGGCGATCGTCGGCGGCGCGCGCCGTGCGGTCAACCTGGCTGCGCAGCGCGCGGCCTGCGTGCGCGACGCGGCTCGGCTCAGGGCGGCGTGAAACCGAGGCGCGAGAAGTCGCGGTACACGCCCGTGCTCGAGTTGCCGAAGCCCATCCAGACGGCGCCGCCGAGCTCACCGTCGCCCGCGACGAAGGCGCCGAAGCCGCTCGAGCGCAGCTCCGGCTCGCCCGCGCGCACGACCTCCGACCAGGCCTCGCGCCCGGGCCGAGCGTCGAGCGCGTAGAGGCCAGGCTGGGTCGTCATGCCGTCGCTCGTGCCACCGAAGACGAAGAGCTGCTCGCCGGCCGGGTCCCACACCGAGGTGCCGTTGCGCCGCCCGGGCGGCGTGGCAGGAAGTTGGAGCTCCGTCCATCGGGGCGGATCGGATCGGAAGTCGAAGACCCACACGTCGTCGCCCATGCGCAGCGCCGAGCCCGTCTGGCCGCTGTAGAGCACGAGCCTGCCGCGCTCTTCGTCGACGCCGTAGAACGCACCGAAGCGCCCAGGCGGCCGCACGTCGAGCTCGAGCTCGGTCCACTCGGCCACGCCGTCGACGATGCGCATCGTCCACGTGTCGTCGAGCAGGCCGACGCCCACGCCGCCGAACATCATGAAGGTGTCGCTTCCCGGGTCGTAGGCGAAGACGTGCAGGCTGCGCGCGCTCGGCCGCGTGGTGCTCTGGGCGATCTCGGTGTAGCTCACCGTGTCCCCCTGCACGGCCACGCGGTGCAGCGTGTCGGGGCCGGTCGGCCCGCCGTCGACATAGCCGCCGTGCAGGTAGCCCGCGCCGGTGCCGCGCGCGCCGGCGAAACGCTTCGAGCCTCCGGGCAGCGGCACGTCGCCGGTCATCGTCACCGGCGACCAGCTCTTCGTCGCGACGTCGAAGCGCGCGCCGTCGCCGAGCCCGGAGAGGTAGGGCGCGTAGCCGCTGCCGAAGAGCACGTAGGCGCTGCCGCTCGCGTCGTCGACGACCACCGACGCGTGCTCGCGCGCCTCGGGTGCGCTGCCCGCGGGCCAGCTCACCAGGTCGGTCCAGCCGAGCTCGGCGACGTCGATCCTGAGCACGTACTCGACGGCCGGGTTCGTTCCGTCTTCGAGCGCGACCTTCACGTCGATCGTGCCGGTCACGCCGTACGACGCTCGCACGACGAGCTCCTGCGCCTCGGCGTCGTGCTCCAGCGCGACACCCTCGGGCCCCTCGAGGCGCACCGTGAGCGCGTCGCCCTCCGGATCTTCGGGCGTGAACGCGACGCGCAAGGATCGCCCCTGCCCAGCCAGAAGCGTCTCGGTCGGTGCTCCGAGCCACGCGGGTTCGGCGTTGTAGTCGGTCGCGTCGTCGTCGTCGCCGCAGGCGGGAGCGATCGCAGCCAGCGGAGCCGAGAGTAGGAGCAGGTACGCGAAGGAGCGGTTCGAGGGCCTCACACGAGCAGCATCGCGCGAGAGCGATTCGGTGGGTAGCATCGAGCCATGCTCGGACGTCGACGTGGGGATTGTTTGAGGGCGCGCTCGGCGCGCGGCTGGCTCGTCGCTGCGGCGGCCACGGCGGCGCTCTTCGCCGCAGCCTGCGGCGACTCGGCGAACAGCGACGGCTCGGGCGGAGGCTCGAGCGCTTCGACGAACAGCGGCAGCGGCCTGAGCGGCAGCGGCGCCGGCACGGGCGAGGGCGGCAGCGTCGAGGTGGAGAACCCCCTCACCAACCCGGAAGACGGCCCGCCCGCCGGCAACCCCGACGGCGACTGCGAGATCCCCGCCGCCGCAGGCCTCGCCGACAGCTCGAACCCTCGCACCGTGGTCGGCACCGGCACACCCGAGAGCTGCACCGGCCAGGCTTTCGTCGACGCCGTCGCGCAGGGCGGAGTCATCACCTTCGACTGCGGCCCCGACCCGGTGACGATCACGCTCACCGAGCCCGCGAAGGTCGTGAACGACACCGGCCCTGAGATCGTGATCGATGGCGGCGGGCTCGTCACGCTCTCCGGCGGCGGCTCGACGCGCATCCTCTACATGAACACCTGCGACGAAGCGCAGAAGTGGACGACCTCCCATTGCAACGACCAAGACCACCCTCGCCTCACGGTGCAGAACCTCACGTTCGTCGACGCCGACTCGCGCGGTGAAGGCGAGTACGACGGCGGCGGCGCGATCTGGGTGCGCGGCGGGCGCTTCAAGGCCGTCAATACGCGCTTCTTCAACAACGAGTGCGCCGACACCGGGCCCGACGTCGGCGGCGCGGGCATCCGCGTCTTCGACCAGTTCCAAGACCTGCCCGTCTACGTCGTGAACTCCACCTTCGGTGGCGCCGAGGGCTTCGGCAACCGCTGCGCGAACGGCGGAGGCATCAGCAGCATCGGCGTCTCGTGGACGGTCATCAACAGCCTGTTCACGCACAACGAAGCCGTGGGCAACGGCGGCAACCCCGCGCAAGAAGGCACGCCGGGCGGCGGCTCCGGCGGCGCCATCTACAACGACGGCAACGAGATGACGCTCTCGCTCTGCGGCACGAAGATCCAGCACAACACCGTGACCACGCACGGCAGCGCGATCTTCTTCGTCACGAACAACCACACCGGCAACATCCGCATCGAGCGCTCGGTCATCACCGACAACGTCGGCGGCAGCTGGTACCCCGTGCAGCCGCAGATCTCCTGCCACGACGACACCCCGATCGAGGTCATCGACTCGACGATCCAGTGAGCGCGAAGCGCGGCGGAGGCTGAAGCGCGAGGCGAGCGCGGCGAGGCGGGCGCGGAGGCCGAGGCGGGCGAGGCCAGGCGGGCGCGGAGGCCGAGGCGGGCGAGGCGGGCGAGGCGAGCGAGGCGGCGGCAGCGACCGAGGGGAATCCCCTACGAAACGATTGCGTAGCGTCGGTGCGGCTGCGCGCGCCGAATCGCGTGGGCGGAGATGGTTGGCCTGCGTAGGATGCCGGCGTGAACGAGACACTGGGTTGGGTGATGTTCGCGGGCTTCATGGCGAGCCCCTTCGTGATCATAGGCCTCGTTCACTGGGGCCACGTTCGGGCGGCGCGGGCCCACGCACAACGGTGGCGCGGCGCGGTCGCACGCCTCAACGCGGACGGCACCGCTGCACCCGTGACCCACGACGCCGCCCCGCTGGGTCACTCTCAGGCAGCACTGGTCCGCTACCCCGGCCATCGGGCAGACCTGAGCTTCGCGGGGGTGCGCGTCGCCGTCGAGTGTGGATCAGCCCGCGGGCGTCGTTACGAAGGCCTCTTCCACTGGTCGACGGTCGTTGCGCACTTGTCTCCCCCTCTGGATCTGGGTCTCACCGTGCGACGCGGGATTTCGCTCCCCAAGCCTGAACGTGTCGGCAGCTTCGGCTCACTGAGATGGCTCGAGACTCTCGGAGCCGACATGTTCGACCAGCGTGGAGTGCCGACTGGAGATTGGGAGCTCGACCGTAGATTCCACTTCTGGGCGCGTGAACCGGCGCGTCTTCATTCCTTGATGAGCCCCGAGGTTCGCAGAGGGCTCATCGGCGCGAGCAGCGTGCTGAGCGTGTCGATGACCGACCTCGCGATACGCTTCGAGCACAGAGGGAACGTCGACGATCGACTCGCCACCTGGATGATCCACGACGCAGCCTGGCTCGCGAACGCGATCACGCACGCAGCGCAGCACGTACCGCCCAGCGCGTGGGCGCTCCACTATCGGCCGCTCTTCGAGCACGCCGCGAAGGCGCTCGGCTTTCGCTACACGCTCACGCCCGCGATGCTCGCCGGCCAGCTCGGCGGCCTCCAGGTCTGGTGCTGGCTCGTGATGCGCCGCACCGACGAGTCGCCCGGCGTGCGCCTACAGGTCGCCTTCGCCGAGCCGCTCGGCCTCGGCTTGAAGTTGCGCCCAGCCCAAGACGGCAGCTTTGGTTTGTTGCGCCCGCGCGACGTCCAGATCGGTGACCGCCTGCTCGACGACAAGCTCGACATCCACGCGGACGACCTCATCGGTGTGCAGGTCGCCTTCGATCAGCGCGCCCGCGCGCTGCTCCACCACCTGCGGGATCGAGGCCGCGTCTACATCGACGACCAAGCCGTCGCGCTCGAGTCGCAGGGCTCGCTCGACCCGCGCGATCTCGTGCCGCTGCTCCAGCGCGCCCGCGACCTCGCCGCGCTGCTCAGCGAGGGCGCGAGGGTGCGGCGCACCGGCGTGGTGGGGGCGGGGTGATGGGGGTTCACGGCGGCTCTGGGTGGCGCTCCGCGCTGCGGGCGCTCGATGAGGTCTTTGCGCCGAGAGCTCCGACTCCGCCGGCGCAGGTTTGGCGGCGAGCGGTGGAGCACCTCGTGAGCACGACGCCGGCACGTGTCGTTGATTCCCAAGCATCCGCTCAGTGGAGACGCGATCCGAACACTTGGGTCTCCGTGGCAGTTCTCTCCCACGGGGTCCATGTCGAGATCCACGTGGGCTGGTTCGAGAACTCCCGTCGAAGCCGGATGAGCGGAATGGTGCTGAAGTCGAGCGTCACGGCTTACCTGCCCATGTCGCTCGAGCTGGGCCTTCACATCCGCCCGGGGCGCTCGACGTCCTCCGAGCTCGGCGATGCGGTACTCGAGTCAAGGTACTTCGTCCGCGCGCACGAGCCCGAGCAACTCCGAGCGGTCCTCACGGACCCGATCCGCGCCGCGCTTCGCAGCGCGTGGGGTTCCGCGACCGTTCGGGTGACCGACAGGTCGGTGGAGCTGGAACGACTTGACCACGTCGACGAGGCCTTCGCGGTCTGGGCGATCCACGACAGCGCCTGGCTCGCTCGGGCCCTCGCCGATGCGGCGGCGCACGTGCCCGTCTCGCCGCGGCTGCGGCCCTACCTGCCGGCGATGAAGCAAGTCGCGGCGCACACGGGCCTCGCCTTCACGACGACGCCGCTCGGCATGCGCGGTCTGCTTCGCGGCATCGACGTCGCGCTCACGGCCTTCCGCGACGAATCCACCGACCAGCCCGGCCTGCGCCTCCAGGCCGCCTTCCCTCAGCCGCTCGGCTTCGGCCTGCACCTGCGCCCGAGCGAAGACGGCACCTTCGGCTTTCTCCGCCCACGCGACGTGCAGATCGGCGACCGCCTGCTCGACGACAAGCTCGACATCCACGCTACCGACCCGCTCGGCGTGCAGGTCGTCTTCGACGCGAACGCCCGCGCGATGCTGCACCACCTGCGCGATCGCGGCCGCGTCTACGTCGACGACCACACCGTCTCGCTCGAGTCGCGGGGCTCCGTGCATCCGCAGGACCTCTTGCCCACGCTCCACCACGTGCGCGACTTCGCCGCGTTGCTCAGCGAAGCCGCGCGCGCGCGCCGCACCGGCGTGGTGCGTTGACCGTCGCGCCGGCGCTGCGCACCGACAGCGCCGGGGCACATCGACGCCATGTCCCCTCACCGTGACGGCGCCGCTCGCCGCCGCACGCCGCCGCACGCCGCCGCGCGCCGCGGCGCTCCGCCGCGCACCCCACCTCCCGCTCAGCGCGGCGTCGGCACCGCGGGCGCGCCCGCAGCTCGCCTCTCGTACTTGAAGTCGGCGCAAATGAGCGACAGGCCCGAGAAGCCCTTCGCGCCACTCTCGAAGCGCGCACCGACGGCGACCTGGTTCCCTGGGCAGGTGCGACGCTGCTGCCACCCGTTGTTGCCGCAGTTGGGGCGCTTGAACTCGGAGTGGATCGCGTCGTCTCGACGCGGGTTGCCCTGCGCGTCGAAGTCCGCTCCCCACACGCGCACGCCCTTGATCTTGTCGTTGTTCAGGCACACCTGGATCGACGTGATCACCCGCTCGGCCCCGACCTGGACCGACTGCATGGTGCCGTTGTTGAAGTCCGCGGAGCCCACGGCCTGAGACGGCGCGTAGCTGGTCTGCGTTCCGCTGACGATCACGGGTAGCCAGCCAACCACCGAAGCGCGTACGGGGTCGTCGGACTTTTCGTAGAAGAAGAGCTGGACCAAGGGCGCCAGGTCCCCCTCGGTGGCGTCCTTCACGAGCGAGCGGAGCGTGTGCGTCGCGGGCGCCCCACCCTTGCCCGAGATCGTCGTGGTGCTGGTCGTCGAGCCCACCGTGTAGAGCTTGTTCACGACGGCCACACCGGGCGTCGAGCGCTGCGCCACCGCCGCCGTCGTCAAGAGGGCCGTCGCCGCGAGCGCGAGCGCGAACGTTCCGTACTTCGTCATCGTCTTCCTCCGTGGGGCGCGCCCTCGAGGCGAGACCACCTCGCCCTCGGCCGCACACGGAGTTGGACGATGAACGCGCTCGTCCCGCAAGCTTGGTGGTGCGACTTTCAGGCGGCTTTTCGGCTGCTCTCAGTCTGAACGCTCGCAGTCCTCGGCGCGGCGCCGCGAGGTGCGACCCGCGAAGTCCGCGGGGCCGCGCGCAGCGCGAACGGCGCTCCGCCCACCGAAACGACGAGGAGCCGCCACGCGATCGACGTATGGCGTCGGCCATGGACGCACGCCTCCTTTGGGCCTCGCTCGCGCTGCTCACGCTCGCGACCTCGACCGCCGCCTGCTCGAAGCACGACTGCAAGCTCGACGAGAAGCAGGCGAAGTACTTCGGCGAGATCGCGCTCACCACGAAGGGCGCCGACCTCTGCATGCCGGGCGTCGAGCCCTACGGCTGCGACCTCGCCGGCGATCGCTGCTCACCCACGCTCACGACGATCCACTACGAGCTCTCGCCCAGCGACGCCGAGGCGCACTTCAAGAGCGCCCTCGTGGGCCAGGGCTGGAAGTACTACGGCGAGAAGGTGTCCGAAGACGGCAGCCGCGCGCTCGCCTTCACCAAGAGCGACAAGGACGAGCTGTTCATCACCTCGGGCAAGGCCCCCGGAGGCAAGGGCTCGGAGACCTACATGATCCGCAGGCCCGAGAGCGCGACGGGCTCGATCCTCGAGAAGTTCACCAAGGCGAACGACTGAGCGCGCCTCGCACTACGCGCGGGCGCGCTCCAGTCAGCTCGGTGTTCGCTTCACTTCGGCAGGACGACCGTGTCGATCACGTGGATCACGCCGTTGCTCGCGGCGATGTCGGCCTTCACGACGGTGGCGCTGTCGTCGAGCTTGAGCGAGCCCGACGCAGCCGAGAGCGAGAGCTCCTGGCCGTTGACCGTCTTGGCGTTGCTGAGCTTCACGGCCTCGCTCGAGGGCACCTTGCCGGCGACCACGTGGTACGTGAGGATGCCCGCGAGTTTGTCCTTGTTCTCGGGCTTGAGCAGCTCGTCGATCGTGCCGGCGGGCAGCTTCGCGAAGGCCTCGTCGGTGGGGGCGAACACGGTGAAGGGCCCGGCGCCCTTCAAGGTCGACTCGAGCCCTGCGGCCTTCACCGCGGCGATCAGGGTCTTGAACTGACCCGCGCCCTCGGCGACCGCGATGATGTCACCCGCTGCAGCCGCCTCACCCGCGGCAGGGGTGCCCGCGGCCTCGGCTGCGTCGCTCGGGCCAGGCGTGGCACCACCGCAGGCGGCGAGAGCGAAGAGACCAAGCGAAAGAACGAGCGATTTCATGGACGTATCTCCTGGAGACTGAGGGCTACGCGCGCGGCGACCGAGCCGCGGGCCGCTTATGTCTAGGTTCTGTCCAACTTCCGTCAAGGCTCGGGTGGACAAACACGGCGCCGAGCGCCTGGCTCGAGCGATAACCTTGCAAATCGGGAGTTCTACTCCATGATTGCAAGGATGTTCGCGCGCCACCTCCACGCCGAGCTCGAGGCGCGCCTTCGCGAGAGCCCGTCGGTCGCGCTGCTCGGACCGCGCCAGGTCGGCAAGACCACGCTCGCCCACGAGATCGGTCAGGCTCGCGATGCCATCTATCTGGACCTCGAGTCCGAGCGCGACCGCGCCAAGATCGACGAAGCAGAACTCTACCTCGAGCCTCTGCTCGGGCGCCTGGTGGTCTTCGATGAGGTCCACCGAGTTCCCGGTCTGTTCCCCCTCCTGCGCGGTCTCATCGACCGGGCGCGCCGAGTCGGCCGCCGCCACGGTCTCTACCTCTTGCTCGGCTCCGCTTCGCTCGACCTGCTGAAGCAGTCAGGCGAGAGCCTCGCCGGTCGAGTGGACTACCTCGAGCTCGGTGGCCTCGACGTGCTCGAGATCGAGGGCGCGGCATCGAGCGACGAACAGATGCTCTGGGAGCGCGGCGGCTTCCCGGAGAGCCTGCTCGCCCCGAGCAGCGAGGCGAGCGTGCGCTGGCGCGAGGCCTTCATCCGCACCTACCTCGAGCGCGACATCCCCCAGCTCGGTCCGCGCATCTCGGCGGAGAACCTCCGTCGCCTGTGGACGATGCTCGCGCATCACCAAGGTGGTCTGCTCAACGTGGCCGCGCTGGCGCGCAGCCTCGGCGTCGATGCCAAGACGGTCACGTCGTACGTCGACCTGCTCGTCGATCTGTTGCTCGTTCGCCGCCTCGAACCTTGGCACGAGAACGTCGGCAAACGCCTCGTGCGCTCGCCCAAGGTCTACGTGCGCGACAGCGGCCTCGTGCACGCGCTGCTCGGTCTGCGTTCGCCGGATGCCCTCTTGGGCCACCCCATCGTGGGGGCAAGCTACGAAGGGTTCGTGATCGAGAACCTGCTGAGCGCTGCGCCTCGCACGGTCACACCGTACTTCTATCGAACGAGCGGAGGCGCGGAGGTCGACCTCCTGCTCGTATGGCCGACCGGAGAACGCTGGGCGATCGAGATCAAACGGAGCCTGAGCCCCAAAGCGAAGCGCGGCTTCCACCACGCCTCGATCGATCTGAGGCCCACACGGCGCCTTCTCGTCTACCCGGGCAAAGAGGCGTACCAGATCAAGGAGGGTCTCGAGGTCGTGCCGCTCGCCGCGCTCGCGCGCGAGCTGCTCGCTCGCCGGCAAGGCGAGCTTCGCTGAGACCCGACGCCGCCGCGCTCAGCCCCGCCTCGAGAGCGCCCGCAGGCTCGCGCGCGCGGTGTTCGCGTGGATGCGCAGCACCTCGGGGATGCTGCCGTCGGGCTCGCGCTGGTAGCCGCCGGCGAGGTTCCACACGACGGGCACGCCGCGCGCCGCGAGCGTGTCGAAGACGAGCTCGTCGCGCAGACGCAGCTCGTCGGTCGTCAGCCAGCCACCGAGCGGATCGTCGACGTGTGGGTCCGCGCCTGCTTGGTAGAGCACGAGATCGCAGGCGGCGGCCTCGTCGAGCTCGCGCGCGAGGCGCTCGAAGAAGGCGGGCACCTGCGCGCGCGCGTGGAAGGACTCGCCCGCGCTGAAGTGGTGGACCGAAGCGCGTCGCTCGAGCCGGCGGAGCGGCTCCTCGGTCCCGTCACCGTGGTGCTGGTCGCAGTCGAGGATCGCGACGCGGCGGACGCGCTCCTCCGAGAGCAGGGCGAGGGCGGTGACGACGAGGCCGTTGAAGGTGCAGTAGCCCGCCGCGCGCGCGTAGCCCGCGTGGTGAAACCCCGAGCAGGGCGCACACGCGATGCCGCCTCGCTCGAGCACCCAGCGCGCCGCCGAGAGCATGGCGCCCGTCGTGTAGGGCAGCGAAGCCGCCACCTCGGGGGAGCGATCGCCGAAGCCGTTGTCGCGCTTCGAGGCGAGCACCGCGCGCACGAAGTCCGGGTCGTGCGCGCGGCCGAGCTCGGCTTCGCTCACAGGCTCGGGTGCGATGAGCTCGATCGGGAGGCCGAGCGCGAGCCAGTCGTCGACCACCCGGGCGGGCTTCTCGGCGCTGGGCGAGTAGCTGCGTGGGCGAGCGACCATCTCGGGGCGGTAGAACACGGGCAAACGAGGCGTCGAGGGAGCGTTCATGGCCCCACGATGCGGCTCCCCCCTGAGCCGATCGATGCAGGAATCCGCCGCCTCCATTACTCTTCGGTCATGTCATCGCCAGCGCTCGATCGCAGCGGGCTCTCGCTCGACAGGCTGAAGACGCTCCTCGCGGTGGCCGATGCGGGCGGCATCGCGCGCGCCGCTCCGGGCGATCCTTCGCGTCAGAGCCTGTACAGCCGGCAGATCGGCGAGCTCGAGGCCGCGCTGGAGCTCGCGCTCTTCGAGCGGCGCGGGCGTGGGCTCGTGCTCACCGAAGAGGGTCGCAGGCTGAGCGCGCTCGTGCGTGAGCTGCGCCAGGGCCTCGACGAGCTCGGCGACCTGGGGCGCCCGCGGAGCTTCTCGATCGGCGCGGGCGACAGCCTGCTGCACGCCTGGGTCATCCCGCGCCTCGCAGCCTCGCCACGCTTCGTCGAGCTGAGCACGACCCTCGTGGCGCTCTCCTCGGCCGAGATCCTCCGCCGCGTCGAAGACGCGAGCCTCGACTTCGGCCTCGTGCGCGCGAGCGAGGTGCCCAGAGGACTCGGCGCGCGCAAGCTCGGCCAGCTCGACTACGCGCTCTACGCTCCGAAGGCCTGGCGCAAGCGCTACGCCTCGACCACCGAGCTGCTCAGCCGCGCGCCGCTCGCGCTGCAGACCAGCGAGCCCGAGCTGCACACCCGCTTCCTCGCGCGGGCAGAGCGCGACCCGCACGCGCGTGTCCTCCACACCGAGACCTTCCCCCAGGCGCAGCGCGCGCTCACGAGCGGGCACTTCGCCGCCGTCTTGCCGAGCCTCGCCTCAGGCGAGCTGCCGAGCACGATCGAAGCCCGCGAGCTGCCCGGCCTCGCGAAGCACGCCCTGAGCTTGCGCCTCGTCTACCGCGAGCGCGCGATGCGAGCGCGGCGAGGCGGCGAGGCGCTGGTGGACGAGCTCGCGGCGTGTCTGGCGTTGGGCTGAGCTAGCCTGCCCGGGCCATGACGAGACTCCGCCGCGGCCTCCACGAGGCGCTCATCACCGAGCGGATCGAGCGCGAGCTCGCGGCGCTGCCGACGTCGCTCCTCGCCCAGCGGACGGCGCTGCACCCGGCCGAAGCCGCTGACCGCATCGCACTCCACCTCTCACGCATCGTCGAACGCACGCTCGCGAGCTTGGACGAGAAGCACCGCGTCGGGGCTGGGGTCGCGTTGGCTCGTCGCCTGGTGGAGCTCCTCCAGACCGAGGGCGCCCCAGCCGGCGCGCGTCGCGCAGAGCTCCTGGACGAGCGCCCGATCGACGGCAAGGAGCAGCTGCTTCGGGCGATCCTCGGGAAGACTCCGGATGGCAGAGCGGAGGCGCTCGCTGCACCGCAGATCCCGCTGCTCGACAGCGCGCTGCTGACCAACGCGCCGGGCGAGCCCAACCTGAGCCACCAGCTCGGCTCCGAGATCGCGTCAGCCGACCGCGTCGACGTCATCATGGCCTTCGTGCGCCGAACCGGCGTGCGCGCGCTCGCCGAAGCGCTGCGACGCCATTGCGACGAGGGTCGCAAGCTCCGCGTGCTCACCACCGTGTACACCGGCTCGACCGAAGCCGCCGCGCTCGAGGACCTGCGAAAGCTCGGCGCTGAGGTGAAGGTCTCCTACGACACTTCGACGACGCGTCTGCACGCCAAGGCCTGGCTCTTCCACCGCGAGTCCAGCTACTCGACCGCCTACGTGGGCTCCTCGAACCTCACGCACTCGGCGCAGGTGACCGGCCTCGAATGGAACCTGCGCGTCTCGGGCGCGCGCACACCGAGCGTCATCGAGAAGATCGCCGCCGTCTTCGAGACCTACTGGTCGTCGGGCGACTTCGTGGAGTTCAAGCTCGCCGACTTCGAAGCGCGCACCAAGACGACGAGCTCCGCGAACGCCTTCTTCCTGAGCCCGATCGAGCTCCGCCCGGAGCCCTTCCAGGAGCGCATGCTCGAGCAAATCGACCTCGCGCGCTCGCAGGGCCACCACCGGAACCTGCTCGTCTCCGCGACCGGCACCGGCAAGACGGTCATGGCCGCGATCGACTACGCGCGTCTGCGTACGAAGCTGCCGCACGCACGCCTGCTGTTCGTCGCTCACCGAGGCGAGATCCTCCAGCAGGCGAAGGGCACCTTCGCGCACGCGCTGCGGGAGCCCTCCTTCGGTGAGCTCTGGGTCGGCGGCGAACGTCCGAAGCGCTTCGAGCACGTCTTCGCTTCCATCCAGAGCCTCGACGCCTCGGGGCTCGAGCACCTCGATCCGAGCCACTTCGACGTCGTGATCGTCGACGAGTTCCACCACGCAGCGGCGCCCTCGTACGAGCGCCTGCTCGCGCATCTCAGGCCGGTCGAGCTGCTCGGCCTGACCGCCACACCCGAGCGCGCCGACGGCCTGCCGATCTTGCATTGGTTCGACGACCGCATCGCCGCCGAGCTCCGCCTCTGGGACGCGATCGAGCAGCAGCGGCTGGTTCCCTTCGCGTATTTCGGCATCCACGACGGGCTCGACCTGCGTGACGTCGCCTGGACGCGCGGCAGGGGCTACGACATCGAGGGGCTGAGCAACGTCTATACCCGGAGCGACTTCCTCGCTCGCAAGGTGGTCAAGGAGCTCTCCGAGCACGCCGACGACATCTCCACCGTGCGTGCGCTCGGCTTCTGCGTGAGCGTCGAGCACGCGCGCTACATGGCGAGGGTCTTCAACGACGCCGGTGTCGCAGCGAAAGCCATCTGGGGTGAGACGAAGCAGGAGGAGCGTGACGGCGCGCTCGGCGAGCTGCGCGACGGCAAGCTGCGCGTGATCTTCTCGGTCGACCTCTTCAATGAAGGCGTCGATCTTCCAGCGGTCGATACCCTGCTCCTGCTCCGACCGACCGACAGCCCCACGCTCTACCTCCAGCAGCTCGGGCGCGGTCTGCGCAAGGCCCCAGGCAAACGCCTCTGCACCGTGCTCGACTTCATCGGTCAGCACCGCCGCGAGTTCCGCATCGAGCGGCGCTTCGCGGCTCTGCTCGGTGGTACGCGGCGCGAGATCGAGCGCCAGGTCGAGCAGGGCTTCCCGTTCCTGCCGGCGGGCTGTCAGCTGCAGCTCGACCGCAAAGCGAGCGAGATCGTGCTCACGAACCTTCGCGAGGCGATCCCCTCGCAATGGGCCGCGAAGGTCGAGCTCTTGCGCACGATGAATGCGCAGGGCGGCGCGCCCTCGATGGAAGGCTTCCTCGACGAGAGCGGGCTCGCCATCGACGACCTCTACGAGAACAGCCGGGGGTGGTCGGAGCTGCTCGAGGCCGCGGGGCTGTGCACAGACGCACCGGGACCACTCGAGCGCGTGATGCGGCGGGCTGTCGGGCGACTGCTGCACGTCGACGATCCTTCGCGTCTGGAGCAGTACACGAGCTGGCTCCGCCTCGATGCCCCGCCCGATCACCACGACCTCTCGGTGCGAGATGCACGCCTCTTGCGCATGCTGGTCGCGTCGCTACACGGGCGCGAAGGGGAGAAGGGCAGCTCCCTCGCTGCCGGGGCGTCGCGCGTGTGGGCGCATCCACAAGTGCGCGCGGAGCTTCGAGAGCTGTTCCAGCTCCTGCTGCGACGACGCTCACACCTCACGCGGCGTGCTTGGACGACGAGCGAGGGGATGCAGAGCGCCGTTGGCGACGTGCCTCTCGAGCTCCACGCGCGCTACACCCGCATCGAGATCCTCGCAGCCTGCGGCGTGGGCTCGGGCGCCAAGGTCGCATCTTGGCAGCAGGGTGTGCGGTGGGTCGAGCCGCTCCGCGCCGATCTGCTCGCGTTCACGCTCGACAAGACCGAAGGGCATTTCTCGCCGAGCACGCGCTATCGCGACTACGCGATCAGTCCCGAGCTCATCCATTGGGAGAGCCAGTCGGTGACGCGCGCGGACAGCGCGACCGGTCGTCGCTACCAGGAGCACGCCGCGCGCGGCTCGCACGTCCTCCTGTTCGCGCGCCTCCGCCAGAGCGAGCGCGCGTTCACGTTCCTCGGGCCGGCGCGCTACGTCTCTCACGAGTCGGAGCAGCCCATGCGCATCACGTGGCGGCTCGCGCACCGCCTGCCCGCCGAGCTCTTCGCCGCCTACGCCGCCGCCGTCGCCTAGCGCCGCGCCCCTCCCCTCAGGGATCGCACAGGAACCCGAACTGCGGCGCCGCGGGTCCGCCGTCGAGCAGGCCGAGCGCCGTGACCCAGCCGTCGTCGATGCGCGCGGCGTCCTGGTAGCTGAAGTACTGCCCGGCCTCGGGAGGCACGACCTCGTCGCAGAGGTCTTCGTCGAGCGTGCCGAAGCAGTAGTGGGCCTTGCGGAAGTCCGCGCCGACCTCGGTCGCGCCGCGGAAGAGGCGCTGGCCCGCGGCGACGATCGACCAGGTGCCGAGCTTCTCGAGCGGCCTGCGGCCCAGCTCGAGGCCGGCCCAGTCGAACCAGACGAGCTCCTCGGCGCTGGGGTCGAGCGCGTCGACGATCACGACGGCGACGCCCTCGTCGCTGAGCGCGACCCTGCGATCGAGCGAGGCGCTCGAGGGCCTCGCGCCTTCGAGCAGCTCCATCGGCGCGCCACCGTCGACGCTCGCCCAGAGCGAGCTCGCACCAGCGTCGCTCCTGAACCAGACGAGCGCGTCGTGCTGCGAGGTCTCGCCCCAGTGCACGCCGCTGACGAGCTGATCGATCTCGACCGGCGGCCCGGCCGCGAGCATCGCGATGTTGAGCGGGGTCTCGGTGAGCACCCCGCCGTTCGGCGCGAGCGCGTAGAGGAAGTAGCTGCCCCCTCGCTCGGCGAGCGCCTCGAACCTCGCGCCGGTGGGCACGTCCACGTTCGCGGGCACGCCTTCGACGAGCGCGTCCTCGCCGAGCGAGGCGATCTTCACGAAGTCCTGGTCGAGACGCTGCCAGAGCGACCACGTGCGATCGCCGGCGCGCCTGAGACGCAGCTTGGTGAAGGCCGGCACGACGAGCTCGGTGCCGTTGGGCGTCTCCTCGGGCTCGGTGCGCGCGAGTGAGCCGACGCGGCCGCCCTCGCCGACGCCCGCGTACCAGACGCGCAATCCGTCGCCGACGAGCTGGATCGGCCCGTCGCTCGCGGTGAAGAGCCCCGGGGGCACGTAGAGCGGCGCGCAGGCCGAGCCCGCGCCCGCGCCACCGCCGCCGCCCTGTGCGGCACCGCCCTCACCCCCCGCGCCACCTGCGCTCGTGGTGCTCGCCACCGAGCTCGCGCCTCCGGCGGCCGTGCTGCCGACCTCGGAGTCGCCACAGGCGAGCAAGACCAGGCCCGTCGAAGCGAGCACGAGCGCGCGGAGCAGGAGGCGAGACATCGGCGAAGTCTACACCCGGCCCGAGCTCGTCGATCGGGCCGGGACGCAGACCACGCGCGCCTCTGCGCCCACACCGCAAGAGCTGCGCGCCTCTACGCGCCACCGCGCGCCGCATCCGCGCATCAGGCGCTACTCGCGCACGTTCGATCCGTGGCTCGATCGTTGCTCCTGCGTCTCTCTGGAGGCGCGTCATGAGCCACGTACTCTTCGCAGTGTTCGATCACCCCGAGGCCGCAGCCAAGGCGCTGGAGCAGCTCCAGGAGCTGGGCGCCGACAAGGAGGGCTTCAGCTTCATCGTGCACCGGCGCGCGCTCGGCGAGCGTGGCAGCGAGGAGCTGCCGCTCTCGGAGACGGCCGCCGCATCGGCTACGGCCAAGGGCGCCGTGCTCGGCGCGCTCGGAGGGCTCTTCGTGGGCACCGTGCTCGCTGGGCCCATCGGCCTCATCGGCGCCGGGCCCATCGCCGCGGCCTTCTTCGCGACGGCCACGGGCACCGCGGTCGGCGGACTGGCAGGGCTCTTCGCCGGCGCGACCGAGCCCGACACGGCGCTCGAGGAGCTCACCAAGCACGTCGAGGAGGGCAAGCTCGTCGTGAGCGTCGAGGCCCGCAAGCTCACCAACCAAGAGCAAGCCGAGACGATCCTGAAGCACCACGGCGCACACGTCGTGCACCGCCGCGTGCTCCGACCCGCCGAGGTCTGAGGCGGGCGCCCCGCGCGGGCGCGGGCCCGATGGGCGACGCGGAGGACGAGCCCCGACGCCGGAGCTGAGCGAAACGCTTGCCTCTCTCCGTCATTGGTGACATACAACGCAGGAACTGAGTTTCATGTGTTGTGGGTCACCAGTGATGGAGGTGTGTCGATGAGTCTGATCCTGATCGTCCGTCGCCCTGAAGACCTGAACCTCGCCGTCTCGGAGGCGAGCCAGCTCCTGGCGCTGCAGCGCCAACAGGAGTGGTACCTCGGCGAGCCCGAGGAGCTCGAGCCGGTCCTGGGCGTGTGGATCCACGAGGCGCTCGACGAGGCGCTGCCGATGTGGGCGCCGGGCTTCATCGACGACGGCGACGCGCCCGCGTCCTCCCCCGAGCGCTCGGTGCTCCGCGCCCGGCCCAGGCTCGTCGTTCGTTCGCTCATCCAGCGCTCGGGGGCTTGGGCGCTGTGCTGGATCGACGACCTCGCGCTGCTGCGCGCCTTCAACGCGAACGAGCGCCTCTCCGCCATCGACGGGCTGCTCGAGGCGCTGAGCGCGCCCGAGCTCGCATGTCGCGAGGCGAGCTTCATCCCCGTCTTCGACGAGCGGCTCAGCCCGAGCGCGATCGACGAGCACATGCGGGAGCTGCGCGCGCGCCACCCGACGGCGACGAGCGAGCGCTACCTGCTCGAGTCGCGCGCCACGGTTCGGCACACCAACGCGCGCAGCGCGGCCTGAGCAGGCGACGGCGACCTGTCATCGATCCCGAGGGCCTGACGCATGACGCTCGCGACGCTGCTCAACCCGGCCATCCTCTTCTTCCTGCTCGGCTTGGTCGCAGGTTTGGTGAAGTCGAGCCTCCGGCTACCCGAGGGCCTGAGCAAGACGCTCTCGCTCTACCTGATGATCGCCATCGGCCTGCGGGGCGGCGTCGAGCTCGCGCACGTGGGGCTCGACGGCTCCGCGCTGCTCGCGGTGGGCGTGGCGCTGCTCTTGAGCCTCGGGCTGCCGGTGGTCGCGCACAACCTCTTGCGCCTGACGACGCCGCTCGATCGTCAGGAGCGCGCGAGCATCGCGGCCCACTACGGCTCGGTGAGCGTGGTCACCTTCGCCGCGGCGATCGCCATGCTGCAACGCGAGTCGCGCGTGTTCGAGCCCTACATGATCGGCCTGCTCGCCGTGATGGAGGCCCCCGCGATCGTGACGGGCCTGACCCTCGCGCGCGCCAACCAGGAGCCGCCGGCAGAGGGGAGCAAGTCGAGCTCGCTCGGCGCCCAGCTCGTGCAGCACGTGTTCCTGCACGGGAGCATCGTGCTCTTGCTCGGGAGCTTCACGATCGGTTGGCTGATCGGGCCTCGAGGTCTCGGCGAGCTCCAAGGCGCCTTCGTGGTGCCCTTCCAGGGCGCGCTCTGCATCTTCCTGCTCGACATGGGCCTCGTGGTCGCCGAGCGCACGGCCGACCTGAAGAAGCTGCGCCCGAGCGTGATGGCCTTCGGCGTCTACATGCCGCTCATCGGCGCGGCGCTCGGCCTCTCCGCCGGGCACCTGCTCGGGCTCTCGGTCGGGGGCATGACGCTGCTCGCGGTGCTCGCGGCGAGCGCCTCCTACATCGTGGTGCCGGCCGTCATGCGCAGCGCGCTCCCCTCAGCGAGCCCGGCGCTCTCGCTGTCGCTCGCGCTCGGCGTCACCTTCCCGTTCAACGTCACCGTCGGCATCCCGCTCTACAAGGCTGCGGCGAGCGCGCTCAGCACGCCGGAGCAGCGACGCAGCGAGGCGCTCGGCGACGCCCCGCCGCCGGCGCCGCTCGAGGCGCCCGTGGCGCCGAGCTCGGCGCCCCGAGCCGAGGTGCGCGTCTCGGGCCTCGCCCGCTGAGGCCACCGCGCGCCGAAGACTCCACCCCTTGGCATCCACCCGCGGCCTTGCGTAGCCTCCGCCGCGGGGGGAGGCACGGCTGCCTTCCGCACGGGCCGTTCGAATCGGCACGCCCACGCGAAAGGCACAGCATGCGCACTTCGACCCAGCTCTCGATCTCGATCTCGCTCCTCGTCTCGACCCTCGCGCTCGGTGGATGCGACGCCATCGACAAACTCAAGCAGGCCGCCGACCAAGCCCAAGGCAAGGCCGCCGCGACCGCCGAGCGCGACGAGAACGAGCCGCTCTCCGACGACCCGGACGTCGCGCTCGGCCTGAAGCTCAACCACCCGATCGAGTGCTTGAACTTCAGCTCGGGCGCCGTGTTCAAGAGCCAGCAGCGCTACGTCTCGTGGTTCGACGAGAAGACGGGCCCGACGGGCAAGGAGAAGGTCGTCTACGGCCTCTACGAGGTGTCGAGCGGCTACGTCGACCGCTGCAAGAAGGCGCTCGCGGAGCTCGAGAAGGTGAAGCAGCCGCCGACGCCGGAGCTCGACGGCTTCGCGAAGACCTACGGCGAGAAGCTCGACGCCGTGGTGAAGGCCGTCGACGAGGCGCACGTGTATTACAAGTCGAACGCCTACAAGAGCGACGACTTCGCGAAGGCGAAGAGCATGCACCCTGGGCTCGTGAAGGCCTTCGACGAGTTCGAGGCCGCAGACAAGGCGCTGCGCGGCGAGCTGCGCAAGCTTCAGGCGGGTGCGTCGGAGCGCGAGCTCGCCAAGGTGGAGAAGAGCGAGGGCAAGAAGCTCTACTGGCACAAGCTGAACCTCGGCATCGTCGCCGAGAAGGTCGTCATCGCCGGCAACCAGGATCTCGACAAGCTCGACGTCGCCGCGCTCGAGGCCGCGATCGCCGAGCTCGACAAGGCGAACCTCGATCTCCTGGCCTACGCCAAGGCCAACTCGGCGGAGACCTCGAAGGTGCTCATGTGGAGCAGCTACGAGGGCAAGGCCACCGACGTCCTGGCGGCCGCGCGCGCGGTCGCCGAGCGCGTGAAGAAGAAGACGCCGTTCCAGCAGAGCGAGATCATGATGATCAACGGCGGCAACCCGCAGATGATCGCGGGTCACCCGGCGAACCTGCTCGAGAAGTACAACGACCTCGTGAAGGCCTCGAACAACCTCAAGTTCTGAGGCGCGCTCAGTCTGCGGGCAGGTCGGGCACGCGCGAGACGCGGCTCTTCGGCGGGATGCCGTCGACCGCGTCGAGCGCGTGCCGCACGAGGCCGAGGCCGGCCTCGGCGAGCACGTGGAAGGCGACGTCGGCGCCGGCCGCGCGCAGCTCCTCGAGCTCGTCGCCGTAGCGCGCGGTCGCGGCGATCACGCCTCGGTACTTCGCCCCGCGCAAGAGCTCGATCGCGCCGAGGTTCTCGTGGTGGCTCGACATCGCGAGCATGACGAGCTCGATCCTCTCGGGATCGATGTGCAGGCGCTCCCAGAAGTCGGCGTCGGTCGCGCTCGCGAGCACGACGCGCCTGCCGTCTTCGCGGCTGCGCTCGACGGCGTCCATGTCGAGATCGAAGCCGACGACCTCGCCGTCGTAGCGCTCGACGAGCGCGTCGTAGGCGCCGGTGCCCACGCGACCCATGCCGAAGACGAGGACCTTGGCGTCGCTCGCGTCGACCGGCTTCTCCTCGGCGATGTTCTCGCTGGTTTCGAAGCGCGCGAGTCTGTCGCGCAGGCGCTGGTAGAGCGCGTAGGTGCGCGCGTTGAGCGGTGACGAGGCGAGGAAGCTCAGCGCGAGCGCGGTCGCGAAGATGACGAGCCAGTCCGCGGAGAGCCAGCCCTTCGAGGCGGCGAGCGCGCCCACGATGAGGCCGAACTCGCTGTAGTTGCCGAGCGCGGCGCCCGCGTAGAGGCTCGAGCGCGCGCGCAGGTGGAAGCGCGTGAGCAGCCAGAAGAAGAAGAGGCCCTTGAGCGGCGCGAGCACGACGAGGCCGACACCGATGAGCGTGGTCTCGAGCGTGGGCAGGCCGGTGAGCCCGACGAGCAAGAAGAAGTCGACGAGGAAGACGTCCTTCAGGCTCGCGAGCGACTTCGCGAGCTCGTTGGTCTTCACGTGACCTCCGAGCAGCACGCCCGCGGTGAGCGCGCCGAGGTCGCCCTTCATGCCGACGAGCTCGAAGAGCGCCGAACCGCCGAGCGTCGACGCGAGCCCCGCCAGCACCAAGAGCTCGCCGTGCCCGACGAGCGTGAGCGCGCGGTGGATGAGCGGGCGCAGCGGGATGAGCGCGAGGAGGCCGAGCGCCCAGATGCTCGGCAGCTTGCCGCTCGAGGCCGCGAGGAAGACGACGGCGGCGAGGTCTTGCACGACCAGGATGCCGATCGAGATGCGCCCGTAGACCGAGCCCATGTCGTCGCGCTCCTCGAGCACCTTCACCACGTACACGGTGCTCGAGAAGCTCGCCGCGAAGGCGACGAGCGCCGCGCCCTTCAGATCGAGCGCCGCGAAGGTGCCGAGCCCGGTGCCCGCCAGGCCGAGGGCGAGCGCCACGAAGAAGCCCGTGATGCCGACCATGTGGATGAGGCTCACGCCCCAGACCTGCGGTCGGAGCACCGTCTTCAGGTCGAGCTTGAGCCCGATCGTGAAGAGCAGGAGCTTCACGCCGAGGTCGGAGAGGTCACGCAGCGACTCGTCGGGCCTCGCGCCGAGGAGCTCGAGCAAGAAGCCAGCGGCGAGGAAGCCGAGCAGCGGCGGCTGCCCCAGCCGTAGGACGATGAACCCGAGCGCGAAGGCGACACCGATCCACTGCAGCTCCATGCTTCTCCGCCAACTGGTCCGCCGCGCGCTCCCCCCGCGGGAGCTGGGCGACCTCGACCGGCATGGATATCAGAACCGCGGCAGGTTCGTCGCTGCTACGACGATCGACGCACGCGCGCGTCGATCGCCGCGAGGTGCTCGGCGACGGCCGGTTCGGGCGCCCGCGCGGCGAGGGCCTCCGCCGGCGAGGCGAGCCCCAGGTGCGGCGCGAGGCCGACCGCGAGATCGCGCAGCGCGTGGAGCACCGAGCGCTCGTCGCCCGGATCCTCGACGTGGCCCTGCTCGTGCAGCACGTCGACGAGCAGCTCTCGCAGCCACCCGCCGAACACGGCCCCGCGCCCTCGCGCCTCGCGATCGAGCTCGCCGAGCTCCTCGTCGGCCAGGCCCTCGAGGCGCTCACGCACGGCCGCGAGGATGTCGGCGACCGAAGGCAGACCCTCGCTCGCCGGGGTGGGCAGCTCCGCCGGCGCGAGGCTCTCGGCCGGCGCGGGCAGCGCGTGCTCACGCCCGAGGCTCGCCGCGATCTCGTGCGCGACGTAGCGCCCCGACTCGATCGCGCCCGACATGTAGCCGAGGTCGGCGCGGCGATCGGAGTACTTGGAGTAGAACGGCGGCTTCGAGCTCGCGAGCAGGCGGCTCTGTGCGTCGTAGGCCGGGATGTTCTCCTCGGCGAAGATCGACCAGCGCGAGGAGCTCGAGCGCGGCGCGAGGCGCTTGGCGTTCTCGGCGCTCGCGAAGAAGATCCGATCGCCGACGTGCTGGTCGAGCGCGCGGCCGACCTCGCTCGTGAGCTTGCCCGGCGAGAAGATCGTGTTCGGGCCTCCTCCCACGAAGGGGTCCGACGGCAGCCAGCGGTGCGTCACGACCTTCAGGAGCTCACCCTGCCCGGGCAGCGCGCGATCGTCGTCGAAGAGCTTCGCCAGGGCGCTCGTGACCCAGGCGGTGATCGCCTCGTCGCTCGGGTTCGGGCCGAGCTGATCGGCCTGATCGCCCACGGTGAAGGTCATCAGCACGTAGGAGCCGAGCTCCGCGGCGTCGGGCGGGGAGTTGTCCATCACCCAGAGCACCGGGTAGTTCGCGCCACCCACGTAGCCGTCGTAGTCGAGGCCCTTGGAGTCGTGCCACCAGGGCGTGCGGTAGTAGAGCTGGCACTTGATGGTCTTGCCCATGGGCTGCGCCATCAGCTCGCGGTGCGCGGCGTCGAGCTCGGGCAGGTAGCGGATGCGCCCCGCGGTGCTCGGCGACACGGCCACGAGCACACGCTTGGCGCGCAGCTCCTCCCCACTGCTCGTGCGCACGACGACGCCTCCCTCGCCGTGCTCGATCTCGCTCACGCGCACGCCCTGGCGAACGCTGTCGCGGAAGGGCTCGGCGATCGCGTCGGCGATCTCGTCGGTGCCGCGACGCAGCCAGTACTGCTGGGGGCCGCCCGCGTCGTCGTTGATCTCGTTGAGAAAGCCGTCGTTGCAGGCGGTGTACCAGAGCAGGTAGTAGGGCGAGATCTGCTTGGGCTCGACCGAGAGCAGGGCCTCGATGCTGATGCGCATGAGATCGCGCACCGCGGCGGTGAGCCACCACTTGCTCTCGAGGTAGCTCCAGCAATCGATCTGGTCGAGCGCGAGCAGGGCGCGATCCCCCTGCCAAGGCGAGACGACGTCGATGCTCCACTCGATGAGCGTCATCTCCGCGAGCATGCCGATCATGCCGAAGGCGTCGGCTGCGCTGAGCTGGGGCGGCACGCCGGGGATGCCGAAGAGGACCTGATCGCTGCGGAAGCAGTAGCGCTTCTGCGCGAGCACCATGACCTCGTAGGGGTGCGAGAGGCGCAGGTTGGCGCCGTTGACGAGCGAGCCCGCGGGGAGCTTCTCGCGCACGATGTCCATGATCGCGTTCTGCGCGTCGCCCACGTACTGCGCGCCGTGATCGAAGCGCAGGGGTGAGCCCGATGGCACGGGCGCGTCGTAGCTGTAGGCGCGCCCACCCAGATGATCCGTGTAGGCGTCGAGCACGACGTAGCTCGCGCCGAGCTTCGATAACTCCGCGGCGGCGGCGAGCCCCGTGAAGCCTGCACCCACGATGATCACGTCGAGCTCTTCGTCCTGCGCGGCCATGCGAGACTCCTCTTCGTGGGCGGCCTCGAGCCTCGTGCTTCGAGGGGCGACGCCCGGTGCCCGCATCTTACGCGCCGCGATCACCCAGGCTTCCGCGAAACCATCCCCGGGCCTGACGCGTACCAGCGCTCGCCCTCCGACCCCTCACCGAGGTCCTCCCGATGTTCCAGCGAACCAAGCTCAGCTCCGCGCTCCGTGTCACCCTCGCGGCGGCTCTCTCGCTCTCGGCCGCGAGCTGCACCGACGACCAAGACCCCGAAGGCGCCGCCACGCTCTACGAGGAGCTGCAGGCATCCGACTACCGCAGCTGGGCGCGCGCGCCGGGCTACGAAGCGCGCCGCAGCTCGAGCGCGCCTCACGGCGGCGAGGTCGACATCTACGTGAACGAGGTCGTCGCTTCTGCGCTCGGCGCGGGTGAGCCGCTCGAGGCCTGGCCCGAGGGTTCGCTCATCGTGAAGGACGGCTGGGACGGCAGCGATCTCGAGCTCATCGCCGCGATGGAGAAGCGCAGCGACGGCTGGTACTGGGCCGAGTGGGACGGCGAAGGCAGCTCCCTCTACTCAGGCAAACCCGAGCTGTGCACCGACTGTCACGCCTCGGGCGACGACTACGTGCGCGCCTTCGGCTTTCCCTGAGCCACGCCATGGAAACGACCGAGGCGCCCGCGTGGAGCGCCTCGGTCGAGGTGCAGCTCGGACCCGGCCGGAGCCGGGTCGGCGAGCTCAGGCCGGCGGGCCGATGACGATCTTCTTCGGCGGGATGAGGAAGTACACGTCGCGCGAGTCGAGCGGCGAGCCGTCGCCACGCACCGTGAGCGTCGCCTTGAAGATCTGCGGCGCGTCGGTCGCGGGCACGGTGTCGTTCTGCACGACGGGGTGCAGATCCCAGCAGACGCGGCTGCCGGGGATGAGCGCCGGGAAGGCGTCGTTCAGCGCGTCGCCGAGCGTCGCGGGCAGGTTGCTCACGCCGACGTCGGCCACGTTGGCGATGTTCTGGCAGTCGCCGTTGCCGGAGATGTTCACCTCCAGGTAGTCGATGAACTGCAGCGCATCGACGGCGTCGCTCGGATCGTCGTCGGCCGCGAGCGTGGTGTTGAGCGCCTGACCGCGCACGAGGCGCAGGATCGCGTTCACCGAGTTGGGCACGATGGCCGCGTCGATCGCCTGGTAGACGAAGGGCTGGTTGTTGGCGTCGACCGTGCCCGACGCGACGCCGATCGCCTGCGCGACCGACTGCGGCGTGCCCGTGCCACCCGCGTCGTCCGTGCCGTAGAGGCTCACGAACTTGATGCCGGCCGCCTGCAGCGCCGCACCCGCCGTCGCAGCGGTGAAGTTGGGGCAGGCCGCTCCGCTGCACTGCTGATCGGCGTCGGTGACCTGCACGTAGATGCGCACGGCTTCGTTGCGGAAGCCCGGGCAGCCGATGCCGCTCGCCGCGCAGTTCATGTTCGCGGCGGAAATCCCCGGGCAGAGCGCGGGGTTCGAGATGCAGTGCGGCGGCTGGTAGGGCGCCTCCGCGCTGCCGCCGCCGGTGCCCGGCACGGCCTGCGCCGTGGCGACCGGGTTGGGCTGGAGGCTCAGGAGGTTGCGGTAGGTGTTCAGCTGATCCCAGCGCCCCACGCCGGTCCACAGGTTGGGGATGCAACCAGCTTCGAGGCCTTGCTGCACGACGCAGAGCCCCTGCGCCGAGGGCAAGGTGTTGTTGCCGCACACGTAGGCCTGCGGCGCCTGCGGGCAGTCGCTGTTCTGCGTGCAGGGGATGCCGCTCGGGTTCGTCACGCACTGGTTCGAGAAGCAGACGTAGTTCGTCGGGCAGTCCTGATCGAGCACGCAGGCCGTGTTCGCCGGGTCCGGGTCGCAGGTGAGCGCGTTGACGATGGCCGGCACGCCGGTCGTCGTATTGGCCATCGCCGCGAGCTCGGCGCTCATCGAGCCGGTGGTGTCGAACGCGAAGTACACGTCGGCGAACTGCACGTTGGTGCGGAACTTGAGCGTGTCCTCCGGCGGCGTCGTGGGCGCCTGGTAGGGGATCACGAACACGAAGTCGCCGTTGGCGAGCGGGTTGTCGTTCGCGTCGGTGGGGTTGGTGCCCGCCGCCACCTCGATGAGATCGCTCACGCCGTCGCCGTCGCTGTCGGGGTTCGTCGGGTCGGTGCCGAGCGCGACCTCCTCGCCGTCCGAGATGCCGTCGTCGTCGGAGTCGGGATCACGGAAGTCGGGCGTGCCGTCGGCGTCCGAGTCGACGGGCGGCGTCGCGACGTCTGCGTCGCCAGCTTCGACCGAGTCGAGCAGGCCGTCGTTGTCGCTGTCCGGGTCGTAGCGATCGCGGATGCCGTCGGCGTCGGTGTCTGCCGAGCCCTCGTGCAGATCGCCGATCGTGTCGCCGTCGCTGTCGAGGTCTTGGTAGTCGGGCTGGCCATCGCCGTCGCAGTCCTTCGGTGCGGCCGGCGAGCCGTCGTTCGCATCGACGACGCCGTCGCCGTCGCAGTCGCTGCCCTGACCGACCATCTCGAGCGAGTCGACGAGGCCGTCGTTGTCGTCGTCGAGATCGGCGAAGTCCGGCTTGCCGTCGCCGTCGAAGTCGGCCGTGGAGTCGTCCTCGTCGAGGATGCCGTTGCCGTCCGAGTCGTCGTCGAGGAAGTCCGGTGTGCCGTCACCATCCGAGTCGACGGGTGGCGTGGTCAGATCCGAGTCGCCCGCCTCGACCGAGTCCGGGATGCCGTCTCCGTCCGAGTCCGGATCCTCGTTGTTCGGGATGCCGTCCCCGTCGGGGTCGTCGGTCCCCTCGTCGGCGTCGGTGATGCCATCACCGTCGGTGTCGGTGAGGTCGGGCCCGCCTCCACCCGCTCCAGAGCCACCGCTCGAAGTCGTTGCACCTCCATCGTCTCCGCAGGCCGCGGCGGCGAGCAGGGCGATGAGCGAGACCGAGTAAGCGACACGCTTGGACAGAGCACGACCCATGGGTGACCTCCGTGCGAGAAGGACCCCATGGTAGCTGGATGTTCCGTGCTGCCAGGAATTTTCCACCCTGACTACACCGGCCCACAGTGGCCGACGCTCGGCGCCAGCTGCACGCGCGCACCCGAACGCGCCGTGCTTCGCGTGCGCCCCGACTACTTGCCGACGCTGCCGCTACCCTGGACCTTCACGCTGCCAGGGCTGCCGCCGCCATCGCTCTTGCCGTCTTCCTTCACCGAGGCCTTCAGATCGAAGCTCGGCTTCGTCTCCGGGTTGCAGTCGGGCGGCGGGCCGAAGCCGTCGGCCTTGAAGGTGTAGTCGAGCGAGCCGGAGGACTCGGTCTTCGGATCCTTCGCTTTGATCGTGACCTGGTGCTCGCCTGCGCGCGCCGGCGTGCAGTACGAGAGCAGGTAGAAGCGCTTCATGTGGCGGTCGATGCGATCGGCGATCTTGTCGAAGGCCTCGCCGAGCTTCTTCTGATCGGTGGCGCGCTCGGAGCCGTTGGGGCCGACCGCCGTGAGATCGCCCTCCTCGATGTCCGCGCCGACACCGATCGAGAGCTTCTCGTAGTTGGCGTACTTCTCCTGGCCCATCGCCTCGTTCATCTGGTCCTGCGTGTAGCGACCGGCCCGATCGGCGCCGTCGGTGAACGTGACCAGGGTGCCGAACTTCAGCGGGCGGCTGTCCTTCTCGAGCTCCTTCTCGAGCTCGTCGAGGCCCTTGATGACCGCGCCGTGCAGGTTCGTCGACGGATCCTTCGACTTGTACTTGCGCAGCTTCTCGAGGCCGCTCTCGACGCTGCCCTCGGACTCGGTGAAGCCGACGATCTTCTCGAGCTTGTCGGAGCCGTCGAAGGCGTAGACGCCGACCTTCTGCGTCTTGCCGACCTTGGTCGCGAAGCGCTTCGCCGCGTCGACGAGCGGGTCGATCTGGTCCGACTCGGTGATGCTGCCGCTCATGTCGACGAGCAGCATCGTGTACATCACGGCCGCGACCTCGGGGTTCTGGATGACCTGCTTGCTCTCGAACTTGGAGACGATCTTGCCGTCTTCGTAGATCTCGAAGTTGTCCGCGGAGAGCCCACCCACGGGCTCCTCGCCGTCCTTCACGGTGAAGAAGACCCACACGTTGTTGGGCTTCTTCTCCGCGGAGTTGATGCGCTTGACCTCGAGTCCGCCACAGCCGAGCGCGCCCATCGAGACGAGGCCGGCGAGCGCGGGCGCGGCCCAGCGGAGCAGCCTCGAGCGGCGGGGGGTCGCGGTGGAGTCGGAGCCGATGCGGCGAGCGGGCTTCGTTTGCATGGCGGCATGACAATGCCGCGAGCGCCGCTTGTCAAACCTCGACTTCGCTGCCCGCGCGTGGGCCTCGCTCAGGGCAGCGCGCCGATCCAGCGCGGGACCATGTCGCGCTTCACCACGACGTACTCGTCGGGCGTGTCGCACTCCATGCAGCGCGCGTCGTCGTCGAAGACGACCGCGTCGAGCGCGCCCATCGCCATGAGCCGGCCGGTGATGTCCTCGTGCTCGGTGCGCGTCTTCGCCGTGGAGAACTTCATGCACCACGCCGCCGCGCGCAGCCACGCGTCGTGGTCGCCGGGCTCGAGCAGGAGCAGGCCGGTCGCCTCGCCGAGGCAGCGCAGATCGCGCACCATCGGCGTGCCCAGCAATCCCTTGCCGTGCAAGCGCGGCACACCCTGGGCGTCTCCGAAGACCATGACCTCTTCGTCGGTCTCGCGGAAGCGCCCACACACGAGCGTCTTCGACCTGGGGCCTGGCGCGCCTGCGAGCTCGGCGAAGAGCGAGGGGTCGTAGACGACGTCGGCGTCCATCAGCACGACGCGCGACTTGCCGTCGAGGATGTCGTTTCCGCTCGTGAACGCGAGGTGCGTCGAGTGCCCGCTCCCCGAGACCTCGCCCGGGAAATCGTTGAGCACCCACTTCACGGGGATGTCGGCCATCGCCGAGGTGGTCGCGCCGTAGGTCGCCGTGCTGCCCACGAGGTAGATCTCGCGCGCGCCGTGCGCCGCGAGCGAGCGCAGGTGCCAGTCGACGAAGGTGAGCTTGCCCGAGTCGTCGAGCGGCAAGAGCGGCTTCGGGGGTGCGTCGGGTACACCCGCGATGCGCTTGCCCATGCCGGCGGCGAGGATGATGGCTTTGTCGATACGAGCAGAGTCGATACGCGCGCTCACGCCTCCACCTCCTCGGCCCTCACCTCTCCACCGAGCGCGAGCGTGGCGAAGACGCGACCCATCACGATCATCGTCAGCCCGTAGGCCACCGCGAGCGCCCAGGACTCCAGCACGTAGCCAGTGAGCAGGCCGAGGTGGATGAGGAAGATGCCGTTGTCCCAGGACATCAGGCCGACGAAGCGCGTCATCAGCTGCACGCCGGGGCGGTGGGCGCGCTCGAGCACGGTCTTCACCGGGTCGCCGCTCTGGTACTTCGTCTCCCAGTAGACGAGCTGCCAACGATCGACCCAGATGCCCCACTCGGTGAGCGGGCCGGCCTTCTTGGCGCGCGCCGCGACGCGCTTGATCTCGAGCTCCTCCTCGATTCCGTCTTTGCCTTCCTTGAGCGCGGAGCCGAGGCGGCGCTTGTAGAAGTCGCAGCCGTGCGCGCAGAAGGCGCCCACGATGATGCCGAAGATCGCGAAGGCCGCGTAGAGCTCGGAGGGGATGTCGGGGAAGTGGCGCGAGCCGTAGATGGCGAGGCCTATCGAGAGCGCGATGAAGCTCATCGCGTCGGCGGCCTCGTCGAGCGCGCGCCCTCGCGGCGAAGAGAGCTTCTTCGCGCGCGCGAGCACGCCGTCGTAGCAGTCGAGCACGTCGCGGATCTCGAGAGAGACGAAGGCCGCGACGAGCGCCCAGGGTGATCCGTAGGCGACGAGCACCGCCGCGAGGACCCCGAAGGACATGTGGATGTAGGTGATGTGGTCGGGGCGGAGCGGCAGGCCGCCGAGCAGGCCGAGCAGGGCGCGCGCCGCGGGGTAGCGGTACCAGCGGTTCAGCGGATCATCGAGCCACTCGGCGAGCTTCTTGCGCTCCTCGAGCGTGAGGCGCCCCACGTCGGTGCGGAGAGAGTCGCTCGCTTGATCCACTGCGCGTCCGGTACCGCCGTCCATCGATTCACCCCAGTGCAGCGCGGAGCGAGGCCGCGAGACGATCCAGATCCCCCGTCGAGAGCGCACCCATGACGGCGATGCGGAAGATCGCGCCGTCGAACTTGCCCTGGCCCGCGTAGATCACGAAGCCGTCGCGCTTGAGCTGCGCGTGCAGGGCCTCGTAGGTCTTGCCCTCGGGCAGGCGGAACGAGGTGAGCGTGGCGCCGTAGACCTCGCCATGCTCGAGCAGGATCGGCGCCGAGACCTCGGCACAGACCCCGCGCACGCGCTTCGAGCGCGCGGCGTAGCTCGCGTGGCGCGCGCGCCAGCCGCCCTCGTCGGCGAGCTCGGCGAGCGCCTCGTCGAAGGCGCGCGTCACGTGCGTGGGCAGCGTGAAGGGCGTCGAGCCCTTGGCTTGGTCGGCCGCGTGGCGCGAGAGATCGAGGTAGACGCTGGTCGCGCCGCCGTTGGTGGAGGCGCGCGCGATCGAGGCGTCGGTCGCGAGCACGAAGGACACGCCCGGCGCGCCGTGCACGCACTTGTTCGCCGTGGCGGCGAGCGCCTCGATGTTCCACTCGGCGAGGCGGAGCTCCTCACCCGCGAAGCTCGACACGGCGTCGAGCAGCATGGGCACGCCGTGCTTCGCGGCGAGCTTGCCGAGCGCGGCGACGTCGTTCAGGCGGCCGGTCGTCGTCTCGTGGTGCACCGTGAGCACGCGCTGGAACTTGCCGCTCGCGAGCGCGCGCTCGGCCGCCTCGAGGTCGATGCCGCTCGTCCACGCGGAGGCGATGAGCTCGTGCGCCTTGCCCTGCGCCTTCAGCATCGCGGCCATGCGCTCGCCGTAGACGCCGTTGGCGACCACCAGCGCGCACTCGCTCTTGCCGACGAGCGAGAGCATCGCCTCGACCGCCGCGGTGCCGGAGCCGCCGAGCAGCACGGGCGTGTAGCCCGGCTCGCCGTAGACCGCGGCGAGGCGCGTGCGCACGCTGGCGACGAGCTCGCGGAACTCGGGCTCGCGGTGACAGACGTCTTCCGAGGCGAGCGCGCGGCGCACCCGCTCGGTCATCGTGACGGGGCCAGGGTTGAGCAGGCGCATGCCGTGCTCGGCCGCGCCCGTCTTCGCCTCGCTCGTGCCCGCGCCGCTCACGCCTTCGCTCCTTCGCGGGCCGAGAGGCCGAGGGTCTGCTTGATGCGAGCGGCGACCTCGCGCGGCGTGACCTTCGGGCGCGGCAGATCGGCGGGCACGCCGTGGCGGGTCTTCAGCGAGACGAAGCGCAGCCCCGGCGAGCGATCCTTGGCGGCCTCCTCGAGCTCGGCGGCCGTCGAGAGGCGGCGCACGTTCTCGTAGCCGCACGAGAAGGCGACACCCGCGAGGTCCATCGAGTGCGACACGGTGGACTGGCCGCCGGTCGACTCGTGCGCCTCGTTGTCGAGCAACACGTGCAGCAGGTTCGAGGGCTGCTCGTAGGCGAGCGTCGCGAGCGCGCCGAGGCGCATGAGCATGGCCCCGTCGCCGTCGATCACGATGACGCGGCGATCCGGGCGCGCCCAGGCCATGCCGAGGCCGATGCTCGAAGCGCAGCCCATCGAGCCGACGACGTAGAGCTGGTTGGGGCGGTCGTCGCAGGCGTAGAGCTCACGGCCGGTGAAGCCGGTCGTCGCGATGACGATGTCCTCGGGCGAGGCCGCGCGCTGAATGGCGCGCAGCGCCTCTTCACGCGACGGGCGCTCGGCCGTCGTCGCGGCGGGGCTCGCATCGACCGGGGGCTTCGTGCGCGCGGCGCCCTGGGGGCGCACGGCGGGCTTGGACGTGAGCTTGTGCGGCGCGACCGAGTCCTTCTTCATCACGAGGCAGAAGGGCAGACCGGTCTTGTCCATGTGGGCGACGGCCTTCTCGATGGCGGGGCCGATCTCGGCCTCCTCCATCGGGAACCAGTCCCAGGCGACCTTCATCGTCTCGAGCATCTGGGTCGTGATCGCGCCCATGAGCTCGTGCTGCGGCTCGTCGTGCGGGCCGCCGGGCTCACCACGAAGCGTGACGATGAGCAGCACCGGGATCCGGAAGACCGCGTTGAGCGAGGTCAGCGGCGAGACGGCGTTGCCGAGGCCGGAGTTCTGCATCATCACGATCGCGCGTTTGCCGGCGAGCTCCGCGCCGGTGCCGATCGCGACCGCGTCGCCCTCGTTCGTCGCGCCGATGTACGTGAGATCGGGCGAGTCGATGACGTAGTTGATGAAGGGTTTGACGTAGGAGCAGGGCACGCCCGCGTAGAGCGAGTAGCCCGCGGCCTTCGCCGCGTCGCAGAAGGACTTCGCCTGGATCACTGGAACGCGCTCCCTTCGAGCACGTCGCCGATGGTGTCGACGTCGAGCCAGCCGCCGCGCGTGTACACGACGTGCACCTCGCGGCCCTCCTTGACGAGGCGGCGGAGCAAATCCGGCACCGTCGCGCTCGCGAGCTCCTTCTCGGAGAGCGACGCGACGATCTCGCGCACGGCCTTCGCGCCGCTCGCGGAGAGCTTGAGCAGGCCCGTCCACTCGCCGTGGATGCCCTCGGCCTTCGCGTCGGTGGTCACGTCCTTCAGGAGCACGTTGCTGAGCAGCGTCTTGCGCGAGTGCGGCACCGAACAGAGCGCCCAGTCGGCCTTGCGGCCCTTGGCGGCGTCGTCGGCGCGGTGCTCGGTCGCCATCGAGTCGACGGCGACGACGAAGTCGCCCGTCGTCTCGAGCAGCTCGTCGAGCACGTACTTCTTGAAGAGCACGTCGCCGTAGGAGACGACGCAGGGGCCGTCGAGCGAGGACTTCGCGGCAGCGAGCGAGGCGAGCTCGCCCGTGGTCGCGTAGGCGTCGTTGTCGACGAAGCTCGCGCCCTGCACCGTGACGGCGGCCTTCGCGAAGCCGCGCACGACGACCAGATCGCGCACGTTGGCGGAGCGGTAGGCGTCGAGGATGTGCTCGAGCAGCGGCTTGCCGGCGATCGGCACCATCGACTTCGGGCGGTCCTTCACGAGCTCGCCGAGCTCGTCGCCTCGGCCGGCCGCGAGCACGATGCCGCGCGCCACCGGGCCGCCCTTGGGCAGGTAGGCCTTCTCGGCCTGCTCGAGCTCGCTCTCGCCCTGGAGGCGGAAGACCTCCGAGAGCGGCGCGACCTTCTCCTCGACGCCGACGAGCGTCTGGTTCGCGTGGATCGCCTTCGCCGTGGCCTGCATCGCCGAGAGCGCCGAGCGCATCAGGTGGTTGGCCCAGATGACGATCTTGAAGCCGGCCTCGCGGAAGGCCTCGGTGGGCGTCGTGTAGTACTTGGTCGGCACGATCACGAGCGGCAGGCGATCGCCCCACTCCTTCTTGAACTGGAGGATCTCGTCGGCGTGGCGCTCCTTGGAGTGGATGAGCACCGCGTCGGCGCCCGCCTTGCGGTAGGCCTCGCCACGCTTGAGGGCCTCTTCCATGCCGTGACCGGCGATGAGCGCCTCGACGCGCGCGACGACCACGAAGTCCGGGTCGCGCTGAGCTTCCTTCGCCGCGCGGATCTTGCCGGCGAACTCGTCCATGTCGGCGAGCGGCTGCGCGGTCGAGCGCAGGAAGCTGTTCGTCTTGGGGAAGATCTTGTCTTCCATGCAGACGCCGGCGACGCCGCGCTGCTCGAGCTTGGTCACGAGGCGGCGCGCCGAGTTGAAGTTGCCGTAGCCGGTGTCGCCGTCGAGCAGGATCGGCACGGTGGTGGCGTCGGCCATGAACTCGACGACCTCGAGCACCTGCGTCCAGCTCGCCTCGTTGTTGTCGCGCACGCCGAGCGCCGCGCTGATCGAGAGGCCACTTCCCCAGATGCCCTCGAAGCCCGCTTCCTCCGCGATCTTCGCCGAGAGACCGTTGTGCGCCTCCATGAGGAAGGAGAGGCCGGGGCCCTGCAGCATGCCCTTGAGGCGGGTGGTCTTCTTGGCGGAGGAGGCGGGCTGGGTCATGTGGGCACCGTCGGGGGCAGAGAGGCGAGAAGCCGCGCCGCGACCCGAGGGTCGCAGTAGGTACTTCTGCGTGGGTAGTTCTTGCGTTTCGCGTAGACCGACAGGCGCAACGCGTCACGCGGATTTCACGCGGCGGACACGTGCTCAGGGGCCGTGCTGCGTAAGGATTTACGCAGCTCGCGGAGCGCCGCTCGCGACGCCGAAACGCTCGGGGGCGCGAGCCTGGACCTGAGGCTCAATCCACCGGAGCAGGCGCCGCCGGCGAGGTGCAGCCCTCGCTCGAGCCGCAGAGCTTCTTGCGCGGCGCACCAGCCTCCCGCACGACGAACTGCACCGCCCGACCGGCCTGGCGAGCCCGCACGTCGGCGCGGGGGAACCACGTGAGCTCCCAGAAAGGGCAGCCGCCACGCGCCTCGGCGCGCCTCGAGCAACCCCCCGGGATGTCTTCGGTCACGTAGCGGACGGCGACGCCGTCGCCTTCGTCGTCGTCAATCACCTCGCGGCTCACCGCGTCGGCGATCTGGACGCGGATGCCGCGACGCAGCTCGCCGCCGCCGTCGAGCTGTCGGAGCTCGACGCGCAGCCCCTGCTCGCCGTCGCGGGTCCAGTACGCCGGGGTGCCGAGCCGGACCTCACCGGGGAAGGGCAGCGTCTTCGGAGAGAGCGCGCGCAGGTGGGTCTGCCAGGCGACCGGGCTCAGCGTGTCGCGCGCGGGGTGGCCCAGGCAGGGCTCGCCGAGCAGCAGACGCCGCGTGAGACAGAGCTGCTCGTTCACGAGCAGGCGCAGTGTGGCGGGGCCATAGAGGTTCGAGGCGCTCTCGTAGCTCTGGCGTGCGTATTCGTCCTCCGTGGTGACGTACTGGAGGTATTCGTTGGCGAGCGTGATCGGCACGAGCTCGGTGGGCAGCAGAAGCTCCGGGCGCTCGGCGGAGGTCGCGTCGAGCCAGCGAATCATTCGCTGCTGCGCGCGTTTTCCGCCAATTACGGTGAGCTCGGCCGGGAAGGTGGTGAGCAGCGTGCGCCCCACGACGGCCGCGTGCATCGGCGCGACGCTGGGGAAGGATTCGCGGCCCTGCCCGATCGTGGCGACCTCGCGTTTGGGTGCGTGGCAGCCCGCTCCGTCGGGGTCGACGCTGAGCGGCCCCGACTCGCGGAAGGCGTCGCCGAGCGGGTGGAAGAGCGTGTAGTTGTCCTCGAGCCCACCCGAAGCGACGATGCCGAGCGCGGGCTCCTCGCAGAGGCGCGAGGTGTCGAGGCGGGAGCGGCTCGGCGGCCAGGGGGCGACCCGGTCGACCTCGCCGAAGAAGGCCGGATCGGGCGCGGCGAGGGCGCCGTTCATCGCGACCTCGCCATAAGCGACCGCGAGCGTCTGCGGCTCGCAGCTCGCAGCCTCGCCGCGAGACGGGTGCTCGCCGGGAGCGCAGGCGTCGGTGCGGATCCCCTCGAAGGTGTCGGCGACCGCCGCGCCGAGCAGCTCGCCCAGGCGCCTCGCCTCGCGCGGCCCAGGGTAGTCGGCGGCTGGGCCGACGTCGGCCGAGAGGCCATTGGCGATGCCCACGCGGCAACCCCTCGAATGGCGCTCGAGGCATCGGCGCGAGAAGGCGCGCGTCGCGAAGCCGAAGAGGTCGCCGTGGTAGAGCTCGTTGGTGCTCGGGATCGACGTGCCGTGCACGCCGAACACCGCGAAGCCGCCGATGGGCGCCCCCGAGAGGTCGTCGACGCGCAAGACCGCGACGCGTGGGTCGATCGCACGGCGCGCGAGCGAGGCCTCCTGCCCGCCTTCGAGCGAGGCGCGCTCCTCGGGCGTGAGCAGGTTGTTCGCGAGCGCGTCGAGGCTGCGGTTCTTCGACACGCCGTGGAGCTCGGTGAAACCCCAACCGATCTTCGCCGGGGCGAGCTCGCGGTAGGCCTGGGCGATGCCGTGAGCGATGCGCCCGGCGACGAAGGCCGCCACCTCGTCGCTGTAGCCAGGCTGGGGTGAGCTCATGAGCCCCGAGTAGTTCGTCGAGGCGAATTGGTGGCCTGGCGCGGCGTGCGTGTGCGTCGCGAAGAGCACGATGTCCTCGGCGCCGATCGGCGGCGGCGTCTTCGAGCCCGGGAAGTGGCCGAGCTCGAGCTGCACACGCTCGGCGATCTGGCGCTGCACCATGAACGAGGGCCAGCCCAGATCGCAGGGCACGAGCGCGAGGATCTCCTCGCCCTGCGCGAGCAAGAGCGGGTGGCAGCGCAGGCGCAGCATCGTGCCAGTCGCGACGCGCCCCGCCGGGCCGTGGCCCTGCAAGCTCAGGCCGGGCGCGGGGGTGATGTCGACCACCTGCGCCGCCGCCATGAGCACTGGCCTGTGGGTAGGGCTCGCCAGCGGCGGCGTCGGCGCCTGACGCAGCTGGGCGCAGCCCGTGGAGAGGGCCGCGGCCGCAGCGAGGAGGAGCATCGGCGCGCGCATCAGAACACCTGCTTCAGCGTGTCCATGAGGGTCATGTCGGTCCCCACGATGAGGCGCAGCGCGAGGCCGCCCTCCAGCCCTGGGCGCACGACGTCGGAGCGAGGCGCGACCGGGAAGATGAGATCGCCGTGCACGTAGGGCACGATCGCGGCTCCGAGGTACAGAGCGCGCAGGCGCGACGACGAGGGGCTCGGCGTGGCGAAGAGCGGAAAGGGCGCGTCGACGCGCGCGCCCATCAGCGGGCCGAAGCTCGCGCCGGTCGCGTCGTAGGTCTCGCGCCCCACGCCGGCGGCGAGCGCCAGCTCGAGCGAGGGCGAGCTCGCGCCGAGCTCCTGGTCGCGGATGCGAACGCCGCCGAGCAAGGCGCCGTGGCGCGCGCGGAAGCCCTCGTCGACGTCGACACCGAGCTCCGCGCCCCCGAGCAGCGGCCCCTCGCGTGACATGGGCCCACGCCCGGAGAGCTTGAGGGCGCGCGGCGCGGCGTCCGGGTTGCCGAGCGCGTAGCCCGGGCCGGCGGAGATGGCGCAGCCGCTCGTGAAGGCGAGCAGTCCGAAGAGTCGCACCGCCCTCATCGAAGGCGCAGACCCGGAAGCGTCGAGGTGGCGCCCTCGAAACGTCCCCGCGGCAGCGGATCGCCCAGCGGGCTCGAGACTGCGGCGCGGCATGGAATCCGGGTGAGCGTCGGGGAACGGTGGCATCTGGGAGGGCTCCAGGCGCGCGATCCTACAGCCACGCTCCCGAGAGGGGTGCCTCGACCACCGGGCGACACTTCGCTACCGGCCGTGCTCGACCCTCCACGTGGAGCCAGGGCGCCGCTCGGGTCCGCACGACCGGCCCAGTGACGCCGTGTTCTCCCCACTGCGCACGGGAGGGCCCTTCAGGCAACCACGGCTCGGTAGGATCAGCAGTCGATGCTGCGTCGAGTCCTCCTCCTTCACGACCGCCTGTGCAGCGCGGCAGTCTGGCTGCTCCTCGGGCTCGCGAGTCGGCTCGAGCAGTGGCGTCGCCAGTTCAATGCGCGTGCTGGAGCAATGCA
The DNA here is from genome assembly GCA_938004785.1 of uncultured Polyangiaceae bacterium. Lineage (GTDB taxonomy): Bacteria > Myxococcota_A > Polyangia > Polyangiales > Polyangiaceae > CALKVW01. Next base: position 49,626 of record CALKVW010000178.1, read on the forward strand.
AAGAGAGCTTCGGAAGCTGCGCGGCTCGCTGCGCAAGCTGCGTCACTCGTACCTGAGGTGGCGCGGGGTCGAGCTCGAAACGCCCCCGCGCAGGCGCAAGGCCCATAACCGGATCCCGGACCACCTCGAAGGGAGCATCCTCCGATTGCACGTCGACGCCCCGACGCTCGGGGCGGGGCAGCTCCGACACGTCGTGGAACGCGTCCTCGGCGTGAGGCTCGCGCGAGAGACGATCCGAGCCGTGCTGAAGCGAAACCGGGGCGCGATCGCCTCGATGGAGCACGCGCGGCGCCAGCGGCCGCGCACCGTCGTCCTGAAGGAGCCTCGCTCGCTCTGGGGGCTGGACCTCACGGTGGTGTGGGTGCTGGGCTTCGTGCCGGTGTGGGTGCTCGGTGTGATCGACCACCATGGCAGCCGTCTCGTCGCGCTCGAGCCGCTGAGGTGGCCGACCACTGCGGCCGTCGTGCGCGTGCTCGAACGTGTCGTGGGTGAAGAGGGGGCGCCGAAGCGCCTGCTCACCGACCGCGATCCGATCTTCCGCTCGGCCGCGTTCAGCGCTGCACTCGCGCGGCAAGGGATCTCGCACACCCTGACGAGGCCGCATCACCCATGGACGAACGGCCGCATCGAGAGGCTGTTCCGGACCTTCAAAGAGACGGTGCGGCGGCACTACTGGGTCGTAGGCAGTCGAGGTCGTTGGGCGAGGATCTGCGCCGACTTTCGAGTGTTTTACAACGACCACAGGCCGCATCAGTCGTACGGCGGGCTGACGCCCCGAGAGGTCTACGAGGGGCGGAGGCAGCCCCGGCGCGCGCTCGGCTCGATGACCTTCTTCGAGGGACGAATGCGCTGGTGGCGGCTGTCGTAGCGACCGGCGCCGGGGAGCAGGCTGGCAGCCCGGCGCCGAGGTCTTTGGCAATACATCGATGCGAGCGTCGCTCATCAGGAGGGCCGAACTGGTGACTTGTGCCTTGAAGTGCAGCAGAGCACGAATGCGACGACCGGTGACGTGCCGAACTGGGGGCGAATGGGGTGGAGCACGGGGGGCTGCGCATTGCTTGGGCAGTACAG